>JANJVG010000170.1 GCA_024710165.1 Burkholderiaceae bacterium
TGGCCGACGAGGAAGACGTTGTTCTCGAACAGCGCCGAATCGATTTCCTGCCCACGCCCGGTGATGCCCCGCTGCATCAGCGCCGCCATGGCGCCGATGGCGCCGAACATGCCGCCCATGATGTCGTTCACGCTGGAGCCCGCGCGCAGCGGGTCACCGGGGCGGCCCGTCATGTAGGCCAGCCCGCCCATCATCTGCACCACTTCATCGAGCGCGGTGCGGTGCTCGTAGGGGCCGGGCAGAAAACCGGTGTGGTTGACGTAGATGAGGCGTGGGTTGATCTCCTTGAGCGCGGCGTAGTCCAGCCCGTACTTGGCCAGCGCACCGGGCTTGAAGTTCTGTAGCACCACATCGGCCGACGCGGCCAGCTTTTGCGCCACGGCCATGCCCTGCGCATGGCGCAGGTCGATGGCAATGCTTTTCTTGTTGCGGTTGAACAGCGGGAAAAAACCCGCCCCCGCCCCCAGCAGGTGGCGCGTACGGTCACCCTCGATGGGCTCGACCTTGATGACCTCGGCGCCCAGGTCGGCCAACACCATGCCGCAGGTGGGGCCCATGACCATGTGCGAGAACTCCACCACGCGCAGACCGGTCAGGGGCAGAGGGTCGGGTGCCGATAGCTCGGTGGGTGGGGTGAATGGGTTGGCGTGGGCGGTCGCAGTCATGAAAGCAGGCTTGTGCAGGCAGTGGGAACAGGAGGCGGCAGAATGCAGCGCAAATGCAGGGCCGATCGCAAAAGGCGAACGGATGATGCCAGAGCAATCCGTGGCGATGTTGCAACACTTTACAGAATTCGGCCAACTTTATCCTATAGGGGCACTGCTGGCATGCGTTTGGAGCTATTAAACTTGTAGCAAAACCGGTTCAGCGCTATAGTCCTTCCCGTGCGCTCCGGCGCCAGGCCCTGTGGCCGAACCACTGCCCCCATTCCATTGCGCAAGGAGAAGCCCGATGAGCTCCAAAGATAACGCCGCCATCCATCAGTTGTTCGAGAGGCTTGAGTGCCGGTATGCATTGCGTGTGCTCTGGGCGCTGCGCGACGGCCATCCGCAAACCTTCCGGCTGCTGCAGGACAGCGTGGGCGGCATCACCCCCAACACACTCAACACCCGCATCAAGCAACTGCGCGAGGTCGGCCTGATCGATCATGGCAGCGATGGCTACATCGTCACCGCCTCGGGTAGCGACCTGCTCAAGCGCCTGAACGACCTGCAGGCCTTTGCCAACCGCTGGGCGGGCCAACAGGCCAAAAAATGACCCCCGCGCCCTGCCCGCCCGGGCAGGAGCGATTTGTGAAGAAAATTGGCCTCCAGCGCAATCCCATCAAGCGCTGGAAGCTATTGTTTTTATAGCTTTCATAAGGAGATACCGCCATGGCATTCACCACCACCCCCTCCGGACTGCAGTACGAAGACACCACTGTGGGCGATGGCGCCGAAGCCACCAAGGGTCAGCAGGTCACGGTGCACTACACCGGCTGGCTGTACAACGACGGTGTGCAAGGTGCCAAGTTCGATTCCAGCCGCGACCGCAACGATCCCTTCGTTTTCGGGCTGGGCGCAGGCATGGTCATCAAGGGCTGGGACGAAGGCGTGCAGGGCATGAAGGTGGGCGGTCAGCGCACGCTCATCATTCCGGCTGCCCTGGGCTATGGCGCGCGCGGTGCAGGTGGCGTCATTCCCCCCAATGCCACGCTGAAGTTTGACGTCGAACTGCTGAAAACCGGCCGTTGAAAAGCACGCACCCCGGCAACCACAACGCGCACTACATTTCCAGGCGCGCTGTGGGCTGGGGTGGTGCAGGCCGGGTCAGCCAGCTGACGACCAAGGCAGACAGCAGCCCTGCGGGCACCCCGAAAACACCGGCCGAGATGGGCTGGATGCCGAACCACAGGCTGCCATCGGCCAGCAACCAGTGCGGCAGCACACCGCGCACTGCCGGCACATGCGACAGCATGTAGTACGCCGCCAGCCCCAGACCGCACAGCATGCCGGCCACCGCCCCCTGGCGAGTGGTGCCGCGCCAGAAGATACCCAGCACCATCACCGGGACAAAGGCCGAAGCCGCCAGCGAGAACGAAGCCGTCACCAGCGGCAGAATGTCTGCCGGCTTGAGCGCTGCCACAAAGGCTGCGGCCAGCGCCACGGCCAGCAGGGTGAACTTGGTCAGGATCACGCGCTGCTCGGGCGAGGCGTTGCGGGGACGCCCCTGAAAATACAGATCACGCACCAGCGCGTTGCTGATGGTCAGCAGCAACCCGTCGGCGGTGGACAGCGCTGCAGCCAGCCCCCCCGCCGCCACCAGACCCGACACCACATAAGGCAAGCCGCCCAGCTCGGGTGTGGCCAGCATGATGAGGTCCGACCCCAGGTGGATTTCACCAAACTGCACGATTCCGTCATGGTTCATGTCTTCGATCGACAGGAGTGAGGCATCCACCCGGGCCCATTGGGCCATCCAGTTCGGTAATTGGTCGAAGCTGCTGCCCACCAGGTTGTTCATGACCTCAAATTTGACCAGCACCGCCAGGGCAGGCGCGCTGAGGTAGAGCAGCGCAATAAAGAACAGCGACCAGGCCACGGAGGATCGTGCACCCGCCACCGTGGGGGAGGTGTAGTAACGCGTGAGCAGGTGCGGCAGGCCCGCTGTTCCGACCATCAGGCAGAACATCAGTGCCAGAAAATTGCGGCGCGACTCGGTGAACATCACCTGTTCTTCGGGCGTGCCATCAGGGTAGCCAGCAAAGGCCCGGCTGTGCGGCGGCAATCCCCCCAGGGGCTGTGCCCGTTCGTAGTTCTCGCGCATCAGGCGGGTCCAGCGCTCGCGGGCAGTGGCGGCATCGCGCGGCAGCGCGGCCAGCTCGCGGCTGGCCGCCACGATGAGGCCGATGTCGGCATTCTGAGCGCGCAGGCGGCGCAGTTTGTCCTGCATCGCCACGCGCTCATCCTCCAGCGCCAGCTCGACATTCTGCAAGCGTGCCTCGTAGTCGCGCGCGCGCTCCAGATAGGCGGCAACCACCTGGTACTCGGCCGGCGATGCCAACAATTGCGCCTCCAGATCGGCAATCTTCTCGATCTGCTTGCCGTACATCAGCGGTGCCACCGGGTTGCCCAACTGCTTGTAGGCCAGCCACGAGACCGGAATCAGGAAGGCCAGCAGCAACACCACATACTGCGCCACCTGCGTCCAGGTGATGGCGCGCATACCCCCCAGAAAAGAGCACAGCAGCACCCCGCCCAGGCCCAGCATGATGCCGATCTCGAACTGCACGCCCGTCAGGCGCGAAGCAATCAGGCCCACGCCATAAATCTGTGCCACCACATAGGTGAACGAGCACACCACGGCCGCGAGGGCCGCAATCACGCGCGGCCAGCGCCCGCCAAAGCGCACATGGAAGAAGTCGGGAATGGTGTAGAGCCCCATGGCCCGCAGATGCGGTGCCACCAGAATGGCCACGAGGCAAAAGCCCCCCGTCCATCCCAGCAGGTAGGCCAGCCCGCCAGCATGTCCCGGCGTTCCCGAAAAGCCCTGCAGATACAGCGCTCCGGACAGACTGATGAACGAGGCCGCGCTCATCCAGTCGGCCGCAGCGGCCATGCCGTTGTACATGGGGGGGATGCGTCGGCCCGCTACATAGTATTCGTCAGCATCGGTGGTGCGACCGTACACGCCGATGCCCGCATACACCATGACCGAGAGGAACAGAAAGATCGGCCCGATCCAATGGCGCGACAGCCCCTGGCGCTCGGCCCAGGTCATGAGGAGCAAAAAACCCAGCACTCCTGCCACATACAGCGCCAGAATGCGGTGCAGCCGCCAGAGGTAGGCCCGCTCTTGCCCGGCCTGATCTTGCTCAGCCATGGTGCGCACTATCTGGGGGGTGGAGCGGCAGCATCTCCGTGCTGCGCCTCCTGCTTTTCAAAGCGGCTCATGGCCCAGGCATAAACCACCACGATGGCCATAAACACCAGCACAGCGCCCTGCGCCGCTACCCAGTAACCCAGGGGCCACCAGCCCACCACGGCCGTCTGCAGATCATGGGCAAAATACATGGCCACAAACGACACCAGCACCCACAGCAACAGCAACACCGCCTTGAGTTGCAGGTGGCGCACATCGTGCAAGTCCGGTGGGAACAGGTGGGCCTGCTCCTGATCGGGATCTTGCGACGATGACTGCATGGATGGGTATCAGCCCGCCAGCTGCTGCCAGGTGGCGATCACGCTGTCGGGGTTGAGCGAGATGGACGTGATGCCGTCGCGCGCCAGCCACTGGGCAAAGTCGGGGTGGTCGCTGGGGCCCTGGCCGCAGATGCCGATGTACTTGCCCTGCGCCAGGCAGGCCTTGATGGCCATGTGGATCAGCGCCTCGACGGCCGGATCGCGCTCGTCAAAGTCCTGCGCCAGCAGCTCCAGGCCCGAGTCGCGGTCCAGCCCCAGCGTGAGCTGGGTCAGGTCGTTCGAGCCGATGGAGAAGCCATCGAAGAACGCGAGGAACTGCTCGGCCAGGATGGCGTTGCTCGGGATCTCGCACATCATGATGAGCTTGAGCTCGTTGTCGCCGCGCTTGAGGCCATGCTGCGCCAGCAACTGCGTGACGCGCTCGGCCTGGCGCAGCGTGCGCACAAAGGGCACCATCACCTGCACATTGGTCAGGCCCATGTCGTTGCGCACGCGCTTGAGGGCCTCGCATTCCATGGCGAAGGCTTCGCCGAACTCTTCACTCACATAGCGCGCCGCGCCCCGGAAGCCCAGCATGGGGTTCTCTTCCTCGGGCTCGTAGCGGCTGCCGCCGATGAGCTTGCGGTATTCGTTGCTCTTGAAGTCCGACAGGCGCACGATGACCGGCTTGGGCCAGAAGGCCGCCGCGATGGTGGCCACGCCCTCGGCCACCTTGTCCACATAGAAGGCACGCGGGCTGGCATGGCCGCGCGCCACCGATTCCACGGCCTTCTTCAGGTCGGCATCGATCTGCGGGTAGTCGAGGATGGCCTTGGGGTGCACGCCGATGTTGTTGTTGATGATGAATTCGAGCCGCGCCAGGCCCACGCCCTCGTTGGGCAGCTGGCAGAAGTCAAAGGCCAGTTGCGGGTTACCCACGTTCATCATGATCTTGGTCTTGATGGGGGGCATGGCGCCGCGTTGCACCTCGGTCACTTCCGTCTCGAGAAGGCCGTCGTAGATATGGCCGGTGTCGCCCTCGGCGCAGCTCACGGTCACCAGGGTGCCGTCCAGCAGCTTGTCGGTGGCGTTGCCGCAGCCCACCACCGCCGGAATGCCCAGCTCGCGCGCAATGATTGCGGCGTGGCAGGTGCGGCCACCCCGGTTGGTGACGATGGCGCTGGCGCGCTTCATCACGGGCTCCCAGTTCGGGTCGGTCATGTCGGTGACGAGCACGTCACCGGGCTGCACCTTATCCATCTCGCTGATGTTGTGCACCAGGCGGACCGGGCCGGTACCGATCTTCTGGCCAATGGCGCGGCCCTCGGCCAACACGGTGCCGGTGCCCTTGAGCTTGTAGCGCAGCTCGGCCTGGCCCTGGACCTGGCTCTTCACCGTCTCGGGGCGCGCCTGCAGGATGTAGAGCAGGCCGTCTTCGCCGTCCTTGCCCCACTCGATGTCCATCGGGCGGCCGTAGTGCTGCTCGATCACCAGCGCATAGTGCGCCAGTTGCTGCACGTCGGCATCGGTGAGCGAGTAGCGGTTGCGCAGCTCGGCCGGCACATCCACCGTCTTGACGAGCTTGCCCGTCTGCGCCTTCTCTTCGGGCGAAGAGAACACCATCTCGATCAGCTTGCTGCCCAGGTTGCGGCGGATCACGGCCTGCTTGCCCGCCTTGAGCATGGGCTTGTGCACATAGAACTCGTCGGGGTTCACGGCGCCCTGCACCACCGTCTCGCCCAGACCGTAGCTGCTGGTGATGAACACCACGTCTTCAAAACCGCTCTCGGTGTCGATGGTGAACATCACACCGGCAGCGCCCAGATCGGAGCGCACCATGCGCTGCACACCGGCCGACAGGGCCACCACATCGTGCGCGAAGCCCTTGTGCACGCGGTAGCTGATGGCCCGGTCGTTGTAGAGGGAGGCAAACACCTCCTTCATCTTGTGCAGCACCTCCTCGATGCCATGCACATTCAAAAAGGTTTCCTGCTGGCCGGCAAACGAAGCGTCAGGCAGGTCTTCGGCCGTGGCGGACGAGCGCACGGCGAAGCTGGCGTGCGGGTTGCCGGCGGACAGGCGCGCGAACTCGTCGCGGATGGCCTGCTCCAGATCGGCCGGGAAAGGCTGGGCCTCGACCATGGTGCGGATTTCAGCGCCCACCTGGGCGAGCGCGCGCACGTCCTCGGTGTCGAGGGCCGCGAGCTTCTGGCTGATGCGGTCGGCCAGGCCGTCGTAGGCCAGGAATTCGCGGAAGGCATGGGCCGTGGTGGCGAAGCCCGTGGGCACACGCACGCCTTCGGGCAGTTGGGAGATCATCTCGCCGAGACTGGCGTTTTTACCGCCGACCGACTCGACGTCGGTCATTCTCAGTTTTTCAAACGGAACGACCAGGGCGGTCGCGTTGAACAGTGCAGACATGGGAAAGCTCCAGAAGTTGAAACCGGGTCTGCGCCCATGCCCTGGAGGAGCAGTGGGCGAGCAACCAGGCGCGGGACTCGGCTTTGTTGTTGTGCTTGTGGGCCGACAGCGCGCATGGTGAGAATTTGGATAATGGGCGCAATTGTAGGCCCGCGCTTCTGGCAGCGGGCTGACGTATTCCATAAGGCCCCGCATGCACACACGCACCGTGTTTTTTGTCTCCGACGGCACCGGCATCACCGCCGAAACTTTCGGCAACGCCATCCTCGCGCAGTTCGAGATCGTGCCCCGCCACGTGCGCCTGCCCTTCATCGACACCGTGGACAAGGCCCACCAGGCGGTGCGCCAGATCAACCACACGGCCGAAGTCGAAGGGCGCAAGAGCATCGTGTTTACCACCCTGGTGAACATGGAAGTGCTCAAGGTCATCCAGGAAGGCTGCAAAGGCGGCATGCTGCTGGACATGTTCGGCACCTTTGTGCACCCGCTGGAGGTGGAACTGGGCATCAAGTCGCACCACCGCGTGGGACGCTTCTCGGACATCAGCAAGAGCAAGGAATACCACGACCGCATCGAAGCCATCAACTTCAGCCTGGCCCACGATGACGGGCAGACCAACCACGACCTGGCAGGTGCCGACGTGATCCTGGTCGGCGTGAGCCGCAGCGGCAAGACCCCCACCAGCCTCTACCTGGCCATGCAGCACGGGCTGAAGGCGGCCAACTACCCGCTGATCCCCGAAGACTTCG
>JANJVG010000176.1 GCA_024710165.1 Burkholderiaceae bacterium
GCCGCCATCGACCTTGTAGGCGCGGGTGGCCATGCTGCCGGGGTCGGAGCCGTGATCGGGCTCGGTCAGGCCGAAGCAGCCGATGAATTCACCGCTGGCCAGCTTGGGCAGGTATTTCTGCTTTTGCGCCTCGGTGCCGAATTCGTTGATGGGTACCATCACCAGGGAGCTTTGCACGCTGGCCATGGAGCGGTAGCCCGAGTCCACGCGCTCGATCTCGCGCGCCACCAGGCCGTAGCTGACGTAGTTCAGGCCGGCGCCGCCGTACTGCGTGGGAATGGTGGGGCCCAGAAGGCCCAGCTCGCCCATCTCACGGAAGATGGTGGTGTCCATCTTCTCGTGGCGGAAGGCTTCCAGCACGCGGGGGGCCAGCTTGTCCTGGCAATAGGCGGCGGCCGCGTCGCGGATGGCGCGCTCATCGTCGGTCAGTTGCTGGTCGAGCAGGAAGGGGTCGTTCCACTGGAAGGCGGCGTGGGCCATGGGGTGTCTCCGATGCAATAAAAGAAGAGGGTGGGCTGGCATGCATGGGATGCATGCGATTGCGTTCGGGTGCCATGGTAGGCGTCAAACGCCATAGGCTGCAAGCGAGTTCTTTTCATCTTGAAATGCGTTATTGGAATATATGGAATACTCCGGCCCGTGTTCATGACCGGGTTGTCCCATGCGCCGCAACATTCCCTCCACCCAGGCCCTGGCCTGTTTTGAAGTGGCCGCCCGGCACGAGAGCTACACGCGCGCCGCGCAGGAGCTGTCGCTGACGCAAAGCGCCGTCTCGCGCCAGATCCTCGCGCTGGAAGAGTTTCTGGGCGTGCAGCTGTTCCGCCGCACGCGCCATGGCGTGGTGCTGACCCCGGCCGGTGCGCACTATGGCCGCCAGGTGGCGCGCTGGCTGCAGGCGGTGGAGCAGGGCACGCTGGACATGATGGCCCACCAGGGCGAGGGCGGTACGCTGTCGCTGGCGGCGGTGCCCACGTTTGCCACGCGCTGGCTCATCCCGCGCCTGCCCCGGCTGGCGCAGCAGCACCCGGACATCGTGGTGCACATCGAAACGCAGACGCGCCCCTTCCTGTTCGCCGACACCACCTTCGACGCGGCCCTGTACGCCGGCACGCCCGAGCAGGTGGCCAACTGGCCCGGCATTCAGGCGCAATGGCTCATGAACGAAGACGTGGTGCCCGTGTGCAGCCCCCGCGTGCTGGAGGCCGCCGCCCAGCGCGGCCGCGGCCGTGCCTACCAGGGCGTGGCCGCCGAGGCGCTGGCTGATCTGCCGCTGCTGCAGCAAAGCACGCGCCCCTACGGCTGGCGCCAGTGGTTCGAGGCCATGGGGGTGGATGCGCCCAAGGCCCTCGACGGCCCGCGCTACGAACTGTTCTCGATGCTGGCCGAGGCCGCCACGCACGGCATGGGCGTGGCGCTGATCCCTCCGCTGCTGATCGAGGCCGAGCTGGCGCGCGGCGAACTGGTGGTGGCCTGCTCGCGGCCTCTGCGCGGCGAGCGCAGCTACTACCTCATCAGCCCGGCGCAGCCCCAGCCGCCGGTGCTGGCCACCTTCAGCGCCTGGCTGGTCACCATGGCCCGTCCGGAGGCGTCTGCAGCAGCCTGACCGCGCACGTCCAGGGGTTTTGACGCCACCCCGGCGCTGCGCAACAATGCCATCGCACAGGTTCCCATTCGCAAGGAGGCCCGCCATGAACACCTACCACGCACCCCACTTCGACCCCACAGTGGACGAGCTCGAAACGCTCAAGCAGCTGGAGATGGGGCAGTGGGTCAGCACCCCGCAAGCCCTCAAGGAGCACCTCTCCAGCCGCTTGTACGAGCGGGGCTACCTTGCCAAAAACAGCACCGGCCAGCTCACCATCACCGAAAGTGGCCGTGCGCTCATCCGCCGGCAAGGCAACTGAGGCACTGCATCCATGTCCCTGCCAGGCCGTGTCCGCCAGTTGCTGTGCCTCGCCACCCTGGCGGTGGGAGCGCTGTTGTTGCAGGGCTGCAGCGCCGTCAAACTGGCGTACAACCAGGTGCCGCAACTGGCCTATTGGCAGTTGAACCAGTACCTCGACCTGTCGGAACACCAGACCGACCGCGTGCGCAGCGAATTGGACCTGCTGCACCAGTGGCACCGCGGCACCATGCTGCCCCGGCACGCCGAGTTGCTGCAGCAGGTGCAGCTGCTGCTGCCTGCCACTGTCTCGCCCGGCCAGGCCTGCGGCATCTACGGCGATGCCCGCAACCAGCTGGACGCGGTATGGGCGCAGGCCGAGCAGCAACTGGTGTGGCTGGCGTCCCAGCTCACCCCTGCCCAGATCCGCACGCTGCAGAGAAGGCAGGCGCAAAGCAACGCCGACTGGAAAAAGCAGTGGCTGGACCCATCACCAGAGCAGCGTCTCGAGCAGCGCTACAAGCAACTGCTGTCCCGTGCGGAAACCTTCTACGGCACCCTGGACGATGCACCCCGCGAGGCCCTGCGCAGCATTCTGGCCCGGTCATCGTTTGACCCGCAGCGCACCTACGCCGAGCGCCTGCGCCGCCAGAAAGACCTGATCCAGGTGCTCGAGCGCATCGCCAGCGACCGGGTCCACACCGAGCGTTCCCTTGCGCTGCTGAGGGCTTACCGTGCCCGCTTCCAGGCATCGCCCGATAAGGCTTACCAGCACTATGCGCAGTCGCTGGAGGCAGAGAGCTGCGAGGGATTTGCCCGTGTGCACAACGCCATGACCCCGGCGCAACGCCTGCGTGCGGTGCAGTCGATCAAGGGGTATGAGCAGGACTTCTGGCTGCTGGCCTTGCAGTGAGGCGGGCGCATCTGCCCGATTTTGCGGCAGTGCAACAAAATCCTTTGCGGGCCGTGCACTTGCGCAGCGCATGCCCAAGCAGGCCACGGGTTGTCCACAGGTTTGTCCCTGTGAATTGGGGAGAACCGGTGGCGGTATGTCGGTTGACGGTATGTCAGGGTAGTTGGTGAGACGGCGTGAGGCAATCGGCATAGGGGGCCTCCATTGTAGGAGGCACCCCTGCCACACCACCCGGCGTGCGGGTCCGCACCGGGCGGTTCGAGAGTTTGAGGTCAGGACAGGCGTGGCACTCCCAGCCCATCAAAGTACGCAATAGTCAGCACC
>JANJVG010000185.1 GCA_024710165.1 Burkholderiaceae bacterium
TGCTGGAGCTGCCGCTGGACGCCCCGCTGGGCCAGGACATTCGCGCTTACCTGAACCTTGACGACACGCTGTTCACGCTCAAGCTCACGCCCAACCTGGCGCATTGCCTGAGCGTCTACGGCGTGGCGCGCGAGGTCGCCGCCCTGACCGGCGCGCCGCTCAAGGCGCCCGCGTTCCCCGCAGTGGCCGTGGCGCTGGACGACAAACTGCCCGTCAAGGTCAGCGCCCCCGACCTGTGCGGCCGCTTCTCGGGCCGCATCGTGCGCAACGTCAACACGCAGGCCAAGACCCCGCAGTGGATGGTGGACCGCCTGGCGCGCTGCGGTCAGCGCAGCGTGGCGCCGCTGGTGGACATCTCCAACTACGTGATGTTCGAGTTGGGCCGTCCCTCGCACATCTTCGACCTCGACAAGATACATGGCGGCCTGGAGGTGCGCTGGGGCCGCGCGGGCGAGCAGATCAAGCTGCTCAACGGCAACACCGTCGAAGTCGATGAAAAGGTCGGCGTGATCGCGGACGAGCAGCAGGTCGAATCGCTCGCCGGCATCATGGGCGGCGACGCCACGGCCGTGTCCGACGGCACGCGCCACATCTACGTCGAGGCCGCCTTCTGGTGGCCCAAGGCGATCGCCGGCCGCTCGCGCCGCTACAACTTCTCCACCGACGCGGGCCACCGCTTCGAGCGCGGCGTGGACCCGCAGCTCACCGTGGAGCACATCGAGCGCATCACCCAGCTCGTCATCGAGATCTGCGGCACGCCCGAGACCGCCTGCGGCCCGGTGGTGGACCAGCAGGTGGCCATGCCCCAGCCCCAGCCCGTCACGCTGCGCGTGGCGCGCGCGGCCAAGGTCATCGGCATGCCGCTGACCCAGGCGCAGTGTGCCGACGCCCTGCAGGGCCTGGGCTTGCCGGTCACGCTGGGCGAGGGCACGGTCACCGTGGCGCCGCCCTCGTACCGCTTCGACCTCGCCATCGAGGAAGACCTGATCGAGGAAGTGGCCCGCATGGTGGGCTACAACAACCTGCCCACCACGCCGCCGCTGGCGCCCATCACGCCCAAGCTGCAGGCCGAAAACCAGCGCAGCCCGTTTGCCGTGCGCCGCCAGCTCGCGGGCCTGGGCTACCAGGAAACCATCAACTTCAGCTTCGTCGAGGAGCGCTGGGAACGCGAGCTGGCCGCCAACGCCAACCCGATCAAGCTGCTCAACCCCATCGCCAGCCAGATGAGCGTGATGCGCTCGTCGCTGCTGGGCTCGCTGCTGCAGGTGCTCAAGTTCAACCTGGACCGCCGTGCCGAGCGCGTGCGCCTGTTCGAAGTGGGCCGTGTGTTCCTGCGCGACGCCTCCGTGCAGAACACCGACACCACCGTCGAGGGCTTCCGCCAGCCCATGCGCGTGGCCGGTCTGGCCTGCGGCGGCGCCGACATGCTGCAATGGGGCCGCAAGGAGCAGGCGATCGACTTCTACGACGTCAAGGGCGACGTCGAGGCGTTGCTGGCACCGCTGCGGCCGCAGTTCGAGCCCGCCACTCACCCGGCCATGCACCCGGGCCGCTGCGCGCGCGTGCTGCTGGACGGCCGCGCCATCGGTTTTGTGGGCGAACTGCACCCGCAGTGGCGCCAGTCGTGGGAGCTGCCCCAGGTGCCCGTGCTGTTCGAGCTGGAGCTCGACGCCGTGCTGCGCCGCGCGGTGCCGCGTTTCGCGCCTGTGCACAAGCACCAGGCCGTGGAGCGCGACCTGGCCGTGGTGGTGGCCGAGAAGGTCACGCACGCGGACATCATGGGCGCCATCCACGCGGCTCTGCCGGCCACGCTGCTGCGCGGCGCCGTGCTGTTCGACGTGTACCGGCCCAAGGTGGCCAAGGATGGCAGCGTCACCGGTGGCCTGGCCCTGGGCGAGAAGAGCCTGGCCGTGCGCCTGACCCTGGGTGGCGAGGCCACGCTGACCGATGCCGAAATCGACGCCGCCGTGCAGTCCGTGCTGGCACGGCTGGCCGAGCAAACGGGCGCGAAGCTGCGCGTATGACTGCCATGCAGGATCGGAGCAATGACGTGATCGAATTTGCCGTAGAAAGCCTGGAAACCCCGGCCCTGACCAAGGCGCAGCTGGCGGATCTGCTGTTCGAGCACATCGGCCTGAACAAGCGAGAGTCCAAGGACATGATCGATGCGTTTTTCGACCTGATCGCGAAAAGCCTGGTCGATGGCGAAGACGTCAAGCTCTCGGGTTTTGGCAATTTCCAGATCCGCACCAAGGCGCCGCGCCCCGGGCGCAACCCGCGCACGGGCGAGGCGATCCCGATCGGCGCGCGCCGCGTGGTCACCTTTCATGCCAGCACCAAGCTGAAAGAGCAGATCCAGAACGGCACGGGGTCCTGAGTACGGCCACCCTGTGGCGCTTGTGCCGCAAGCGGCTGGCGCTGCATGCGGACCTGCGGTACCCTCTGAAATTCGCCGTCGCCTTGTTTCTGCAACGCATCCATGGGCACCTTGCTCCCCTCCATTCCGGCCAAACGCTACTTCACGATTGGTGAAGTGGCTGAGTTGTGCGGCGTTAAACCCCATGTGCTGCGCTACTGGGAGCAGGAGTTTACCCAGTTGCGCCCCATGAAGCGCCGTGGCAACCGGCGTTACTACCAGCACCACGAGGTGCTGATGATCCGGCGGATCCGGGACTTGCTGTACGAACAAGGGTTCACCATTAGTGGAGCACGCAACCAGTTGCAGGAGTTCTCACACACGGTGCGTGAAATTTCGGAAGTTGGTGACGACGCATCCACCATGCCCGCGACTGCCGTTGCGGCAGGGGCTGGCGAGCCGTTGCAGGCGCACAGCCTGGCTGCCGTACGGCAGGAATTACTTGAAATTCGGTCGCTTCTTTTCTGGAAGACTGAAATCGATATATAATTGCGGTCTTGTCGGTGTGTGGCGCAGCCTGGTAGCGCACTTGCATGGGGTGCAAGGGGTCGAAGGTTCGAATCCTTTCACACCGACCATTTTTTTGACATGTCAACGGGTTACAGTAGAAATGCTGTAACCCGTTTTCATGTGCGCCCAGCATGGGCGCACACC
>JANJVG010000140.1 GCA_024710165.1 Burkholderiaceae bacterium
GGCAACTAGAAAAATCAATCCGCGAATACCTCGAACTCTACAACGCCAACCCAAAACCATTCGTCTGGGCCAAGTCTGCCGAGGATATCCTTGCAAGTGTCGAAAGATTTTGTCTGCGAATTTCTAACTCAGGACACTAGCGTCCAGTCAGCGCTGGGGCAGGCACAATCCGGCGCAGTGCCCCACCGCTCCCCTGTGCCCCATGAAGATCCTCATCGTTGAAGACGAGCCCAAGACGGGCGACTACCTCCAGCAGGGCCTGGCGGAGTCGGGCTTCATGGTCGATCTGGCGCGCAACGGTGTCGATGGCCTGCACCTGGCGTTGACAGGCGACCATGACCTGCTGGTGCTTGACGTCATGCTGCCAGGCCTGAACGGCTGGCAGGTGCTTGAAACCCTGCGCCGCAGCGGCAAGGAGATGCCGGTGCTCTTTCTCACTGCGCGCGATCAGGTGGAAGACCGCGTCAGGGGGCTGGAGCTGGGGGCCGACGATTACCTCGTCAAGCCGTTCGCCTTCTCGGAGTTTCTGGCGCGTGTGCGTACGCTGCTGCGACGGGGCAAGGGCGTGATGGAATCCACCGCGCTGCGCGCCGCCGACCTGGAGCTGGATCTGCTGCGCCGCCGCGTGGCGCGTGGCGGGCAACGCATCGAACTGACCGCCAAGGAGTTTGCCCTGCTCGAACTGCTGATGCGTCGCCAGGGCGAAGTGCTGCCGCGCTCGCTGATCGCCTCGCAGGTGTGGGACATGAACTTCGACAGCGACACCAACGTCATCGAGGTGGCCATGCGCCGTCTGCGCGCGAAGGTGGACGATGCCTTCGAACCCAAACTGATTCGCACCGTGCGCGGCATGGGCTATGTGCTGGAGGCGCCCGATTGCCCATGATTTCGCGCCTTTCGCTCACGGCGCGGCTCACGCTGCTGTTCACCCTGGGCTCGGTCGCCGTGCTGCTGGTGCTGGGCGGGCTGGTCGGGGGGGCGATCGAGCGCCACTTCGAGGAGCTGGACCGTGCTGAACTCACGGGCAAGCTGCAGCATGCCCAACACCTCATTGCGCAGGTGGACTCCCTGGCGCAACTCGAACGTCTGTCTGTGCCGTTGGGAGACGCCTTCCTGGCGCACCATGATCTGGTGGTGCGGGTCCTGGGACCAGACCAGCAGGTTTTGCTGGCGACATCCGAGGCGCAGTGGCCATCGCAGTTGCCGGTGCTGGCCACAGACCTGGCCTTGGCGCCGCTGTGGACGTGGGCTAAGGACGGAAGAAACTACCGGGGTCTGGCGGCAACGTTTCCGACGGCCATGGGTACGCAGGTGCAGGTGGCCATGGCCATCGACAGCGAACACCACGATGCCTTCCTGCGCACCTTGCAGCGCAGCCTGTGGCTGTTCGTGGCCTGCGCGGCCTTGCTCATGGGGCTGCTGGGCTGGTTTGCCGCACGCCGGGGCCTTGCGCCGCTGCGCTCCATGCGTGAACAGGCGGCTGCGGTGACGGCGCACAGCCTGGACCGGCGCCTGCCCGCGCAGGCCGTGCCTGCCGAGCTGGCCGACCTCGCCGCCACCCTGAACGAAATGCTGGAGCGTCTGGAAGAGGCCTTCCGGCGCCTGTCCGATTTTTCTTCGGATCTGGCTCATGAGCTTCGCACGCCCATCAGCAACCTGATGATGCAGACCCAGGTGGCGCTGAGCCGCCCGCGCGATGCCGACAGCTATCGCGCCATCCTGGAATCGAACGCCGAGGAGTTCGAGCGCCTGGCGCGCATGATTTCCGACATGCTGTTTCTGGCCAAGGCCGAGAACGGCCTGACCATCGTGCAGGGCGAGCCGGTGGACCTGGCGCGCGAGGTACGCGATCTGTTTGACTTTTACGAGGCACTGGCCGACGAGCGGCGCATCGCTTTGGTACTCACGGGTGACGGCATGGTGCAGGGAGACCGGCTCATGCTGCGCAGGGCGCTGAACAACCTGTTGTCCAATGCCCTGCGCCACACGCCGCCGGGAGGCCGGGTGACGGTTGCCATCGTGCGCCAGGAGGGTCCGTTGCTGCTGCGGGTGGAAAACACGGGCGAGACGATTCCCGCGCAACACCTGGACCGTCTGTTCGAGCGCTTCTATCGCGTGGATCCTGCGCGCCAGCATGCTGCAGGCGAAGGCACAGGGCTGGGTCTTGCCATCACGCAGGCCATCCTGCGCTCACACCGGGGGGAAGTCTTCGTCGCATCGGAAGGCGGACGGACCGTTTTCACCCTGCGCCTTCCTGTCTGATACCGAACGTCAGAATGCCCGGGCGCTGGGCCGCTCGGCGATGCGGTCGCGCCAGGCCTGAAGGTGGTGCATGTCCTCGGCGCCAGGTACAAACTTCATCAGGCCGCGCGCAAACTCCAGTGCGCAGAAGGCGGTGATGTCGGCAATGCTGAAGCGCGCGCCCGCCACAAAGGGCTGCTGGGCCAGCGTGTCGTCCAGCCAGCGCGCGGCCTCGCGCATTTTGCGGCCTTCACTGTGGCCGTAGTCGGGGAACTGGGGCTGCTCCAGCACCGCCAGGCCGGGGTGCGTGTGGCGTATGCAGTGGCCGATGCGCGCAAACAGGTACCACTCCACGCGCCGGTCGGCCATTTCGATGAAGGCGCGCTCCTCGAAATCCTGGCCCATGAGGTTGGGTTCAGGGTAGCGCCCTTCCAGCCAGGTGCAGATGGCGCGGGTCTCGGTCAGGATGCGGCCATCGTCCAGCTCCAGCGCGGGCACGGTGGCCAGCGGGCTCTTGGTGCGAAAGGCCTGTGCCTTGTGCTCTTGCGCGTTCAGGTCCACGGGCACCAGCGCGATGCCGGTGATGCCCTTCTCGGCGATGAACATGGTGACGCGGCGCGGGTTGGGAGCGCGGGGCGCTGTGTAGAGCTGCATGATTTTGTCTCCGGGTTTTTGGCTCTGGCCTTCCTTTGCCGGGTGGATGCAATGGGCGGCAGATCAGTGGATTCTGCGGGCCATTATGCGCAAGGACCATCCCAAGGTGGCATGGTTGCCGCCTGCGGCGTGCTCACGCCAGGCGTTCAGGGGTGGAGTGGACCAATCCGCCGTATGCTCTGCGCCTTTTCCCTGATTTGCCGCAGCGCCCATGACCGATACCCCAGACACCCCCGACTTGCCGACCGCCATCCAGGAACCCCGCCGGTGGAGCGACGGGCGCTGGACGGCGCAGGTCATCAAGAACGAAGATGACGATGGCTGGGCGGTGGCGATGACACTGCAGGGGGAGTCGGAGCCCGCGCTGGTCGGGCCGTGGACCATGGGGCGGGACAAGAAAAACCCCAAGCCGCTCGACGTGTCGGCCTTCAACACCCTGGTCAAGACGGCCAGCGAGGTGCTGCGCCGCCACGAGCAGCAACTGCATGCACAGCTCCACAAGAACGTCACCATCACCGTGCAGGGCGAGCGCCTGCGTGTGGCCCTGGCCATCGTTCCGGATGAAGAGGGCGCCACCGCCACGCTGAGCGCGCACAACGCCCTGGGCGAAGAACTGGCGCGGGTGCTGGTGTCGCCCAGCTTCCAGCTCACCATCGACCGCGCCACGGCCTGGGCCGAAGCCGGGTTCGGGCGCTTGCGCTGACGGTGCGTCGGCGACAAAAATGCTATTAAAACAATAGCTGTTTACGCTTGTTGGTAAAGCGTTTGATGCACTTTTAATTCGCAGATTCAACTACAAAGTGCACCGAATTTCAGTGTAACGGACGAATCTCCAAGCCAATGAACACCTCGTGGGGAGTGCGGTAGTTGAGGCACTTGCGGGGTCGGTGGTTGAGCCGGTAGAGCGCATC
>JANJVG010000173.1 GCA_024710165.1 Burkholderiaceae bacterium
AGACCAGGACGTTGATAGGCAGGGTGTGGAAGCGCAGCAATGCGTTAAGCTAACCTGTACTAATTGCTCGTGCGGCTTGACCCTATAACTTTGATCTCCATGATCAAGACTGTTATGCCAGGTTGTCGCAATCAAAATAAATTCTGATTCCAGACTCTATGAATTCGCCAGGCAGTACCAAATACTGCCCAGCTCCAAGTTATGCCTGATGACCATAGCAAGTTGGTACCACTCCTTCCCATCCCGAACAGGACAGTGAAACGACTTCGCGCCGATGATAGTGCGGGTTCCCGTGTGAAAGTAGGTCATCGTCAGGCTCTTACAGCCCAGTAACCCCCCGCTCAGCAATGAGCGGGGGGTTTCTGCTTGGGGAAGCGGTTTTGACATAAGCCTCTCCGCGCAGGTTGCAGCACCGTGTTGACATTTCTCCAAGGCAGAAACTGACAGAGCGGCAGATCGAGGCGATAGAGTGTGGGTAATCTGGGTAGAAGCTCAACCCTTTTCGGTAGCAGGAAGAGCCCCAGAGACATTAACAATGCAGCGGTGAAGTCATCGGTGCGCACACACACTTTGCTCGATTTCGCAGCAGCGTAGTGGAGCCAAAACTCTTCTGCCGTTGGAGGGCTCGGTGCTGGGACTGGGAAAAGTCAGGGCGTTCTTTGACTTCCCGACAAACGTGCGCCGCGCGATTTGTACGACCAGCGCCGAGCACACAGTCCAACACCGGACATGACCGTCGAAAAAATTTGCCATTCTGTGAGCAAAGCGACTTACACAGCAAAACCAAGGGATGCCGGTTCATGGGCTAGACCCGCCCCTACAGGAGCGAGCACGGGGGCTTCAACGCCCAGGTAGCGATCTGGTAACGCTGAATGTCTTCAGAAGACCATCTGCCTCGCTCACAGAAATCCTGGCTCTTTCGCTGCCCGAAACCCGAAGTGCTACGGGTGCGGTGATTACCCTTTGCGAGCGACTCCCACCAGATGATCCACTACTTGCAAGACGGCGCTTAGGCTGCCTGCCATCGTCCCGTCCGTGTAAAAGCGACCAGCAACGCCCAAGGAGGGAACACCCTCCACGCCATACGATTCCTGCAACTGGGCTGCCCGGCGGACCTGGCTGGCAACGTTGAAGGAACTGTACATTTCCTTGAACTTCGCCATGTCGATACCAGGCTGTTTGGCAATCCAGGCGTGGATTGCATCTTCCTTGGAAAGGTTTTGCTTCTCGACGTGAATGGCTCGAAAGACGCGGGCGTGGATTTCGCCCAGCTTTCCCATGCCTTCCAGCGCGTAATACAGCTTCTGTTGGGCGGCGAAACTCGCGTTGAACGCGACGGGAACACGACGGACTAGGATGTTTCTGGTTTCGGCGGTTTTGGCCCAGGCGTCAAAGGTGGGCTCGAAAGAATTGCAATGGCCGCAGTTGTACCAGAAAAATTCAATCACCTCGACCTTGCCTGCGGGTGCGTCTGATGACACCGGCTTGCCCAGCTTGACGTAATCCTTACCCTCTTTGGGTTGGACTCCCTGTGCAAACACAGGGAGGGACAGGGTGGGTGCAGCAAGGGCGGAAGCTGCCGTCAAGGTGAACGCGCGTCGATGCATGAAAACAATCTCCTGAAGGGGTGTTGAATGTGAGCCGCGGAAGGCGGGAAAGTTCAGCGTTGAACACGCACCAAGGCAGACTCGACCCCCGAGCTGGCGAGTTTGTCCTTGAGTTGCTCCGCATCATCCCGTTTGCCAAAGGGGCCGATGCGTACCCGGAACACATTGCGGCCATTTTGCTCGCGCTCGCTGACACGGGCTTCCCAGCCCAGCATCGCCAACTTTGCTCGCTGGGCATCGGCGTCCTGCTGGGTACGAAACGCTCCAGCCTGCACAAAATAATCAAAGGGATCCAATCCGCTGGTGGCAGCCGCCTTGGATGCGGCAAGATCACCCAGCGGATCGGCGCCCTGGGCACCTTCGGGTTTGTTGCCCGTGGGTGCCTTGGCAGAAGATGCAGTGGCCGCAGGCGCTGCCGCCCCAGCTGTCGTTGGCGCTGTATCCGCCGGTGCAACACGGGCCGGGGTTTTGCCGTACAGCGGCGCGTTGGGGTCCCAATTTTTGTTTTTCTGCGCTTCGGCCGCGTCCTGGGTCACGCTGCGCGTGGCGCCCTTGTCGAGGAAAGGAACCGGCACCTTGGTGACATAAACGGCCACGCCGAGTGCCAAGCCCAGACCGGCGATGAGGCCGATGATGAAACCGACAATGGTTCCGCCACGTTGCTGATGCTTCATGAGTTGCTCACCGCTTACATTCTGCGGGGGGCCGATACGCCCAGCACCGCCAAACCATTGTGCAATACCTGCGCGGTGGCGGCGACCAGCGCCAGGCGTGCGCGCTTGACGGTATCGTCGTCCACCAGAATGCGCTCGGCGTCGTAGTAGCTGTGGTAGCTGGCCGCCAGGTCGCGCAGGTAGAAGGTGACGTCGTGCGGCGCCTCGCCCTCGGTGGCGGCTGTGAGCATCTCGGGGTATTTGGCCAGCTGCAGCATCAGCGCCTGGGCCTGCGGGCCGTCGAGCGCCGACAGGTCGGTGCCCTGCAGGCTGGCCACGTCACCGCCCCAGGCGGTGAGCACCGAGCAGATGCGCGCATGCGCGTACTGCACGTAGTACACCGGGTTGTCGTTGTTCTGTGCGACGGCCAGGTCCACATCGAAGGTGTACTCCGTGTCGGGCTTGCGGCTCAGCAGGAAGAAGCGAACGGCGTCCTTGCTGGTCCACTCGATCAGGTCGCGCAGCGTGACGTAGCTGCCCGCGCGCTTGCTGATCTTGACCTCTTCTCCGCCCTTGACCACGCGCACCATGGTGTGAAGCACGTAGTCGGGGTAGCCCTGGGGGATGCCCACATCGGCCGCCTGCAGGCCAGCGCGCACGCGCGCGATGGTGCCGTGGTGGTCTGTGCCCTGGATGTTGACGACCTTGGAGTAACCACGCTCCCACTTGGCGATGTGGTAGGCCACGTCGGGCACGAAGTAGGTGTAGGTGCCGTCGCCCTTGCGCATGACGCGGTCCTTGTCGTCGCCGTAGTCGGTGCTCTTGAGCCACAGCGCGCCGTCCTGCTCGTACGTCTTGCCGTTGGCCACCAGCTTGTTCACCGTGGCCTCGACGCGGCCGCTGGTGTACAGACTCGATTCGAGGTAGTACTCGTCGAACTGGAGGTTGAACGCCTGCAGGTCCTTGTCCTGCTCGTTGCGCAGGTAGGCCACGGCGAACTGGCGGATGTTGTCGTAATCATCCACGTCACCGTTGGCGGTGAACTCGCGGTCGTCGGCCTTCACGGTGGCTTTGGCCTTGAAAGCCTCGGCGATGTCGGCGATGTAGTCGCCGTTGTAGAAGTTCTTGGCCAGCGGGTTGTCGCTGTCGGTGGGCCAGCACTCGTCGCCGGGCTTGAAGCCCTTGGCGCGCAGCTGCGTGCTCTTGGTCAGCGTGTCGATCTGTACGCCCGCGTCGTTGTAATAGAACTCGCGGTGCACGCTCCAGCCTTGCGTGGCAAACAGGTTGCTGATGGCGTCGCCAATGGCGGCCTGGCGGCCGTGGCCCACGTGCAGCGGGCCCGTGGGGTTGGCAGAGACGAATTCGACCAGCACACGCTCGTTGCGCGCGCTCTGGAAACCAAAACGCTCGCCCGCCGCCAGCACCTCGCGCACCACTTCCTGCTTGGCGGCGGGCTGGAGGCGGATGTTCAAAAAGCCCGGGCCTGCAATCTCGATGGCATCGACCCAGCGCTGAAAAGCGGGCGTGGCCTCCAGCGCGGCCTTGAGCTGTTCGCCCAAAGCGCGCGGGTTGAGCTTGAGCGGCTTGGCCAGTTGCATGGCCGCAGTGCAGGCATAGTCGCCATGCGCGGCGACCTTGGGCGACTCGAACGCCGCCTTGGCGCCTGCGCGGGGGGAAAGTTGTTCCAGCTCGACCGCCAGGGCGGCGAGCAATTCGGTTTTGACGGAAAGCATCGCGCGATTTTACGGGCGCGCGGTGTGTTGGCCGGGGGCCGTCAGCGCGTACCCACGCCCCGCGCCAGAAAAACGGCCAACAGAACCACCACTACCATGAGGTGCGCAGACCACATCACCAGGCTGCGCGTGCTCCGCAGTGCGTCGGCCGGGGGCAGGCTGCCCTGGGCGTCCAGCTCGCGGCGCCAGGCACGGTAGCGCCGTGCGGCCAGCAGCAGCAGCCCCAGCATGGCCACCAGCAGCGTGATCTTGGTGTGCAGCAGGGGCTGCGCCCAGTACCAGGCCACCCCTTTCACGCCCCAGAAGCTGCGCGCCAGCCCGGTGAGCAGCACCAGGCCGCCGGACACCAGGCTCAGCAGGTTGACCCAGACAAGGCGCCGGACCACGGCCGGGTTGATCCACTCGGCGCGGCACAGCGCGGTCTCGCTGGTCATGAAGGTGGCCAGCATCAAAAAGGCCATGATGTGGGCGTAGGCCAGAAAACTCTCGAAGATCACGGTACTAGCTTCCTTGGGTTGGGGTTTCGCTCCCTGCCGTGCGCGACCAGAAGGCGGGCTGGGCAAAGTGGTGACGCAGAAAATCGATCCATAAACGCACCCGCAGCGGCAGGTGCTTGCGCTGCGGGAACAGCACGTAAATGCCGTTGGGTGGCGCGGCAAACTCCTCCAGCACAGCCACCAGCCGACCCGCGGCGATGTCGCCCTCCACCTCCCAGGTGCTGCGCCAGGCAATACCGTGGCCCGCCAGGCACCAGTCGTACAGCACCTGGCCGTCCGAGCAGTCCATGGGTCCTGCGGGCTTGAGGTGCACCACCTCGGCGCCACCGGCCTGCGTGGGCATGCGGAACGCCCAGCCCCGCGTTTGCGAGGCTTCGCTGGAGAGCGTCAGGCAATCGTGCTGCACCAGTTCGCTGGGGTGGCGCGGCGTGCCGTTGCGCTGCAGGTATTCGGGCGTGGCCACGCACAGGCGCCGGTTGTCGGCCACGCGCACGCTCACCAGCGAGGAGTCGGGCAGGTCGCCCACGCGCACGGCGCAGTCAAAGCCCTCGGCCGCCAGGTCCACCACGCGGTCGCTGAGGTTGAGCGAGAGCGTCACCTCGGGCTGCTCGGCCAGGAACCGGGGCACCAGCGGCGCCACGTGGCGGCGGCCAAAGCCTGCGGGCGCCGTCACACGCAAATGGCCGTTGGCCTGCACGCCCCCGGCCGAGACGCTGGCCTCGGCATTGGCCACGTCGGCCAGCAGGCGCTGGCAGTCTTCCAGGAAGGCGGCGCCTTCGTGCGTGAGGCTGATGCGCCGCGTGGTGCGCACCAGCAGCTTGACGCCCAGGTGCTCCTCCAGCGCATCGAGCCGCCGCCCCATGATGGCGGGCGCCACGCCTTCGGCCCGCGCCGCTGCCGTGAGGCTGCCGCGCGTGGCCACCGACACGAAAGACTCGAAGGCCTTGAGTTTGTCCATGGACGCAGATTATGGAGACAAATCCCGCACCAGCGGGTCAGGCAGGACTGCGAACAGGGTGTACATCGAAAATATCAAAAAAAAGTGCCTATTGCCCTTTACAGCGAATCGCTGATAGCTATTTATTTTGTAGCGTTTTCAGTCGTGATTTCAGAAAACCCAGGGTGCCCACGCGTTGCACACAGGTGCAATGGTCGCGCAGCAGCCGCTGCACCATGGCAGAGATGGTGGCGGCGTTGCCGATCTGCGGTGCCGAGAGAACGCGGTGCAGTGCACACCGCTTGGCGCCCACCGCAAAGCGCTACGTCCCCGGGCGGTTCAGCAACTGCGCGCGCAGGCCCAGCAGCTCGGGGCGGAACAGCCGCTCGTCCATGGGGCGCAGGTCAGCGCTGATGCGCGGGCGGAACGCCATGTGCGCCAGCACGTCGCGCTCCAGGTCGATGCCGGGTGCCAGCTCGATCACTTCCAGTGCCCCGCCGCCCCCGGGCGCATCCGATGCCACCAGGCGGAACACGCAGCGCTCGGTCACGTACAGCACGCGCTGGCCGCGCCGCAGGGCCTCGGCACCGCTGAAGGTGCGGTGCTCCACCGCGCGCACGAACTTGCGCGCGCCGCCCTCGTGCACGATACGCAGGCGGCCATCCTGGGCCTCCACCTGCAGCGCGCCCGCCGTGAAAGTGCCCACAAACACCACCGTCTTGGCGTTCTGGCTGATGTTGATGAAGCCGCCCGCGCCCGCCAGCCGGGGGCCGAACTTGCTGACGTTGAGGTTGCCGTGCGCGTCGGCCTGCGCCAGGCCCAGGATGGCGATGTCCAGCCCGCCGCCGTCGTAGAAGTCGAACTGGCTGGGCTGGTCGATGATGGCCTGGGCGTTGACCGCCGCGCCAAAGTTCAGCCCGCCCGCCGGGATGCCGCCGATCACGCCCGGCTCGGCGGTCAGCGTGACCAGGTCGATGATGCACTCCTCGGCCGCCACGCTGGCCACGCCCTCGGGCATGCCGATGCCCAGGTTGACCACCTGGTGCGGCCGCAGCTCCTGCGCGGCGCGGCGGGCGATCACCTTGCGCTCGGTCAGTGGCATGGCGGGCACGCTGTCCATGGGCACGCGCAGCTCGCCCGAGTAGGCGGGGCTGTAGGGCTCGGCAAAGGTCTGCGGGTGGTGCGCCGGGTCGGTGGCCAGCACCACGGCATCGACCAGCACGCCCGGCACCTTGACCTGGCGCGGGTTGAGCGAGCCGCGCTCGGCGATGCGCTCGACCTGCGCAATCACCACGCCGCCCGAGTTGTGTGCCGCCATGGCGATGGCCAGGGCCTCCAGCGTGAGGGCCTCGCGCTCCATGGTGAGATTGCCGTCGGGGTCGGCCGTGGTGGCGCGGATGATGCCCACATGGATTGGGAAGGCCTTGTAAAACAGGTAGTCCTGCCCGTCGATGGGCATCAGGCGCACCAGGTCCTCGGTGGTGCGCGCGTTGAGCTTGCCGCCACCGTGGCGGGGGTCGACAAAGGTATCCAGCCCCACGCGCGTGAGCGTGCCGGGCCTGCCGGCGGCAATGTCGCGAAACAGATGTGAAATCACGCCCTGCGGCAGGTTCCAGGCCTGCACCTGGTTGTCTACCGCGAGTTTCTGGATACGTGGCGCCAGGCTCCAGTGTCCGCCAATCACGCGGGCCAGCAGGCCGGGCTCGCCCAGGTGGTTCAGCCCCCGGTGCTTGCCGTCGCCCTGCCCGGCGGCATAGACCAGACTCAGGCCGCGCGGCTGCTGCGTGGTGGCAAAGCGTTGGGCCAGCGCCACGGCGATGCTCTCGGCAAAGCCGATGCCCACAAACCCGCCCGTGGCCACCGTGTCACCGTCGTGGATGAGTTGCACCGCATCCGCGGCGCTCACGATCTTGTTCTTGCAACGGGCCCGCTCGGTCGGGTCCGGTGGGGTGGGCATGTCGTCGGCAGGGTGTGTCATGGGCGCAGCAGGGGTGTGGGTCAGCCGGGCAGCGTAGCGCCCGCGCCGGCGGCGGGCCATCCGTGCGACTACCACTTTTGCAAATAAGTCACTGGTTTTGCACTTTTCAGGTTATTTATGGCTTTAGGGATTTGCAATACAGTGAGGACATGGCCCGCCGTACCCGGCAGGCCACCGTTTTCACCCATTGAACGAAGGCAACTCCCATGACCGACCGCACCACCGTCCACGGCCTGCAAGTGGCCACCAACCTGTTCCGCTTCATCGAAGACCAGGTGCTCCCCGGCACCGGCATCGAAGCCGCCACGTTCTGGAAGGGCTTCGACGCCATCGTGTCCGACCTGGCCCCGCGCAACATCGCCCTGCTGGCCGAGCGCGACCGCCTGCAGACCGAGCTGGACACCTGGCACAAGGCCAACCCCGGCCCGATCAAGGACATGGTGGCCTACCGTGGCTTTCTTGAAAAGATCGGCTACCTCGTGCCCCAGCCGGCCGACGTGAAGATCACCACGGCCAACGTGGACGATGAACTGGCCACGCAGGCCGGCCCGCAGCTCGTGGTGCCCATCCTGAACGCGCGCTACGCCCTGAACGCGGCCAACGCGCGCTGGGGCAGCCTGTACGACGCGCTGTACGGCACCGACGCCATCAGCGAAGAGGGCGGCGCCGAGAAGGGCAAGGGCTACAACCCGGTGCGCGGCGCCAAGGTGATTGCCTTCGCCCGCCAGGTGCTGGATGACAACGCGCCACTGGCCAGCGGTTCGCACAAGGACGCCACCGGCTACCGCGTGGAAGGCGGCCAGCTCGTGGTGCAGCTGGGCAACGCCAGCACCGGCCTGCAGGACCCCGCCCAGTTCAAGGGCTACCAGGGTGATGCGGCAGCGCCGTCGTCGGTGCTGCTGCAGCACAACGGGCTGCACCTGGACATCCAGATCAACCGCGCCACGCCCATCGGCCAGTCCGACGCCGCGGGCGTGAGCGACGTGGTACTGGAGGCCGCGCTCTCCACCATCCTCGACCTGGAGGATTCCGTGGCCGCCGTGGACGCCGATGACAAGCTGCTGGGCTACAGCAACTGGCTGGGCATCCTCAAGGGCACGCTGACCGACACCTTCGACAAAGGCGGCAAGCAGGTCACGCGCGGCCTGAACCCCGACCGCGAATACACGGGCGCCGACGGCAAACCCGTGAAGCTGCACGGCCGCTCGCTGATGTTCGTGCGCAACGTGGGGCATCTGATGACCAACCCCGCCATCCTGTGGGGTGCCGAGAGCAAGGAGATCCCCGAGGGCATCCTGGACGCCATGGTCACCACGGCCATCGCGCTGCACGACCTCAAGGGCCTGGGCACGCCGGGCATCCGCAACAGCCGCACGGGCAGCGTCTACATCGTCAAGCCCAAGATGCACGGCCCGGCCGAGGTGGCCTTCGCCAACGAACTGTTCGGCCGCGTCGAGCAGTTGCTGGGCCTGCCCGACAGCACCGTCAAGCTCGGCATCATGGACGAGGAGCGCCGCACCTCGGTCAACCTCCAGGCCTGCATCGCCGCCGCCAGCACCCGCGTGGCCTTCATCAACACGGGCTTCCTGGACCGCACGGGCGACGAGATGCACACCGCCATGCA
>JANJVG010000002.1 GCA_024710165.1 Burkholderiaceae bacterium
GTGCTGGATGCCCTTCAGTCGTCATCGAAGGGCCTGAGCGCCCACGAGGCGGCCGAACGCCTGCAACGCCATGGGCCCAACCGGCTGGAGATGGCCGAAGGCCCCAGCCTGTGGAGGCGCTTGCTGGCACAGTTCAACAACCTGCTGATCCTGGTGCTGCTCGCTGCCGTGGCGGTCACCGCGTTGATCGGTCACACGCTCGACTCGGCGGTCATCCTCGCGGTGGTGTTGCTGAATGTCTCAATCGGGGTGCTGCAGGAGGGCAAGGCCGAAAAGGCGCTGCAGGCCATCCGGCACCTGCTCGCACCCCACGCCAACGTCTGGCGCGACGGCCGCCTGCAAGACATCGATGCGGCCAGCCTGGTGCCCGGTGACGTGGTGCAGGTGGCCTCGGGGGACAGTTTGCCAGCCGATCTGCGCTGGCTGCAGGTCAACAATCTGCGCATCGACGAGTCGGCCCTGACCGGCGAATCCGTCCCGGTGGAAAAGACGGTGGCGCCGGTGGAACCCGGCGCCGCGCTCGGCGACCGCTTGTCGATGGGCTACGCAGGCACCCTCGTCACCCAGGGCCAGGCGCGGGGCGTGGTGGTGGCCACCGCCAGCGCAACGGAGATGGGACGCATCGGCCGGCTGCTGGAGTCGGTGGAGCAGGTGACCACGCCGCTGGTGCGCAACATGGGACAGCTGGCGCGCTGGATCACGCTTGCGGTGGTGGCTGCGGCCGCTGCACTGTTCGCCTTCGGCACCCTGGTGCGCGGCATGCCGGTGGCCGAGATGTTCATGACTGCGGTGGGCCTGGCCGTGGCCGCCATTCCGGAAGGCATGCCCGCCATCATGTCCATCACCCTGGCCATCGGTGTGCAGCGCATGGCTGCGCGCCACGCGGTGATCCGCCGCCTTCCGGCGGTCGAGACACTGGGCTCCGTGACCGTGATCTGTTCCGACAAGACCGGCACGCTCACGCGCAACGAAATGACGGTGCAGCAGGTGGTGCTGGCCGACGGCGTGATTGACGTCGAGGGCGCGGGCTACGCACCCGAAGGCGCCTTGCGCAGCAACGGGCACCACCTGCAGCCCGCCGAGCTGTTTCGCGAAGCACCTGTGCTGCTCGCCCTGGCCGAGGCATGCGCCCTGTGCAACGATGCCAGCCTGCACCGGGAAGACCGGCATTGGCAGCTGGCAGGCGACCCGACCGAAGGCGCGCTGCTGACCCTGGCCATGAAGGCAGGCATCGACCCGGTGGAACTGGCGCGTGAACGGCCCCGCACGGGCGCCATTCCCTTCGAGTCGGAGCACCGCTACATGGCCACCGCCCATGCAGCGGACGACGATGCACCGGCGGGCCACGACGTGCTGCTCAAGGGCGCACCCGAGCGGGTGCTGGCCATGTGCAGCCACCAGCTCGCGCACGACGGCCAGCCGGTGCCGCTTCGTGAGGCCCATTGGCAGCGCGCCATCGACGAGCAGGCCCGGGCCGGACGCCGGGTGCTGGCGCTGGCGCGCGGCCATGTGGACACCGCCAGCGCCCTGGACAGCCGCAACGAGGTCAGCGGACTGACCCTGCTCGGGCTGGTGGCCATCATCGACCCCCCACGCCAGGAGGCCATCGAGGCGGTGGCCCAGTGCCGGGCGGCGGGCATCCGCGTCAAGATGATCACGGGCGACCATGGCGTGACGGCCAGTGCCATTGCAACCCAGCTGGGCATGGGCGAGGATCTGCGGGCGGTCACTGGCCCCGAGATCGAGGCCATGGACGATGCGGCGCTGCGCGACGCCGTGCAGCAGACGGACGTTTTCGCCCGCGCCAGCCCGGAACACAAGCTGCGCCTGGTGCAGGCCCTGCAGGCACGCGGCGAGGTGGTGGCCATGACCGGCGACGGCGTCAACGACGCACCGGCGCTCAAGCAGGCCGACGTGGGCGTGGCCATGGGGCGCAAGGGCACCGAGGCAGCCAAGCAGGCCGGCGCCATCGTGCTGGCCGACGACAACTTTGCCTCCATCGCCCATGCGGTCGAAGAAGGCCGCACCGTCTACGACAACCTGCGCAAGACCGTCACCTTCCTGCTGCCGATCAACGGCGGTGAGTCGATGTCGCTGCTGGCGGCTGTGCTGTTCGGCCTGGCCCTGCCCATCCTGCCGGTGCAGATCCTGTGGGTGAACATGGTCAGCTCGGTGGCACTGGCCATGGTGCTGGCCTTCGAACCGACCGAACCCGATGTGATGAAGCGCGCGCCGCGGCCACCCGGCGAGGCCATGCTCAGCCCCTTCGTGGTCTGGCGCATCGTGCTGGTCTCGACCCTGTTTTCTCTGGGCATCTTCGGCATGTACCAGTGGTCGCTGTCCAGCGGCGCGCCAGTGGAGGAAGCCCGCACCATGGCCGTGAACACCCTGGTGGCCATGGAGGTGTTCTACCTGTTCAGCGTGCGTTACCTCAAGACCCCTTCGTTCACCATGGCGGGCGTGCAGGGCACGCCGCGCGTGCTGGTGGCCGTGGGCGCGGTCGTCCTGCTGCAGGCACTGTTCACCTACGCGCCCTTCATGCAGCACTGGTTCGGCACGCGGGCCCTGCACCCCGGTGAGGTGCTGCTGTGTGCGCTGGCCGGGCTGGCGGTGCTGGTGCTGCTGGAGCTGGAGAAATGGGTGCTGCGCCAGCGCAAGGCAGGGTAGGTACGGTGCCTATCCTTCAGCAACCGCTATCTGCAGGCAAGCCAGAGCGTGCGGATGGCCTTGGTTCACAGCAGCACGATGTCGTACTGCTCCTGCCCCATCGCGGCCTCCGTCTGGAGCGAGATGGGCTTGCCGATGAAGTCTGACAGCCCGGCCAGATGCGGGCTTTCCTCGTCGAGCAGCAGCTCCACCACCTGGGGCGAGGCCACCACGCGGAATTCGCGCGGGTTGAACTGGCGGGCCTCGCGCAGGATCTCGCGCAGGATGTCGTAGGCCACGCTGCGCGCGGTGCGCACGGCACCCCGGCCCTGGCAGGCGGCGCAGGGTTCGCACAGCATGTGGGCCAGCGATTCGCGCGTGCGCTTGCGCGTCATCTCCACCAGGCCCAGCTGCGAGAACCCGCCGGCCATGGTCTTGACGCGGTCGCGCGCGAGTTGTTTGCGGAATTCGGTCAGCACGGCGTCCTGGTGGGCATCGCGCGCCATGTCGATGAAGTCCACGATGATGATGCCGCCCAGGTTGCGCAGACGCAGCTGGCGCGCGATGGCACCGGCCGCCTCCAGGTTGGTCTTGAAAATGGTGTCGTCGAAATTGCGCGCGCCGACGTAACCGCCGGTGTTCACGTCGATGGTGGTGAGCGCCTCGGTCTGGTCGATGATGAGGTAGCCGCCCGACTTGAGATCGACGCGCCGGCCCAGCGCGCGGGCGATTTCCTCGTCGATGGAGTACAGGTCGAAGATGGGGCGCTCGCCCTTGTAATGCTGCAGCTTGGCGGCCGCCTGGGGCATGAACTCCTGGCCGAAGGCGCGCAGGCGGTGGAACTGCTCGGTCGAGTCGATGCGGATGGCCTGGGTGTGCTCGCCCACCAGATCGCGCAACACGCGCTGCAGCAGGTCCAGGTCCTGGTGCAGCAACGAGGTGGGCGGCAGGCGCAGCGAGGCCTCCTTGGTGCGCGCCCAGGTCTTGCGCAGGTAGGCGATGTCCTCGGCCAGCTCGGCGTCGCTCGCGTCCTCGCCATTGGTGCGCAGGATGAAGCCGCCACCGCCGCCCGAGGCCTTGTCGCCCACCAGGGCCTGCAGGCGGGCGCGCAGCGCGTCGCGCTCGGCCACCGGGATCTTCTGCGAGACGCCCACATGGTCGTCCTGCGGCAGGAACACCAGCAGCCGCCCGGCGATGCTGATCTGCGTGGACAGGCGCGCGCCCTTGCTGCCAATGGGGTCCTTGATGACCTGCACCATGAGCGACTGGCCCTCGAACACCTGTTTCTCGATGGGCAGCTGCGGCTCCTTGCGCGCGAACATCGGGGCCTCGCCACCCTCCTGGCGCTGCCAGACGTCGGCCACATGCAGGAAGGCCGCGCGCTCCAGCCCGATGTCGATGAAGGCCGACTGCATGCCTGGCAGCACGCGCGAGACCTTGCCGAGGTAGACATTCCCCACCAGGCCGCGTTCGAGCGTGCGCTCGATGTGCAGCTCCTGCACCGCGCCGTTCTCCACCACGGCGACGCGGGTTTCCTGGGGCGACCAGTTGATGAGAATGTCTTGTTGCATGGTGGCGGGGGTTTCAGAGGCGCAGGCCTGCGGCGCGCAGCAGTTGCGTGGTTTCGTACAGGGGGAGTCCCATGATGCCCGAATAACTGCCGCTCAGGTGCGGAATGAAGGCCCCCGCATGCCCCTGGATGCCATAGGCCCCGGCCTTGCCCAGGGGCTCGCCAGTGTCCACATAGGCGTCGATCTGCCCGGGCGTGAGTTCGGCGAAGGTGACGTGCGAGACCGACAGCGCGGTCAGCCGGTGCCCGCCGGCCTGCACCGCCACGGCGGTGAGCACGCGGTGCGTGCGGCCCGACAGCTCGGCCAGCATGCGCCGGGCATCCTGTGCATCGTCCGGCTTGCCGTAGATGGCGGCGCCCATGGTGACGGTGGTGTCCGAACACAGGATGGGCGCGTCGGGCAGGCCCCGGCGGGCGTGGCGCTGCACCGCCGCGTCGAGCTTGAGGGCCGTGACACGCTCGACGTAGTCGGCCGGTGGCTCGCCCGGCAGAACGGCCTCGATGGCCTCGGCATCTTCCGGCACATCGCCCGCCACGTTGGGCAGCAGCAGTTCATGGCGCACGCCCAACTGGCTGAGCAACTGGCTGCGCCGGGGGCTTTGCGAGGCAAGGTAGATGAAGTCGGGCATGGAATATATGGATGAATAACGGGTCCAGGGCTTATCCACAAAGCGCCATTAGCTATGCATTCAATAGCATCTGGCGCACGGCCATGGCGCTATTCGCGGTGGTAAGGATGGCCGGCGTTCACCGACCAGGCGCGGTAGAGCTGCTCGATCAGCAGCACGCGCACCATGGCGTGCGGCAGGGTCAGGTCAGACAGGCGGATGCGCTCATGCGCCGCCTGGCGGAAGGCCGGGTCCAGGCCATCGGGGCCGCCGATGACCAGCGCCACATCATCCCCGCCCAGCTGCCAGCCTTTGAGGCGCTCGGCCAGGGCCTTGGTGGTGAGGCTGGTGCCGCGCTCGTCCAGCGCCACCACACGCGTGCCGCGCGGGATGGCCGCCTCGATGCGCTCGCGCTCTGCGGCGTAGAGGGTTTCGAGGGTCTTGGAGCCGCGCGGCTCGGTCTTGACGGCCTTGAGCTCCACCTTGAGCTCGGGCGGAAAGCGCTTGGCGTAATCGTCGTAGGCGGTTTGCGCCCAGTCGGGCACACGCTGGCCCACGGCAACGATGAGCAGCCGCATGCTGAGTATGGGTCAGCGCTTGTCTGCGCTCTTGCGGGCGGGTGCCTTGCGGGCCGGGGCCTTGACTGCAGCAGCCTCGGGCTTGGCCCGTGCCGTCTTCGCAGGCGCCTTGGTGGCGGTTTTGGCCGCCGTCTTGGCGGGTGCGCGTGGCTTGACCACCACCGTCTTCACGGCGGTTTTGGCGGCGGGTGCCTTGCTGGTCTTGGCGGCGGGCTTGGCCGCCGTTTTGCTCGCGGGGGTGGTGGCAGTGGCCTTGGCGGCTGGCTTGCGAGCCACCTTGGCGGCGGGCTTGCTGGCCGGCTTGGCCGCAGCAGGTGCGGCAGCCGTCTTGGCGGCGGTGGCCTTGGCCACCTTGGCTGCCACCTTGCGGCCGGGCTGCGGCGCTACGCCTTGCTCGGCCGCGGCCTTGGCCGCACGGCGGGCGGCCGTCTTGGCCGGCACCTTGGCCGCAGCCGGGGCGGCGGGCTTGGCGGCGCCCAGCTTGAGGCGCACGGGGGTGTCGCCCCACAGTTCTTCCAGGCGGTAATACTGGCGGATGGTGGGCTGCATGATGTGCGCCACGGCCGAACCGCAGTCCACGATGATCCACTCGCCGTTCTCTTCGCCCTCGATGCGGGGCTTGGAGAAGCCGGCTTCCTTCACCTTGTCGCGCACGCTGGCGGCCAGGGCCTTGGTCTGGCGGTTGGAGGTGCCCGACGCCACGATGACCCGCTCGAACAGCGGCGACAGATGCTCGGTGTTGAAGACCTGGATGTCTTGCGCCTTGACATCTTCCAGGCCATCCACAATGGCGCGCTGGAGCTTGGCGACGTCTTTCTTGGCGGCGGATTCCGAGGATTTGGTGGTGGTCATCAGGTGGAGGTTCAGAGGTGATAGGGGTCAATATAACGCGCAATGTCGCAGGTCACCAGCGGGCTGCGCCGCAGGTGTTGCGCTTGCGCGCCGCAAGGCATTTGGAGTGTTTTTGGCCTTCAGGGCAAGCGTAGAAAGCGCTTCAAGCTACTGAAATTATAGTAGCCCGCTTCAGAGCCAGTCGCGCCGCACCAGGAAGCGCCGTGTCAGCTCGGCCTCGGGGGTGCCTTCGGCGGCCTCGTGGCGATACGCCCAGGCCGCCAGCGGCGGCATGGACAGCAGGATGGATTCGGTGCGCCCGCCCGACTGAAGGCCGAAGTGCGTGCCCCGGTCCCAGACGAGGTTGAACTCGACGTAGCGGCCGCGCCGGTAGAGCTGGAAGTCGCGCTCGCGCTCGCCGTAGGGCGTATCCTGGCGGCGCTGCACGATGGGCAGGTAGGCGCCCAGAAAGGCATCGCCCACGGCCTGCATCAGGCCGAAGCTGCGCTCAAGACCGAGTTCGGCAAAGTCGTCGAAGAACACGCCACCGACGCCGCGCTGCTCGTCGCGGTGCTTGAGGTAGAAGTATTCGTCGCACCACTGCTTGAAGCGCGGGTATTTGTCGTCACCAAAGGGCGCCAGCGCATCGCGGCAGCTGCGGTGGAAGTGCACCGCATCCTCCTCGAAGCCGTAGTACGGCGTGAGGTCCATGCCGCCACCGAACCAGCAGGTGGGTTCCTGGCCCGGGTGGCCAGCGGCGATCATGCGCACGTTCATGTGCACGGTGGGCACGTAGGGGTTGCGCGGGTGGAACACCAGCGAGACGCCCATGGCCTCGAACGGCGCGCCCGCCAGCTCGGGACGGTGCTGCGTGGCCGAGGGAGGCAGCCGGGGGCCGCGCACATGCGAGAAACCGCAGCCCGCGCGCTCGAACACACGCCCTCCCTCGATGATGCGGGTGATGCCGTCACCCTGCAGCAGCTCGCCGGGCGCCTTGTGCCAGGGGTCGGTCACGGCGCGTGCGCCGCCCTCGCCCTCCAGGCCTTCCAGCGCGGCAATGATGCGCGCCTGCAGGCCCGTCAGGTAGCCGCGCACGCGGACGACGTTGCTGTCGCTGTGAAACGGCTCGCTCATGGGTTCTTGATCGCGCGGTGGCCGATGTCGCGGCGGTACTGCGCGCCATCGAAATGGATGCCGCGCGCGACGTCGTAGGCTCGCTGCTGGGCCAGCTTCACGCTATCGGCCAGCGCGGTAACGCACAGCACGCGGCCTCCGCTGGTGTGCGGCACACCGTCCACCAGTTCGGTGCCGGCATGGAAGACCATGGCATCGTCCGCATCCTGCGGCAGGCCGGTGATGGCGTCGCCCTTGCGCGGCGCCTCGGGGTAGCCGTGCGCGGCCATCACCACGCCCAGCGCGGTTCGGCGGTCCCAATCCAGCTCGACCTGGTCGAGCTTGCCATCGACGGCGGCGCCGAGCAGGTCGCACAGGTCGCTCTTGAGCCGCATCATGATGGGCTGGGTTTCGGGGTCGCCCATGCGGCAGTTGAATTCGAGCGTCTTGGGGTGGCCCTGGGCGTCGATCATCAGGCCCGCATACAGGAAGCCGGTGTAGGGAATGCCGTCCTTTTCCATGCCGCGGATGGTGGGCAGGATGATTTCGCGCATGGCGCGGGCATGCACGTCGGCCGTCACCACGGGTGCGGGCGAGTACGCCCCCATGCCGCCGGTGTTGGGGCCCTCGTCGCCATCCTTGAGACGCTTGTGGTCCTGGCTGGTCGCCAGGGCAGCGACGTTCTTGCCGTCGCACAGCACGATGAAACTGGCTTCTTCACCTTCAAGAAACTGCTCGATGACGACGCGCGCGCCACCGTCGTTGTGCGTCACGCCGTATTTGTTGTCCACCAGCATGAAGTCCACGGCGTCGTGGGCCTCTTGCAGGTTCATGGCCACCACCACACCCTTGCCCGCCGCCAGGCCGTCGGCCTTGATGACGATGGGGGCACCCAGGCGGTCCACGAAGGCGTGGGCCGCGGCCGGATCGGTGAAGGTGTCGTAGTCGGCCGTGGGGATGCCGTGGCGGCGCATGAAGGCCTTCGAGAAGGCCTTGGAGCTCTCCAGCTGCGCGGCCGCCTTGGTGGGCCCGAAGATGCGCAGGCCGTGGGCGCGAAATTCATCGACCACGCCAGCGGCCAGCGGCGCCTCGGGGCCAACGACCGTCAGGCCGATCTTTTCCTGTTGCGCCCACTCGCGCAGCGCGCGTACGTCGGTGATGGCAATGTTGTCGAGGTGGCTGGACAGGGCCGTGCCGCCGTTGCCCGGCGCCACGAAGACGCGCGTGACCTTGGGCGACTGGCTGAGCTTCCAGGCGATGGCATGTTCGCGGCCGCCGCCGCCGATGACGAGTACTTTCATTGGGGGTCTTTATTTAAAGTGCGGCGTTGTGGAACACGTCCTGCACGTCGTCGAGGTCTTCCAGGACGTCCAGGAGTTTTTGCATGCGGACGGCATCGTCGCCCGCCAGCTCGATGGTGAGGTCGGGGCGCATGGTGACGTCGGCCGCGTCGGGCGTGAGGCCTGCGGCCACCAGGGCATTCTTCACGGTTTCGAACTCGGCGGGCGCGGTCAGCACCTCGATGGCGCCGTCCTCGTCGGTCACCACGTCGTCGGCACCGGCTTCGAGCGCCACTTCCATGACCTTGTCCTCATTCGTGCCCGGGGCAAAGATGATCTGGCCCACGTTCTTGAACTGGAAGGCCACCGAGCCCTCGGTGCCCATGTTGCCGCCGTGCTTGCTGAAGGCGTGGCGCACTTCGGCCACGGTGCGCACACGGTTGTCGGTCATGGTGTCCACGATGATGGCCGCGCCACCAATGCCGTAGCCCTCGTAGCGGATTTCCTCGTAGTTCACGCCTTCGGCATTGCCCGTGGCCTTGTCGATGTTGTACTTGATGCGGTCGGCCGGCATGTTGGCCCCCTTGGCCTTCTCGATGGCCAGGCGCAGGCGCGGGTTGGCCGAGGGGTCGCCGCCGCCGGCACGCGCCGCCACGGTGATTTCACGGATGATGCGCGTCCAGATCTTGCCGCGCTTCTCGTCCTGGCGGCCCTTGCGGTGCTGAATATTTGCCCATTTGCTGTGTCCGGCCACGGCGAGTCCTTTGTATTGATTTAATCTACTGAGCACGATTTTACTTTTGCCAGCGTCCCTACCCCCGAGGAAACCCGAAATGGCCGAACCCCTGCTGATTGCCAAGCATGCCACCACCGAATGCCACCTGCTCCCCGGGCTGGCCAACCGCCACGGCCTGATCACGGGGGCCACCGGCACCGGCAAGACGGTGACGCTGCAGACACTGGCCGAAAGTTTCTCGCGCATCGGCGTGCCGGTGTTCATGGCCGACGTGAAGGGCGACCTCACCGGCGCCAGCCAGCCGGGCAAGATCGGCGACAGGCTGGCCGCCGTGCTGAAGGAGCGTGGCCTGGAACTGCCCGCCCCGCTGGCCTGCCCCACCACGCTGTGGGACGTGTTTGGCGAACAGGGCCACCCGGTACGCGCCACGGTGTCCGACATGGGGCCGCTGCTGCTGGGCCGCATGCTCAACCTGAACGAGACGCAACTGGGCGTGCTCAACCTCGTCTTCAAGATCGCCGACGACAACGGCATGCTGCTGCTGGACCTGAAAGACCTGCGCGCCATGCTGCAGTACGTGGGAGACAACGCCAAGGAATTCACCACCGAATACGGCAATGTCAGCGCCGCCAGCGTGGGCGCCATCCAGCGCGGGCTGCTGCAGATCGAGCAGCAGGGCGGCACGCAATTCTTTGGCGAGCCCATGCTCGACATCAACGACTTCATGCAGACGGTGGACGGCCATGGCGTGGTCAACATCCTGGCGGCCGACAAGCTGATGAATTCGCCCCGGCTGTATGCCACGTTTCTGCTGTGGATGCTGTCGGAGCTGTTTGAAATCCTCCCCGAGATCGGCGACCCCGAGAAGCCCAAGCTGGTCTTCTTCTTCGACGAGGCCCACCTGCTGTTCAACGAGGCGCCCAAGGTGCTCATCGAGCGCATCGAACTGGTGGTGCGCCTGGTGCGCTCCAAGGGCGTGGGGGTGTATTTCGTCACGCAGAACCCGCTCGATATCCCCGACAGCGTGCTGGCCCAGCTGGGCAACCGCGTGCAGCATGCGCTGCGCGCCTTCACGCCGCGCGACCAGAAAGCCGTGAAGGCGACGGCCACCACCATGCGCCAGAAGCCAGGCCTGGACATCGAGACCGCCATCACCGAGCTGGCCGTGGGCGAGGCGCTGGTGAGCTTTCTCGACGCCAAGGGCCGCCCCAGCGTGACCGAACGCGTGTTTGTGCTGCCTCCCGGCAGCCAGCTCGGCCCCATCACGCCGCAGCAGCGCCAGGCGCTGATGGCCAGCTCGCTGGTGGCCGGTGTGTACGAGAAGGTGGTGGACCGCGAATCGGCCTACGAAAAGCTCAAGGGCCGCACGGAACAGATGGCGGCCCAGGCCCAGGACGACGCCACCAGCGGCAAGGCGGCGCCGGTGGACGAGGGCGGCGGCCTGCTGGGCGGCCTCAATGACGTGCTGTTCGGCTCCACCGGCCCACGCGGCGGCCGGCGCGACGGTCTGGCCCAGACCATGGCCAAATCGGCCGTACGCACCATGGGCACCACTTTGGGCCGCGAGATTTTGCGCGGCGTGCTGGGCAGCGTCTTTGGTGGCCGCAAGCGCTGAAAGCGCAACATGACCGGATTGGAAGTGCTCTTGATCCAGCTATCGGGCAGGGTGACACCACTGGTGCTTGCGCTGGCGCTGTGGGCACTGGCCCTGCTGGGCGCACTGGCAGGCTGGTGGGAACCACAGGCGCGCTGGCTGGTATATGCGGCGCTCACCGGACTGGCGGTGTGGGGCCTCGCGCACTGGACGCTTGCCGTGCGCGAGCGCTACATCCGGGAGGCAGCCTTTCCCCAGATGCTCAAACGCCGGCTGCGCGACAGCTACCCTGGTCTCACACACAAAGACTGCGATCTGGTCGAACGCGGATTGCGCCAGTTCTTTCTGGCCTGCCTGCGCAGCCGCGGCCTGTTTGTGGCCGTTCCCTCTCGCGCGGTCGACACCCTCTGGCACACCTTCATCCAGAACGCTCCGGCCTACGAGGACTGGTGCCGCCATGCACTGGGCTTTGTGCCCGAATACGCCCCCGCCGTGGCGCTGGGCAAGAAGGCGCACCACAACGATGGCCTGCGTCGCGCCTGGTATTGGGCCTGCAAGGACGAAGCCATCCAGCCGCGCACGCCCAGCCGCCTGCCGCTCCTGTTTGCCCTGGATGCCAAGCTGGCCCTGCCCAATGGCTTTCATTACCTGCCCGGCACCCTGGCGTGCGGCCACAAGCCCCGGCCCGGCGGCACCGAGGCCATTCATTACGCCACCGGCTTTTGCGACACCAGCTACAGCGGAAGCGCCAGCAATTTTGGCGGCTGCGAAACCAACCCTGGCAAGGACACCGACCACAGCAGCGACAACGACAGCGACGCAGGGGGTGACGGTGGCGGCGACTGATCGACGTTTGCGGCTGAATGGCCATCGGTGCACGCACAATCGGAACCCGGAGCTATTTTTGCCGCACACCATGCCGCGGCCTGCCGCGCCCCCCTGCCGGTACACGGTACGAGCCCAATCCATGCACCCAAGGATGCCGACATGACCACCCTGCTCTCACAGCTTCAGCCAAGCGCGCAAGACGTGCTGGAAGCGGCCCACCGCCTCAAAGGCATGGCGCACCGCACGCCCGTGCTGCGCTCGAGCACGGCCGACGCCATGCTGGGCGCCCAGCTCTTTTTCAAGTGTGAAAACCTGCAGCGCACCGGGGCGTTCAAGTTCCGGGGGGCCTTCAATGCCCTGGCGCAGTTGGACGATGCGCAACGCGAACGCGGTGTACTCACGTTTTCTGCCGGCAACCATGCCCAGGCCGTTGCACTGGCAGCCCGCCTGCTGGACATGCCGGCACTCATTCTCATGCCCGAGAACGCCCCCGCCTCCAAGATGGCTGCCACGCGCCAGTACGGTGCCCAGGTAGCCACCTACGACCCGGTCACCGAAGACCGTGAGGCCATCTGCCTGCGCCTGGCCCGGGAGCGCGGAATGACCCTGGTACCTCCATCCGAACACCCTCACGTGATTGCCGGCCAGGGCACCGCTGCGCTGGAACTGCTCGAAGAAGTGCCCCGGCTGGACTACCTGTTCGTGAGTGTGGGCGGCGGCGGGCAGTTGGCGGGCAGCCTGCTGGCGGCCAAGGCGGTGGCCCCCTTGTGCCGCCTCTACGGCGTTGAGCCCGAGGCCGGCAATGATGGCCAGCAGTCGCTCAAGGCAGGACACATCGTGCGCATACCGTTCCCGCGCAGCACCATTGCCGACGGCGCCCAGGCCCAGGCATTGGGCCCCCTGACTTTCGACATCATCCAGCGCGAGGCCGAGGGCATCGTCACCGCCAGCGACGTGCAGCTCATGCAGGCCATGCGCTTCTTTGCCGAACGCATGAAGATCGTGGTCGAACCCACCGGCGCTCTGGCCTTTGCCGGGGCGCAGCATGCCGGACTCGACATCCGCGGCGCGCGCGTGGGCATCATCATCAGCGGCGGCAACGTGGACTTGTCGCGTTACGCCCGATTTCTGGCAGACTGATCTGCATTCATCGAACACCCTCCTCACTGAACCACGACATGAGCAACGTCCACGTCATCGACCACCCGCTGGTGCAGCACAAGCTGACCCTGATGCGCAAAAAAGACGCCAGCACCAACAGTTTTCGGCGCCTGCTGGGCGAACTGAGCACCCTGATGGCCTACGAGGTCACGCGCGACATGCCCTTGCAGGACGTGCAGATTGAAACCCCGCTGGAGACCATGACCGGCAAGGTCATCGACGGCAAGAAGCTGGTGCTCGTGTCCATCCTGCGAGCGGGCAACGGTTTCCTGGACGGCATGCTCAACGTGGTGCCCGGCGCACGCGTAGGCCACATCGGCCTGTACCGCGACCCGGCCACGCTGCAGCCCGTCGAGTACTACTTCAAGATGCCCTCCGAGATGGCCGAGCGCGACATCATCGTCGTCGATCCCATGCTGGCCACGGGCAATTCAGCCGCCGCCGCCATTGACCGGCTGAAGAAGCTGGCCCCCCGTTCGGTCAAGTTCGTCTGCCTGCTGGCAGCGCCCGAGGGCGTTGCCACGCTGCAGAAAGCCCACCCCGACGTGCCGATCTACACCGCTGCCATCGACCGCGAGCTGAACGACCACGGCTACATCCTGCCGGGCCTGGGCGATGCGGGCGACCGCATTTTCGGCACCAAATAGGCACGGCGCCCAAGTCCCAAGGGCTCAAGGCCGTCAATCCTTGAACTGCGGCGCCCTTTTGGCCACATTGGCCGTCATGGCCTCGGTCAGGTCCTGGCTCAGGAGCATGGCGGCGTTCCAGGTGGCGATGTAGTTCAGGCTGTCGGCCACCGAATGGTCGCGGGCGTAGGTGATCATTTCCTTGGTGCCACGGATCGACAGAGGCGACTTGGCGGCGATGGTGGCGGCGATCTCGTGTACGCCAGCGTAGAGCGCCTCGCGGCTTTCGAACACGCGGTTCACCAAGCCGATCTCCTTGGCCTCCTGCGCGTCGAACTTGCGTCCGGTGTAGGCCAGTTCGCGCACGATGCCCTCGCCCACCAGCTTGGGCAGGCGCTGCAGCGTGCCCACGTCGGCGGTCATGCCGATGTCGATCTCCTTGATGGTGAAGTAGGCGTCGCTGCTCGCGTAGCGCATGTCGGCGCAGGTGACCAAATCAATGCCGCCGCCGATGCAACCGCCATGGATGGCCGCGAGCACGGGCTTGCGGCAGCGCTCCAGGCTGGTCAGGGTGTCCTGCAGGTCGAGGATGACGCGGCGCAGGGCTTCCCGCGTGCGGCCGTCGCAGTCGTTCTGGATCTGCGGACCCAGGCCCATCATCATCTGCAGGTCGATGCCGGCGGTGAACAGTTTGCCCTCGCCCTTCAGCACGGCCACGCGGGCTTCGGGCGTGGTATCGACCCACTCGAAAACCTGACGGATTTCTTGCCACATGGTGGCGTTCATGGCGTTGGCCTTGTCCGGACGGTTCAGGCGCACGGTGGCGATGTGGTCTACCAGCGAGACTTCGAGCGTTTCAAACTGCATGCATGGCTCCATTTTTTAGGTGATTTTAGCCTCTAGCGCTTATCCATCAAGCGCCAGAAGCTATCAATTCAATAGTATGCTGATCAGGCCTTGACGCCCTTCATGGCGGCCAGGTAGGGCGCCAGGCGCTTGGCCATTTCGTCGCCCAGGGCCTGCAGGCCGCTCATGGGGCGCACCATGACCTCGAAATCGACGATCTTGCCTTCCTCGTCGAAACGGATCATGTCGATGCCCTTGATCTCCTTGCCGTTGACCTTGGCCGAGAACTCCAGCACCACGCTGTGCCCATCGGCATCAGCAAACTCGCGGTGGTAGGAGAAGTCCTCAAACACCTTCACCACCGTGCCCAGAATGAGCTGCACCGCCTGTGCGCTGGGGTACGGGGTGTGCGCCATGGGCGAACGGAACACCGCCTTGGGGTGCAGGATGGCGGGCAGTTCAGCCAGATTACCCTGGGCCACCATCTCGTGCCATTGCTTCAGGCTCTGGGCCACCGCAGGCGCCACCGCGCGGGCAGCGGGGGCGGCCTCTTCCTTGCGGGCGGTGGTGTCAAGGTTCAGGGCCAGCTCGGTGCCCTGCCAGATGGCGCGCTTGGCGTCCAGCTCGGCGGCCTTGTCGGCGCCGCCGATCAGGTGCACGGTGCAGCCTGCGGCCAGCAGTTCGGCCTGCAGCGCGCGCTGCGGATCCTGGCCCGCGCAAAGGATGACGTTGTCCACGGGGAGCACCATGTCTTTGCCGTCCACGGTGATGTGCAGGCCCGCGTCGTCCACCTTGCGGTAGTTCACACCCGGAATCATCTCGACGTTGCGGTTCTTCAGCGAGGTGCGGTGAATCCATCCCGTGGTCTTGCCCAGGCCCTCGCCCACCTTGCTGGTCTTGCGCTGCAGCAGGTACACCTTGCGTGGAATGGTGCCCAGGTGCGCCTCCTTGAGGCCGCCGCGCGCGGCGCCCGTGGTGTCCACACCCCACTCGGCAAAGAATTTGGCCGCGTCCAGGCTCGGGCTGGTGCCCTCGTGCAGCAGGTATTCGGAGACGTCAAAGCCGATGCCGCCCGCGCCCACCACGGCCACCGTTTTGCCCACGGGCTTCTTTTCGCGCAGCACGTCGAGGTAGCTCAGCACCTTGGGGTGGTGAACCCCTTCGATCTCCGGCGTGCGCGGCACGATGCCGGTGGCCAACACCACATGCTGGTAGCCCTCACCCACCAGGTCCTGCGCGCTGACCTTGCGGCCCAGTTGCAGCTTCACGCCGGTCAGTTCGATCTGCTTGCCAAAGTAACGCAGTGTCTCGTAGAACTCTTCCTTGCCCGGCACCTGCTTGGCCACGTTGAACTGGCCGCCGATCTCCTGCGCGGCGTCGATCAGCGTCACATCAAAGCCGCGCCGCGCCGCCGTGGTGGCAAAGACCAGGCCCGCCGGGCCTGCGCCCACCACGGCGATACGGTCCTTCGTGGCAGAGGGTTTGTGGATGAGGATGGTCTCGTGGCAGGCGCGCGGGTTGACCAGGCACGAGGTGATCTTGCCGCCGAAGGTGTGGTCCAGGCAGGCCTGGTTGCAACCGATGCAGGTATTGATCTGGTCAGACTGCCCGGCGGCAGCCTTGTTCACGAAATCGGGGTCGGCCAGGAAGGGGCGCGCCATGCTCACCATGTCGGCCATGCCATCGGCCAGCACCTGCTCGGCCACCTCGGGGGTGTTGATGCGGTTGGTGGCCACCAGCGGAATGCCCACCTTGCCCTTGAG
>JANJVG010000027.1 GCA_024710165.1 Burkholderiaceae bacterium
GATTTGGTATCGTTCTTCTCGGGTCAAGTGGGTATAGGTCATGGTGCAACGTTTGGGACTGGCCGGTCACAAAAATGCATCCTATGCACTCTTGGCCCAACTCGGTTTACTTGCGTTGCACTTCGTACTTGAATCCGCCACTGAAAAAATGCAAGCACTTTGGGGCGATCCGGGGCATCGTCCCGGCCTCCACAGCCGTGGCGTTCATCCGCCCCTCCTGCCTCAAGACCGAGCTTTCACCCGTCCGCTCCCATGAAGTGCCTTTCGCGTTCCGCCTTGCTCACGCTCGCTGCCATCGCCTCCTGGGCTGACGCCCGCACACCGGACCCTGCCCTGATCGGATGCTGGCACGCCGCCAAAATCGTGCTGCACGCCCAGGATGGCTCCAAGGCGCAGGACACCACCGGGCGCTGCGCCCTGCGCTTCACCGAGGACCAACTGGAATCGACCTGCAAGACGGCCAGCGGCACGGTGACCACCACGTACCGGTATGAGATCGTGCGGCCGCAGGTGTATGCGGCAACGATGACGGGCAGCACCTTCCGCACGGAGATGGTGGGATCCACGCGCCAGTACCTGTACACGCTCCAGGGGGACCAACTGCGCACCGTGACGGCGCCCGCGGCCGCCCGTCTCCAGGCATCGCAGGTGGAAACCGAAGCGCTCAGGACGCCCTGCCCGTGAACCGTTTTTGCTTTTAATTCAATAGCTGCAACCGCTTTTAGGTAAAAGGTTAGCGGTCGATTTGGCTATATTTTTAACGAGGCCACAACACCCAGAGCCGCAGGTTCTGCTTGAGGCGCCCGGCAACGTCCCCGGCTTCGGCCCCCCAGCCTGTGAAGAAGTCGGCCCGCACCGCGCCCAGAATAGCGCTGCCCGTGTCCTGGGCCAGCACCAGGCGGCCCAGCTGCGCCTGCGGCCCGCTGGAGGCCAGCCACACCGGTGTGCCGTAAGGGATGCTCTGGCGGTCCACGGCAATCGATCGCCCCGGTGTCAGCGGCACGCCCTGGGCACCGCGCGGGCCAAAGCCGGCATCAAAGCCCTCAAGCGGCTCCTCGCGGAAAAACACGTAGCGCGGGTTGCTCCACAGCAACTCGTTCACCCGCTGCGGGTTGGCCGCAATCCAGCTGCGGATGCCGGGCCAGGTGGCGTCGCGCGTCAGGCCCTGGTCCAGCAGCCAGCGGCCCACGCTCTGGTAGGGCTGGTCGTTGGTGCCTGCGTAGGCCACGCGCACCAGGCGCACCGTGCCATCGGCCTCGGCAACGCGCAGGCGGCCTGAGCCCTGGATGTGCAGCACCATGGCGTCGACCGGGTCGCGCAGCCAGGCAATGGCCCGGCCCGCCAACGCCGCCTGCGCCTCGGGCAGGGTGTCGATCTGCTGGCGCGTGTACCAGGGCTTGCGCACCCCATGGCCTGCCGGTGGGCGGTACAGCGGCACGGTAAAACCGTTGCCGCTCTGGCGCGCTGCGTCGAACAGCGGTTCGTAATAGGCCGTGAGCAGGCCCTCGGGGTTGCCGTCGGCCGACTCCACACGATAGGGCTGGAGCCTGGACACGAGCCAGGCACGCTGCTCGTGGACCGTGGCAATGCTCAGTTGTCGGACCTCGCTGCACAGGGCCGTAAAAGGCGGCTGGGGGCGCTCGCAGCTTTTGATCCAGGCGTTCCAGGCCTCGTGCAGCGCGTCGTCGGCAAAACCGGGCAACTCGGCCCAGCGCACCGCAATCCAGCGGCTCTTGGGCTGTGTCAGCGGCGGCGGCAGGGGTGCCGTGTCGTCGGGCAGCCCCAGGGCACCCGGTGGCGACGGCGCGTCGGCGGGCCGGGCGGGCCCCGGGGCCGGCGGCGTGGAGCAGGCGGCCAGCGTTCCTACAATCAGCACCGTCAACACGCGGCGCAGGAGTGTCAATGTCATGGGGCTGATTTTGCTTGAAGCGCTGCTGGCGCTGGTGATCCTGGTGGCCATCGTGTGGTGGACCATGTTTTCTGGCCGCAAGGGCGGCGAGCTCCCACCCCCAACCGACGACGACCCGACACCGCCGCCGCGCTGACCCCGGGCAGCAGCCCCTGCACAGGGTGCGCTCCACAGCGCTGCACGGCGTTGTCCTACAGCCGGAGTGCGGACCCGCTGATGGTGCGCCGGCCCCGGACCGGCGATGCTGGACACCCCTGGGCGCTGCAACAGCACGGAATGCCGTGGCACACCGCCGCCTCGCACGCCCCGGGCCCCACACCTGACGATTCTTCAAGGAGCACAAGCATGCGCACACTCACTCTTCTCGGCGCCAGCGCCGCCCTGGTTCTGGCCACCGGCTGCGCCAGCATGGACGACACCCAGCGCCGCACCGCCACCGGCGCGGGCATTGGCGCGCTGGCGGGCGCCGTCATCGGCTCGGCCACCGGGGGCAGTGCCGGAACCGGCGCCGTGGTGGGTGCCGGCGTGGGGGCACTGGGCACCTACATCTGGTCACAGAACATGGAGCGCCAGAAGCGCGACATGGAGCAGGCCACCCAGGGCACAGGGATTGCCGTGACCCAGACACAAGACAACCAGCTCAAGCTCGACATACCAAGCGACATTTCGTTTGCCGTCGGCCGATCGGACATCCAGGGCAACTTTGCACCCGTGCTCGACCGGTTTGCCGAGGGCTTGCGCAATCACCCGAACACCGATGTGCGCATCGTTGGCCACACCGACAACACCGGCAGCGATGCAGTGAACAACCCCCTGTCACTGGAGCGCGCCGCCAGCACGCGCAACTACCTCACAGGCCGCGGCATCGACGGGCGCCGTATCGCGATCGACGGCATGGGCGAGCGCCAGCCGATTGCCACCAACGACACAACCGAAGGACGCAGCCGCAACCGCCGGGTCGAAATTTTTGTGGGCGAGCGCCCACGGAGCTGATCCCGGTCCCTACAGGGGCCGGTGCGATGGCGCGTGGGACCCCTGACAGCGGCAACCACGACACGGATGGTTGAGCACAGGAATCACTCGCTGTCGCGCAACAGGTTGGCCAGCTCCACCGCCGACTTGACCTGCATCTTGTCGAACACCCGCGCACGGTGCACTTCCACCGTGCGCACGCTGATATCAAGCCGGTCGGCGATCAGCTTGTTGGGCAGGCCCTCGACCACACAGCGCATCACATCGCGTTCGCGCTCGGTCAGTTCGGCCAGCCGGGTGCGCACATCCTTGCGCTGACTCAAGAGTTCCAGGTGCTTGGCCGAGAGTGCCAGCGCCTGCTCGATGCGGTCGACCAGCGCGTTGTCGGAAAAGGGCTTTTCGCAGAAATCAAACGCACCGCGCTTGACGGTGTCGACTGCGGTGGGCACGTCGGCGTGGCCGGTAAGAAAGATCACCGGCATGGCATCGACGGCGCCGCGCGCGACCAGGGCATCGAACAGTGCAATACCGCTCATGCCGGGCATGCGCACGTCCAGCAGCAGGCAGCAGGGCTCGCGCGGGGGCGGGCGTGTCTGCAGCATGGCCTCGAACGCCTCGGCGCTGTCGAAGGATTCGCTGGGCAGGCGGCGTGAACGCAGAAGCCAGGCCAGTGCCTCGCGCACACTGGCGTCATCGTCCACAATGAAAACGGTGGCGTTGGAAACGGGTTGCATCAGTCAGGGCCCTCCTGCGGCGCCGCGGGCAAGGTGAAGGTGAACACCGTACCACGCGGATGGTGGGCCCTGTGCCCCAGAAAACCGCCGTGCTGCTCCACCACCGTGCGGCACAGGCTCAGGCCCAGGCCCATGCCCTCGGCCCGGGTGGTGAAGAACGGCGTGAACAAACGACGGGCCGTGTCCTCGTCGATACCGACGCCACCGTCGATCAGCGTGAATTCAAGCCAGGCGCTGTGGGCATTGAACGCCGCGCGGCGCACCCGGATCTGCAGCGTGCGCTGGCGGATGGACGGGTCGTCCATGGCCTGCATGGCGTTGCGTGCCAGATTGAGCAGCACCTGCTCGATCATCACCCGGTCGCAATGCGCGGGCGGCAGGTCTGGCTCCACCTCCACCTCCACCCGCACCCCGAGCTTGCGTGCCTGCAGGTTCACCAGCGGCAGCACATCGCCCAGCAGCTCCTGCGCCGGCACGGCCTCACGGGCCTGGTCGCGCCGGCGCACGAAATCGTGCACGCTCTTGATCACCCGGCCGGCACGCTCGGCCTGCTGGGCAACGCGCCCGATCGCGGTGCGCACCTCGTCCAGGTCGGCGCGCAAATGGGTGTCATCGGCGTCCCGGGCCTGCTCCAGCAGGTTCAGCGAACCGGTGGCGTAGCTGGAGATGGCGGCCAGCGGCTGGTTCAGTTCGTGGCTCAGCAGCGAGGCCATCTCGCCCACCATGGCCAGGCGCGCCGTCGCCTGCAGCCGCTCCTGCGAGGCACGCGAGAGCTCTTCCACCCGGCGCTGTTCGCTGATGTCGATGAAGGCACTCATCCAGCCCGTATGCTGGCCCACGGCGTTGATGAGCGGTGCCTCGATGATGAGCACGGGAAAGCGCGTGCCGTCCTTGCGCATGAACACCGACTCAAAGCCCTCGCGCGGGGGTGCATTGCCTGCCAGACGCACCGCCTGGCGCCGCCAGTATTCTTCGGCCAGCTCGGGGGGCCAGTAGGGGGCGTTGGTGCTCTGACCCAGCAGCTCCTGCGCACTGAAACCGACCATTTCACAAAAGGCCGGGTTCACGTAGGTGATGCGGCCCTGCAAATCGCGTGCGCGCAGCCCCGTGACCAGTGAATCCTCCATGGCCTTGCGAAAGGCAAACGCATCGCCCAGGTCGCGTTCGGCCTGCAGGCGCCGCCGGTTGTCGCGAACCAGCACCACCAGCACGGTGACCAGGGCAATGGACATGGCCGTGACCAGCGCCGTGAGCACGTTGGGGAACAGGCTGGGTGCGGCATGCCAGCCATCCATGCGCAACAGCATGGTGGTGCCCGGCAAATCCAGCAGTTGCCGGGCGCTGAACAGGTAGGCACTGCGCCGCGCCGCGCCCACCAGCGCCAGACGGGTGCCGTCGGCTTCGGTGAACGAGACCTCCTGACGACGCGTCAGGCCCTTGCCGACCATTTCGGTCAGCAGGCCCTGCAGCGAATACGTAGCCACCAGGTAGCTTCCACGGCGATCGGTGGCAGACGGCGGCAGGCACAGCTCGATCAGCTCGGACCCCATCCCGTCGCCATGCGGCTGAAAGTAGCTGCTGGAGTAGGCCGGTCCACTGAGCCGGCGCGCGTTGGTGCAGGCCAGCGTGGTTTCGGAATGAGGCTCGGCTCGCGCATCGCTGGTCCAGGCGATCGCATGAAACGGGCTGTTGGCAAAGGCCTGCAGACGCATGGTCGGGGTACGCCATTCGATGCGCACGATTTCGCGGCGCTCGCGCAGCAAGGCCTGTGCCTGCGACTCCCAAAGCACCGCATCGGAGGAGCCCGACTGCAAGGCCTGCAGACTCAGCACATTGCGCGCCAGCGCAGAACGGATGTCGGCCACAGCATCGGCGGCATCGCGTTCGAGCTGGTCCTGCACCACGCTGGCCTCATAGCGGCCGGCCAGCCACACCAGGGTGACCAGCATCGCCACCACCAGGGCCACCAGCATTCCCCACAGCGACCAGCGGCGCCAGACGCTGCGCAGACGCTTGATCAGCCAGTGCGCTGGGACCCGGCTCACAGGACACGGTGCTCCAGGGCTGGCAATTGCCGGCGCACCTGCTGCACGCGCCCGGCATCGATCACACCGGCGACCACGCCGGGGCCTTCGGCCTGCTCCGCCAGCACCTCGCCCCAAGGATCCACCAGCATGCTGTGCCCCCAGGTACGCCGCCCCGTCTCATGCAGGCCGCCCTGGGCAGGCGCCAGCACATAGGCCTGGTTTTCCACCGCACGCGCACGCAGCAACACCTCCCAGTGCGCCTGCCCCGTGGTGTGGGTGAAGGCACTGGGCACCAGCAGCAGATCGGCACCTGCCTGGGCGTGCAAGCGGTACAGTTCGGGGAAGCGCAGGTCATAGCACACGCTCAGACCGACACACCAGGTGTGGCCATCGCGGCTGCGGAGGTGAAATTGCACCGGCATGCCACCCGGCTCGATGGTGCGGCCCTCGTCGTATTGCTCCGGTCCGTTGTCGAAGCGAAACAGGTGAATCTTGTCATAGCGGGCCACGCATTCGCCCAGCGGGGAAAACGCCAGCACGGTGTTGCGCACCTTGCCAGGGTCCTCGCACGCCATGGGCATGGTGCCACCGACAATCCACAGGCCCAGATCCCTGGCGGCCTGCGCCAGAAAAGACTGCACCACGCCATCGCCCGGAAACTCCTTCAGCAAGAGCTTGTCGGTGTCGCGTGCACTGACAGCTCCAAAATACTCGGGCAGCACCGCCAGCTCCACCCCGGCGGCCGCAGCCTCCTGCAGCAGGCTGCGTGCAAGCACCAGGTTTTCGTCCCGACGGGGGCAGGACACCATTTGCAGGGCCGCAACTTTCATGAGGTTTCTCCGGTGGTTGTCGTGGAGGGCCGCACGGGCCCTGGCAAGGGCGCACTGGCGGGCTCGACGGGCGCAAGGGCCTCGGCGCCCCGTGTGCGCCGCGCCACGCGGGTCACGCGCGGATCGGCCCAGTCGCCATCGATGCGGAACTCCTGGGTGGCGGCCTCGATCAACGGCCCCCGCAAAAACACCTGCGCCAGAAAGCTGCCCAGGCCAACCACGGGGTTGATCGCCGTGGCCACCAGCGACGCCGTCATCGCATTGATCTCGGGCACGACCACGACACGCAGATCCTGGGTTTCTCGCTCGATGTCGGCGCGACCCTCCATCAGCACCGCAGCATTCACGCCTTTCATCTGCAGGTTGTTGGTGATGGCCACGCCCTGATCAATGCGCACATCACCCCGCACGAAGTCAAAGGCAAAGCCCTCACTGAACACATCCCGAAAGTCCAGTGTCAGGCGCCGTGGCAGCGACTGCAGGCTGAGCACACCCAGCAGCTTGGCCAGGCCCGGGTCGGCCTTGAGAAACTGCCCCGCTTCCACATTCAGGTTGATCTGGCCCGTCATCGACGCGTAGTCGGGGCTGATGGGGGCCCCGCGCCAGGCCACCTGCCCCTCCATGCGGCCCTTGCCCCGGCGCACCACATCGGGCATGCCAAAGCGTGCCAGCAGCTTGCCGGAGTCCTGGATATCGAGCCGAAAACCCAGCACGGTACGGCGCGGTGCAACGCGCGCGCGCGCCACACCCGAAGGCGCGGCGGACGCGTTGAGGGACGCCCAGTTGCCACTGGCCGTGAGCGCCGCCTCGGGCGTGAGCAGGTTGAACTTGCCAAGCCGCCATTCGCGCTGCGCACCTTCCCCGCCGCGGTTCTGCGCTTCGATCTCCAGGCGGCCGAGCTTGCGCCCGCGCAATTCAAAATCCTCCACCACGATGTCGAGCGCCGGCAGGTTGCCGGGAGGCTCGTCGAGCAACGCTTCGACCTGAGTGGCCGCACTTTGCGGCACCGTCAGGCGTGCCAGCCGCGCATGCAGACGGCCTGCGCCGGCGGCCGGTGCATCCCCTGGGCGGTATTCGACATACCCATTGAGCTCCTGGGCGTCGAGGTTGGCGCGCCAGACCCCTGCCTCGCGCGAGCCCCCGGCCAGCACGCTGTGCAAGGTCCGCCCCTGTACCGTGAGCGTGCGTGCGCGCACCGCCATCACGGACGGAAAGTAGTCCTGAATCGCCCCAACACCCGTGCCCGGGGTACCGGAGTCCGGCACCATCAGCAGGGCCTCCCAGGCGTCGGCATCCAAGGCGTCCACCTGGATGTTGGCGGTCACGCCCCGTTCGGGCTGGGGAACCGTCTCGCCAGGGGCCAGGCCGAGCGCAATGCTGCCGCGCAGCACCCGGGGAGACGCTGCATCCAGATCGCGGACATAGCTGACCGTACCCACGCCGCCCACCTCCAGCGCCAGCCGGTCGTGCAGCGGCACCGTCTCCCGCCCCGCCCCGCCTGCGGGAGCCAGTGCCTCGCGGGTGAGCTGGTTCTCAAACCGCACCGGCATGCTCGACTCCGCGCCCTTGCCCAGGGGCGCAGGCAGGGCAAGGGCCATCCCTTGCAGGCTGGTGCTGACCTGCAGTTCAGGCACGCCCCGCCGCAATGCCAGGGAGAAGGTGTAGGGCGCGCTGCCCGAGGCCTTGCGCGCCAGCTGGGCCACCAGACCCAGCTCGCTCGCCTGACGCAGGCCTTCGGCACTGGCCACTCCCTGCGCGCGCAGCTGCAACACAGGCTCTGAGGGCGGCGCCCCGGCGGGCACGGCCCGCATGCCTCCTTCGAGCCGCACGTCGCCACCGAAGGCGCGGGCCTGCACACCCGCCAGTGAAAACCCGGTCTCGCTGAACTGCACCGTGCCGCGGACACGCGACAGGGCCGGCGTATCCGGCGTGATTCGCACCTCGTTGCCGGCCAGCGCCAGGCTGCCCTGCACACGCGACTTGTGGATCTCGCTGATCGGCAGGCTCAGGCGCAGACGCAGGTCGGCATGGCCCGAACCGCTGGCCTGGTCGAGGGCCTGGCCGGTCATGGCCGACAGCGGAGAGGTGGCCATGATGGCGAGCAGCTCGGGCAACGGCCCCCGGGTGTCGGCGCTCACATCCACCACGGTGTGGGAGAGATCCGGAATCTGCGCTTGCACCTGGGTGGCCTGCACCCCGGGGCTGCCCGTGAAACGGCCGCTGGCGCCCTGCACCCGCATGGACGAGCGCTCGAACACCAACTCACCCGAAAGCCCGGTGAGGGCGGGCCAGGGCTTCTCGCCGGCGGGCTGCAGCCGACGCGGGACAAAGGCATAGGTGACACCATGCACCCGCGCGGCGATGCGGAATTCACCCTGTCTCGGATTGTCAAAGGGCATGTCGTACAGGTCGCCACGGACCCGAAACTCCACCGCGCTGGCCTGCCCTGCCACCACCGAGTCGCGCACATAGTGGCGCGCATCCTGCGCGATCGACAAGGGCAGGTAACGGTGTACGCGCGTTCCATCGGCGCGCGTGAGGGTGCCGCTGAGATCCAGCACCCCGGGAAACCGGGAGCGACTGCCCGAGCGCCCCGGATCACTGGTATGCCAGGTGGCACGCACCTCACCCTGTGCGTCGGCATTGGCGAAACGGGTGTCGCTCACCTGCACAGCGATGCGCTCACCCTCCAGCTGCCAGTCCACCGTGCTGCGGAACTGGTCCAGGGGCAGCAACGGGTCTTCGAACACCCCTGGCAGCACCAGAGCCCCCTGGTCTATGGAAACGGTGGCCTTGCCTCCCTTGTGCGTCAGATCAAAATCCACCGTGGCCCCGCGCAGGCCGATGGCAGCGGCAGCATCTTCCTGCGGGGCGCCGGCCAGTGACAGCCCGCTCACCCGCCCCCGGGCCTGGTAAGCGCGCGGCGCGGTCGGCTCCCCCTGCCAGCTGGCCTGGACCGACTCCACCAGCCCCTGCGGCACATAGGTGCGCAAGGCATGGTGCATGGCGGTGCCCAGTGGCACGCGGTCGGCAATGCGCGCCAGTGCCGCCAGGTCCAGCCGGTCGGCCAGCAGGGTGCCCTGGGCGGGCAGCGCCTTGTGGGCCTCGGTGTGCTTGAGCTCCAGATTGCCGCCCGGCCAGTGCAGACCGTCGTCGGTCACGAAATGCAGGTTCTCTGTGGAAAACTCCAGCCCGCCCACGGGCCTGCGCCCCCCCACGCGCCCCTGCACCACCGACAAGGACAGGGGAGCCAGCCCCTCCCCGAGGGTGGCCTGGACCTGCGCCAGCGCCACATCCGCCGTACCGCCGACCAGCCGGCCGCGCTCCACATCGACCCAGGCGCGCACCGCACCGTGGCCCTGGGCCACTGCAACGCCCAGATCAGCATGGTGGCTCAGGCGCGACACATCCACCCGGGAAAAATCGGCAAACAGCTGACCGCTCCAGTCCTGCCAGCGCCCGCTGCGCGTGGTCAGCAGGGGCTGGCGGAACTGCCCTGCCAGCATGAAGCGGTTGCCCCATTCGGCCGGCGGCGTCGCGTCGATGCGCAGGCTGTGGCGCCAGTTGCCATTGCGCAGCAGCACATCCACACCCTCCAGCGCCAGCGGGGGCGCAGCGCGCAGTTCGTCCGTCCAGCGCAGGGTGCCGTCCCGTATCAGCACTTCGGGCTGGGCAAAAATCCAGTCTGCCACGCCGCCATCGTCCGGGTCGGTGCCCGAAACCTCCAGGCCGGCCACCAGAATGCGGCCATCTGCCGTGCGCCGCAGCTCCAGCACCGGCTGCTCGATGTACAACTGTTCGAAACCAAAATTCCAGAGCGAACGCGGCGACAGGGCCACCACCACACGCGGCAGACGCAGCGCTTCGCGCCCCGCGGCGTCCAGCAGTGCCACATGGCCCAGCTCAAGGGTGGGAATCAGCCCCTCGGTGCGCGCCTCGATGGTCCCCAGCCGCACAGGCACCCCCAGAGCTCGTCCGGCCTGCATTTCCAGCGACGCACGGTAATCGCCGATTCGCGGCACAATCCAGCCGTGAATCGCTCCCCAAGCGACTGTGAGCACCAGGCCCATGGCCAGCAGCAGGCCCAGAGACCACCGCGCAAACACTGCCACGACTTTCAGCAGGCGCGATGGATGGGGCACAGGGTCGTTCATGGCGGGCTGGAGATGAGACAGGAATTATGACCCGCTGCCCTGGTGCGGGTTCAGTGCAACCCGGTGTCCTTTTACCTGCGGCCTTGCCGCACCGCGCAGGCCATGCAAACTGAATTGAACGACAGCACCCCCGACGGCTCCGGCCTTGCAGCCCATTCGCGTTTTTTCCAGCGCCTGCACCGCCGCTACGGTGCCGAACTGACCCTGCTGCCCCCTGGCGCACCCGTGCTCGCCACCATGGAAGCCACCCTGGAGGCGCTGCTTGCACGCGGGCACGACACCCCAACGGCCCTGCGCATGCTGCGCCAGATGGTGATGGAGCGGCTGATGCGAATGGACTGTGAAGCACAGGCACCGCTGGGCGATATCACCCGTGCCGTCACGGAGCTGGCCGAGCTGGCCCTGGACCGCGCCTGCCGTCTGGCACGCGAAGAGCTCGACACCCGCCACGGCGCCCCCTGCGGCCCGGATGGTCAGCCCGTCGAGTTGTGGATCATCGGCATGGGCAAGCTGGGCGCGCGCGAGCTCAATGTGTCGAGCGACATCGACCTCATCTACGTCTATGGTCACGATGGCGAAACGTGCGGCACCGCCGACGGACGCGGGCGCATCTCGAACCACGAGTACTTTGCACGCGCCGTCAAGATCATCTACAGCGCCGTAGGCGACACTTCCGAGCACGGCTGCGTGTTCCGCATGGACCTGGCCCTGCGGCCCAACGGCAACTCCGGCCCGCCGGCAATCTCGCTCGCTGCACTGGAAGATTACCTGCAGGTGCAGGGGCGTGAATGGGAGCGCTTTGCCTGGCTCAAGAGCCGCGTGGTTGCCCCCCGGGAATGCATCGCCAGCCCAGCGGTGCAGGCCTTGCGTGGCGTGGTGCTTCCGTTCGTGTTCCGCCGTTACCTCGACTACAGCGTGTTTGACGCCTTGCGCGCGCTGCACCGCCAGATCCGTGACCATGCCGCCAAGCGCAGCGCGGGCCACCCGGAGCGCGCCAACGACGTCAAGCTCTCGCGCGGTGGCATCCGCGAAATCGAGTTCACCGTGCAACTGCTGCAAGTGGTGCGCGGGGGGCAATTCCCCGAACTGCGCCGCCGCCCCACCCTGGATGCGCTCGATCGCCTGGCCGGCGCTGGACTGATGCCGCGGGAAACGGCTGACGCCCTGGCACGCGCCTACATCTTTCTGCGCCAGGTAGAGCACCGCATCCAGTACCTGGACGACCAGCAGACCCACATCCTGCCCACACGCGATGACGACCTGACCTGGATCGCACACACCATGGGCTATGCCGACGGCAGCCGCTTTCTGCACGACCTGGACATGCACCGCGAATTGGTGGCCCAGGAATTCGACATCCTGCTCGGCGGCGACGAACCGAAAAAATGCAACGGCTGCAAAGGTGCCCAGGCAAACACCGCCGCGCCGCCGGAGCTTGACGCCCTGCTCGAGTCCTTGCCACCGCTGTTGCGTGAACGCGTGGCCGAGTGGCGCAACCACCCACGCGTGGCAGCGCTTCGCGACGAGGCCCGCACGCGCCTGTTCCGCCTGGTGCAGCGCACCGCCCTGTGGCTGCGCGAGGGCCGGGTAGGTGACGAAGCCGCCGTGCGCCTGGTGAACTGGCTCGAACCACTGCTGCGGCGCGAGAGCTACCTGGCCCTGCTGCTGGAGCGCCCGGCCGTGCACGAACAGCTCCTGCACCTGCTGGGCGCCGCGCGCTGGCCCGCGCGCTACCTGCTGCAGCACCCGGGCGTGATCGACGAGCTGGCGGGCAGCTCGCTGCTGTCCGAGCGCTTTGTCGCGGCCGATTTCGAACGGGATCTGCAACTGCGGCTGGCCTCGCTGCGCTCGACGCAGGAAGACGACGACGAGACCCTGCTCAACCTGCTGCGCCGTGCGCACCATGCCGAAATCTTTCGCACCCTGGCGCGCGATGTGGAGGGCCGCATCACCGTGGAGCAGGTCGCCGACGATCTCTCGCTGCTGGCCGACAGCGTGCTGCGCATCACCGCCCAATGGTGCTGGAGCCGCCTCAAGCAGCGCCACCGCGACACGCCGCAGTTCGGCATCATCGGCTACGGCAAGCTCGGCGGCAAGGAGCTGGGCTACGGCAGCGACCTGGACATCGTGTTCGTGTTCGACGACGAGGACGAACGCGCCCCCGAGATCTACGCCGCCTTCGTGCGCAAGCTCATCAACTGGCTCACCGTGAAAACAGGCGAGGGCGACCTGTTCGAGATCGACACCGCCTTGCGGCCCAACGGCAACTCCGGCCTGCTGGTCACGAGCTTCGAGGCCTACGCCAACTACCAGCAGCAGCGTGGCAGCAACACCGCCTGGACCTGGGAGCACCAGGCCATGACGCGCGCGCGCTTCGTGCTGGGCAGCGAAGACCTGCCCGGCACCGAGGACCCCGCAACGGTATCCCGGGCGCGCCCCTCCTTGCGCGAGCGCTTCGACGCCGTGCGCCAGGCCGTGATCACGGCAGCGCGGGAGCCCCAGGCACTGCGCCTGGAGATACAGGCCATGCGCGAGCGCGTACGCTCGGCGCATCCGGCCCCCCAGGGGCAGTTCGACATCAAGCACAGCCCCGGTGGCATGGTGGACGCCGAGTTTGCCGTGCAATACCTCGTGCTCTCGCAGTCGGGCATCCACCCTGAGCTCGTGGGCAATGTGGGCAACATCGCCCTGCTGCAGCGCGCCGAGGCCGCCGGCCTGCTGCCCCCGGGCGTGGGGCAGGCCGCCGCCAGCGCCTACCGCGAACTGCGGCGTGTGCAGCACCGTGCACGGCTCGACGAAGCCCCCACCCAGGTGCCACTCGCCGAGCTGGCGTGCGAGCGCAGCGCGGTGCTGGAACTGTGGCAGGCCGTGTTTGGGGATGCCCAGGCGTCCCACGGGGCCCCAGCGGCAGTTGTTCCCTGAAATACGGGCGTTCTCCACGGGTTTGCGCGCTTTTGCCCTGCCAAGGGTTCGGGATAATGCGCGCAGACCATGAATCTTGTCCCACTGAGCGTTGAGTCCATCCAGTTTGGCCACCCGCTGCCCTTTGTGCTGCGCGGGGCTGATGGATCGTTGCTGGCACAGAAAGGGTTCATCATTCGCAACCGCGAAGACCTGAACAACCTGCTGTCGCGCGGCGTGCAGCTGTGCGTGGACACGGACGAATCCGGCGAAAGCCACCGGGCCTACCTCGCCAGCCTGCAGAGAATGCTGATCGCCGACACCAACCTCGGTGAAATTGCCAGCATGAAGATCAGCGCGGCCGAGCCTGCCGAGCGCAGCCGCGCCGACACAGGCCCGGCCGACTGGCCCGCCCTCCAGGAGCGCGCCACCCAGCTGCTGCGCGGGCCCCAGGTGGGCGACTTCGGCTCCCGCTTCCAGGCACTGCACGAAGAACTGGTGCGCCACACCACCCACACCCCGGACGCCACCGTGCTGGCACTCATCTACCTGTCGGCCCAGGAAACCCGCCTGTACAGCGCCACCCACGCGATGCTGGTGTCCTGCGTATGCATGCTGACGGCGCGTGAAGTGCTGGGCTGGCCCGAGACAAAAGTGCTTACCCTGGGCCGCGCGGCCCTGAGCATGAATGTCGCCATGACAGAGCTGCAGGACCAGCTGGTGCTGCAGGCACTGCCCCTCACGGCAACCCAGATTGCCGCCGTGGAAAACCATGCCAGCCGCTCCGAAGCCCTGCTGCGCCAAATGGGTGTGGCCGACCCGGTATGGCTCGAAGCCGTGCGCTGCCACCACCACCGCTTGCCCGGCCCGCTCGATCAGAAGACCGCAGCCCAGCAGATCGCCCGGCTGATCCAGCGCGCAGACATTTTTGCAGCTCGCCTGGCACCCCGCATTGCGCGCTGGCCCATGCCCGTCACCGCAGCCATGCAGGCCTGCTATTACGACGAGGAGCACAAAATGGACCCGGCTGGCGCTGCGCTGGTCAAGGCCTTGGGCATCTATCCTCCCGGCGCCTTTGTGCGGCTGGCCTCGCAGGAAGTCGCCATCGTGCTGCGCCGCGGCCCCTCCGCCGCCACGCCACGGGTTGCGGTGGTGATGAACCGCTCGGGCATGCCCACCGGCGAGATGATTCCCCGCAACACCGCACAGCCCTCGTGCAAGATCATCGCCCCGGTGGCCCAGAAAGATGTGCGCGTGCAGTTCCCGGTATCGCGCCTGGTGGCCATGTCCGAGAAGATCTGAGCCTCACCGTGCACGCCCCGGGCATCACCCGGCGTTCTCGCGCCACCGGGCCACCTGCTCCTGCAGCGCCCCAAGTGTGGGCAGCACCGCCACACCGGCAATGCTGCGCGCCTGCAGAAAGGGGGCACTTCCGCCCACCCAGATGTCCACCGGCACGGGCAGGCGCTGGCGCAGTTCGCGCAGACCGGTCTGCGCTGCCTGGACCCCGATCACGGGCGTGAAACTCAGGGCCACGATGTCGGCCCGGCATGCCTGCGCAGCCTGGGCGATATCGGCCACCGGGGTCTGCGGCCCCAAGGGCAGACAGTGACAGCCCTCCAGCGCCAGCAGGGTCTCCACCATGAGCAGGCCCAGGCCATGCGGTTCTTGCGGAAAGGTGGTCAGCAACACCCTGGGCGAGGCCGTCACCGCCGCAGGCGCCACCTCGACAATGGCATTGCGCAGTACCCCCGTGATGCACTCGGTATAGAGATGCTCCTCGAACACCTGCACGCGCCCCTGCAGCCAGGCCTGGCCCACGGCCGTGGTCAGCGGTGCCACCAGCAGGGTGACGAAGTCCACCAGACCCATGCGCAAAAACGCCTGCTGGAGCTGGCTGCGCAGGCCCTGCACATCGTGGCGCGCCAGCAAATCCAGATAGGGCGCCAGTGCAGCATCCACACCAGCCGCCCCGTTCGCCCGCGGCACCCGACGCTGTGGAGCCATGGCACCGCCCTGCAGGGCCTGCAGAGCCTGCGGCTCCAGCCCTACGATGCGCCCGGGCCGGTGCCCGGCATCCATCAGCCGCCGGATGGTGCGCAGCCGCTCGACCTGATCGGCCGGGTACACCCGGTCGCCGCCGGCATCACGCCCGGGCTGCGGAAAACCGTAGCGTCGCTCCCACACGCGCAGGGTGTCCTTGGACAGGCCTGTATCGCGCTCCACGGCGGCAATGCTGTAGGTGGGCGCCGGGGCACCAAAACGATCATTCATATCAACGCCTGGATAGTTCTGAACCTGACAACGCCCCATCACCGCAGGCCTCACCCGCTCAACGTGCGAGGGTGTTCAGCACACATGGACAAAATGTGATTAAATTCTATCTTGTCCTAGACAAATATGGAGTTGTCTAATGAAATTTCCCGCCCGTCGCCCCCTGCTGGCCAGCCTGGTCTGCGCGGTGTGCTTCCCCATGGCCTCTGCAATGGCCCAACCGTCGGCGGGCACGGGTAGCGCATCGTGCCCCGCAACGCTGCAGCACACCTTCCTGCGGCTGCAGGATGAAAAACCGCAGTCGCTGTGCCAGTACAGCGGCAAGGTGCTGCTGGTGGTCAACACCGCCAGCTTTTGCGGCTTCACCGGGCAGTACAAGGAACTCGAAGCCCTGCACTCCAAATACCAGAGCAAAGGCCTGGTGGTACTCGGTTTTCCGTCCAACGATTTTTCGCAGGAAACCGGCAGCAACCAGGAGATTGCCGAATTCTGCGAAAACACCTTCGGCGTGCGCTTTCCCATGTTTGCCAAGAGCAGCGTGAAGGGCCCGCAGGCCAATGCGCTGTTCCAGCAGCTGGCCCGGCAGACAGGCCAGGCCCCGCGCTGGAACTTCCACAAATACCTGCTGGCACGCGACGGCACGGTGGTCGACCAGTATTCCAGCCTGACATCACCCGACAGCCGCGCCGTGGTGCGTGCCATCGAGCAGCAGCTTGCGCTGCCCACTCCCGGAGGCCGGCCATGAATGCACACGGTCTTCACACAAATTTGCAAACCGGGGGATGGAACTTTCCGGTTATCACCCCACTCTACGAAGCACAAGGGTGCATGAAACACCCGGCCCTTTTGGTGTTGCGAAGCCTTTCGGCCCTTCGGGTGCCGGCTGACGTTCTGAGGCGCTTCTCCTCCCTCCCTCTCTTCTTCGTTTCGGGACGCTTCGCAACCATTTTCTTCCCGGCCCCGGCCGACGGGGGGCGCCCATGAAGGTCGCCATCGTCGGCTCGGGCATCTCCGGCCTGGCGGCCGCGCACGCGTTGCGTGGTCACGCCCACATCACCCTCTACGAAGCCGGCCCCTACTTCGGCGGCCACACGCACACCGTAGACGTCACCCTGCCCACGCCCCAGGGCCCGGTGACCCATGGCGTGGACACGGGCTTCCTCGTCTTCAACGAGCGCACCTACCCGCAGCTCATCCGCCTGCTGGCCGAACTGGGTGTGGAGACCTCCAAATCCGACATGTCGTTCTCGGTCCAGGTGCCGGGCGCGCGGCGCGGCGGTCCGCTGGAGTGGAGCGGCACCAGCCTGGCGACGGTATTCGCCCAGCCCAGCAACCTGGCCAACCCGCGCTTTCTGGGCATGCTGGCCGACCTGCTGCGCTTCAACGCCCTGGCCACCCGCCTGGCGAACGGCCAGCAGGACGCCGCCCTGATGCAGCCCCTGGGCGAGTTCCTGCGCCAGCACCGCTTTGGCGAGGCCTTCCGCGACTGGTACCTGCTGCCCATGCTGGGCTGCATCTGGAGCTGCCCCACCGACCAGATGCTGCAGTTCCCGGTGGCCACCATGGTGCGCTTTTGCCACAACCACGGCCTGCTGCAGGTCAGCAACCGCCCGCAGTGGTGGACGGTGACGGGCGGCGCCCGCCACTATGTGGACAAGATCATCGCCGGGGTGGACGACAGGCGCCTCAACACCCCCGTGCGCCGCATCGAACGCGATGCCGCAGGCGTGCGCGTGGTGACCGACGGCCACACCGAGCATTTCGACCGCCTGGTGCTGGCCACGCACTCCGACCAGGCGCTGGCGCTGCTGGCCGCACCCACGCCGCAGGAGCGTGCCGTGCTCGGGGCCATCCGCTACCAGGCCAACCGCGCCGTGCTGCACACCGACACCTCGGTGCTGCCCACACGCCGCGCCGCCTGGGCCGCCTGGAACTATGAGCGCGCAGCGCAAAGCGGCCGCGAATCGGCGCAGGTCTGCCTGCATTACCTGCTCAACCGGCTGCAGCCGCTGCCTTTCACACAGCCGGTGCTGGTGTCGCTCAACCCGGTGCGTGACATCGACCCGGCAAAGGTGCTGGGCAGTTACGACTACGCCCACCCGGTGTTCGACCTGGCCGCCATCCGCGCGCAGCCGCTCGTGGGCCAACTCCAGGGGCGCCAGCGCACCTGGTTCTGCGGCGCCTGGACGGGCTACGGCTTCCATGAAGACGGACTGAAATCCGGCCTGGCCGCGGCCCGCGAACTGCTGGCCAGCCTGCCCGCGCCGCTGGCGGAGGCGGCATGAGCCAGGAGCGTCCGCTGCTCGGCTTTGGCGAGGTACGCCACACCCGCCTGCGCCCCCGGCGCCATGCCTTTGTCTATCCCACGTTCTTCCTGATGCTGCCCATGCGCGGCCTGGCCGACACGGCCGGCCCCTTGGCCGTGAACCGGCGCGGCGCCATCAGCTTTCACGACACCGACCATGGCGACGGGCGCAGCCAGGCCGAGGGCGGCGCGCTGGCCTGGCTCGACGCCCTGCTGCAGGCCGAGGGCATTGACGACGCCACCGGCCAGGTCTGGCTGCACTGTTACCCGCGCATGTGGGGTTACACCTTCAAGCCGGTGAGCTTCTGGTATTGCCACCGCCCGGACGGCAGCCTGCGCGCCATCGTGGTCGAAGTGAACAACACCTTTGGCGAGCGGCATTGCTACCTGCTCGACGAACCCCGCTACGGGCAGGAACTGCAGGCGCGCAAGGTGTTCCATGTCTCGCCGTTTTGCACGGTGCGCGGCGGCTACCGCTTTCGCTTTGTGCGTGCGCAGCGCGCGGGCGGCGATCGCACCATGGTGCGCATCGACCACGACGACGACGACGGCCCGTTGCTGCGCACCAGCGTGAGCGGCACGCTCGAACCCGCCACGGCGCAGGCGCTGCGCCGCGCCCTGTGGGCCTACCCAGCCATGACGCTGGCCATCGTCGCGCGCATCCACTGGCACGCGCTGCGGCTGTGGTTTAAACGGGTGGGCTTTCACCGCAAGCCCGCACCGCCCGCCCACCCCGTCACCCGCTGAACCACACCGTCCCATGTTCCGCTGACCCCCTCCTGCATGAAGGCCCCGCCATGAACAGCACCACCGCCGCCCCCCGCTCCCTGCCCGCCGGCATTCCGGCCGCCGCACGCACCGTTCTGCAACTGCTGCAGCGCCTTCAGCACGGCAGCCTCACGATGCAATTGCCCGATGGCACGCTGCGCCACTTCGGCCCCGGCGGCAGCCCGGCAGCGGCCATCACGCTGCGCAACTGGAACGTCTGCAGCGCCGCACTGCGCTCGGGCGACATCGGCTTTGCCGAGAGCTACATCGCGGGCGACTGGACCACGCCGCACCTCACCGACCTGCTCACGCTGTTCATTGCCAACCGCCACCAGGTGGACAGCATGGTCTACGGCACCTGGGCCGGGCGGCTGCTGTACCGCGTGCGCCACCTGCTGCACCGCAACAGCCGCGCGGGCAGCCAGAAGAACATCCACGCTCACTACGACCTGGGCAACGCGTTCTACCAGCGCTGGCTGGACGACACGATGAACTACTCGTCGGCCTGGTTTGAAGGCAACCCCACCGGCGACCTGCGCCGCGCCCAGCACGCCAAGGTGCGCCGCGCGCTCCAGCAGGCCGGGGTGCAGGCGGGCGACCGGGTGCTGGAGATCGGTTGCGGCTGGGGCGCGCTGGCCGAGATGGCGGCGACCGAATTCGGCGCCTCGGTGACGGGCGTGACACTCTCCACCGAGCAACTGGCCTTTGCCCGCCAGCGCATGGAGCGGCTGGGCATGGGCAACCAGGCCGACCTGCGCCTGCAGGACTACCGCGACATCAACGACGGCCCCTACGACGCGATCTGCTCGATCGAGATGGTCGAGGCCGTGGGCCGGGCCTACTGGCCCACCTACTTCAAGGCCGTGCACCGGTTGCTCAAACCAGGCGGGCGGGCCTGCATCCAGAGCATCGTCATCGACGACGATCTGTTCGCGCGCTACATCGGCTCGACCGACTTCATCCAGCAGTACATCTTTCCGGGCGGCTGCCTGCCCTGCCCGCGCGAATTCCGCCGCGAGGCCGAGGCGGCGGGCCTGCGCGTGCAGGAGGAATTTGCCTTTGGTCAGGATTACGCCGAAACCCTGCGCCGCTGGCGCGAGCGCTTTCTGGCCGAGCGCGCGCAGATCCTGCAGCAGGGCTTTGACGAACGCTTCATGCACATCTGGGAGTTCTACCTGGCGTACTGCGAGGCGGCGTTCACCATGGGCGACATCGACGTCGTGCAGTACACACTGGTCAAGCCATGACTATCAAAAGAATAGCTGCAAGCGCTTTATTGGTAAGCGCTACAGCCGTTTTTTCCATATATTCCTACGGCAATACCCCGGAATCTGCCGAATCTCCGCTGCCCGGCACCCGGCTGGCGGGCCAGGGCCTGCTGCGCTATTTCGGCTTCGAGGTGTACCGCGCGCGGCTGTGGGTGCCTCCCGGCTTTGAGGCCGACAACTTCGCCGCCCACCCGCTGGCGCTGGAGCTGGCCTACCTGCGCGACTTCAGCGCCGAAGCCATCGCCCGGCGCTCGCTGCAGGAGATGCAGCGGCAGGAATCGATTGCGCCCGCGCAGGCCGAGCGCTGGCAGCAGGCGCTGCAGGCGGCCCTGCCTGATGTGAAGAAGGGCGACCGCCTCACCGGCGTGTACCGCCCCGGCGCAGGCGCTGTGTTCTGGATGGACGGGCGCGTGGTGGGCGAGGTGGCGGATGCGCAGTTCGCCCGCCTGTTCTTCGGCATCTGGCTCTCGCCCCGCACCTCCGAGCCCGCGCTGCGCCAGGCGCTGATCACCTCCCGCAAGGAACCCACGCCATGAACCAGGGCGGCGCATGGACGGCGCGCCACGGCCTGGCCTACGGGATGCTGGGGCTGCCGCTGGCCTTTGTGGCGCTTCCGCTGTACGTGCTGCTGCCCGACCACTACGCCCGCACCTACGGCATGCCACTGGCCACGCTGGGCGCCGTGCTGCTGGCGGCGCGGCTGTTTGACGCCGTCACCGACCCGCTGCTCGGACGACTGAGCGACTGGCTGTTTGCCCGCTCGCCGCGCGCCGTGCTGGGCGTGGGGGTGTTGTCCTGCGCGGTGCTGGCGCTCGGACTGGCCGGGCTCTTCCTGGCGCCCCAGCTGTCACCGCAGGCCCTGGCCGGCTGGGCGCTGGGCTTTCTGCTCATCACCTGCACCGCCTACAGCCAGGTGAGCATCGCCCACCAGTCCTGGGGCGCGCGGCTGGGCGGCGGTGAAGTGCAGCGCGGCCGCATCGTCGCCTGGCGCGAAGGCGCGGCGCTGCTGGGCGTGGTGCTGGCCTCGCTGCTGCCCAGCCTGCTCGGCATTCCGGTCATGCTGGCGGCCTTTGCCGCGCTGCTGGTGCTGGGCTGGCTGGCCTGGACGCGCGCACCGCGCCCGGTGGGGCCCGCCGCGCATGCGCCCGCCGCCACCAGCCTGTGGCACCCGTGGCGCCAGGCCGCATTTCGGCGCCTGCTGGCGGTGTTCATGCTCAGCGGCATTGCCAGCGCCATCCCGGCCACGCTGGTGCTGTTTTTCATCCAGGACCGGCTGCAGGCCCCGCCCGCGCAGGTGCCGCTGTTCCTGGCCAGCTACTTTCTCTGCGCGGCCCTGTCGATGCCGCTGTGGCTGCGCGCCGTGGCGCGCTGGGGGCTGGCGCGCACCTGGCTGGCGGGCATGCTGCTGGCCGTGGCGGTGTTTTTGTGGGCCGCCGGGCTGGGCGCGGGCGACGGCACGGCCTTTCTGCTCGTGTGCGCGCTCTCGGGTGTGGCGCTGGGCACCGACCTGGCCCTGCCCGGCGCGCTGCTGGCGGGCGTGATCGCCCAGCAGGGCGATAGCGGCCGCCACGAGGGCGCCTATTTTGGCTGGTGGAACTTTGCCTCCAAGCTCAACCTGGCTCTGGCGGCCGGGCTGGCCCTGCCGCTGCTGGGCGCGCTGGGCTACAGCCCCGGCACACGCGACCCCGAAGGCCTTGCCATCCTGGCCTGGGCCTATGCCCTGCTGCCCTGCGTGCTCAAACTGCTGGCCGCTACCAGCCTGTATGCACTCATCCTGCGGCCTGCGCCCGGCGCGCGCCGCCTCACCCTACGGAACAGCCCCCCATGATGCAACGCCGCCTGCTCCTTGCCGCCGCCGCCACTTCGCCACTCCTGCTCTCGGGCTGCGCCAGCCAGGCCCTCGATGGCTACGCCCGCGAGCAACCCGTGCTCGACCTGGCGCGCTACTTCAACGGCACCGTGGACGCCCACGGCATCTTCCAGGACCGGGGAGGGCATATCGTCAAACGCTTCACCGTGGTCATGGACTGCCGCTGGGACGGCCCCCAGGGCGTGCTAGACGAAGCCTTCACCTACTCCGACGGCACAACCCAGCGCCGCATCTGGCGCCTGACCCGGCACGCCGATGGCCGCTACACCGGCAGTGCCGACGACGTGGTCGGCCAGGCCGAAGGCCGCGTGGCGGGCAACGCCTTTCGCTGGCAGTACACGCTGGCGCTGCCGGTCGATGGCCGGGTGATCCACGTCGATCTGGACGACTGGATGTACCTCATCGACGAGCGCGTGATGCTCAACCGCGCCACCATGTCCAAATTCGGCGTGCGCCTGGGCGAGATCACGCTGTCCTTCACACGGCGCGGCGCATGAGCGTGTGCCGCGCCACTCCCCGGCAAGCTCGCACCGCAGTGCGCAGCACGGAGGTGACCCCGTGGGCCTGAACCCGCGCATCCCCGCCTGGCAGGGCCGCCGCGTCTGGCTGGTGGGCGCCTCCAGCGGCATGGGCCGGGCGGCGGCCTCGCTGCTGCACGCGCGCGGCGCGCACGTCACGGTGTCGGCGCGCAGCGCCGGCGCTCTGGACGACTTCGTGGCCCGCCATCCGGGCAGCTCGGCCCTGGCGCTCGACGTGACCGACCCCGCCCAGGTGCGGGCGGCGGCGCAACAGGTGCTGGCGGACGGCGTGCCCGACCTGGTGTGCTACTGCGCCGGCACCTACCGCGCCCTGCGCGCTACCCAGTTCGACCTGGCCGCCATGCTGCAGCACATAGAGGTCAACTACACCGGCGCGCTCTACCTGCTCGACGCCCTGCTGCCCGCCCTGCAGGATGCCGCCCGTGCGGGGGGCAGGGGCCACATCAGCCTGGTCAGCAGCGTGGCGGGTTTCCGCGGCCTGCCCCAGGGTCTGGCCTACGGGCCGACCAAGGCCGCACTCACCCACCTGGCAGAAACGCTGTACCTCGACCTGCACCCGCTGGGCCTGGGGGTGAGCGTGATCCACCCCGGCTTTGTCGATACGCCCCTGACCGCCAGCAACGATTTCCCCATGCCCGCACTGATGGCGCCCGAGGCCGCTGCGCAGGCCATGCTGCGCGGCTGGGAGCGCGGTGCCTTTGACATCCACTTCCCCCGCCGCTTCACGCTGGTGCTCAAAACACTGCGCCTGCTGCCCTACCGGTGGTATTTTGCGGCGGTACGCCGGTTTACAGGCTTGTAATGACTGCACTCCCCCCCTCCAGCGCCGATGAAGCCGTGACCCGGGTGGCTGCCTTTTTCGAGCAATTGCAGCCCGCGAGCCTGGCAGAGCTGGGGCGGCACTATGCCAGCGATGCACGCTTCAAGGACCCGTTCAACGAGGTGCAGGGCCTGACCGCCATCGAAGACATCTTCCGGCACATGTTCGCGGCACTGGAACACCCGCATTTCGTCATCACCGGCCGCGTGGTGCAGGGCCGGGAATGTTTTCTGACCTGGGAGTTCCGGTTTGCCTTCCAGCGCTACGCACGCGGCGTGGAGCAGACCGTGCGCGGCGCCACGCACCTGGTGCTGGACGAGCACCACCGCATCACCCTGCACCGCGACTACTGGGACGCGGCCGAGGAGCTGTACGAAAAGCTGCCCGGCGTGGGCGCGCTGATGCGCTGGCTCAAGCGCCGCGCGCGCAGCTGATTCGGCGGGATCAGCCGGGCACGGTGTCCACAAAGCTGGGCCGCTGGGCCAGCCGGTCCATCAGCCGGGCCAGGTTCGGATACTCGGTGCGCCAGGCGATTTCGGGGAAGCGGAATTCGAGCCAGCCCAGCGCACAGCCCACGGCGATGTCCGACAGGCTCAGGTGGATGCCGCTGCAGAAGGGCTTGTCGCCCAGGCCCTGGGACATGGCCTTGAGGCTGGCGTGCACCTTGCCCATCTGGCGGTCGATCCAGGCGGGGCTGCGCTGTTCGGGCGTTCGGCCCTCAAAGGTGTTTTCCAGGCGCACCAGAATGGCGGCATCGAGCAGGCCATCGGCCAGCGCCTCCCAGGTCTTGACCTCGGCGCGCTCGCGGCCGGTGGACGGAATCAGCTTGCCCACGGGCGAGAGGGTGTCGAGGTATTCCACGATCACGCGCGAATCGAACACCGCCTCGCCGCCTTCCATCACGAGGCAGGGCACTTTGCCCAGCGGGTTGGACGACGCAATTTTGGTGTCAGCAGACCAGACACTCTCCAGCACGAACTGGTAGTCGAGCTTTTTTTCTGCCATCACGATACGCACTTTGCGCACATAGGGGCTGGTGGTGGATCCGATCAATTTCATGGTTCTGCTTCCGTGGCTCGGGCATCAAACGTACACCCTGCTTTCGATTCTATCGGCCCGCGCCCACGCCCGCCGGACGGGCGCGACACCTACAATACCGCGCCATGAGCCTGTCCACCATCACTGCCCTTTCGCCGCTCGACGGCCGTTACGCCTCCAAACTGGCCCCGCTGCGCCCCATCATGAGCGAGCACGGCTACATGCACCGCCGCGTGCAGGTGGAGGTGACCTGGTTCATCGCGCTGTCGGATGCCGGTTTCGCCGAATTCAAGCCGCTTAGCGTGGGCGCGCGCGCCTACCTGCTGGGGCTGGTGAAGAACTTCTCGGAAGCCGATTCGGCTGCGATCAAGGAAATCGAGAAGACCACCAACCACGACGTCAAGGCCGTGGAATACTGGATCAAGGCCAAGTTCGAGGCCCGCCCCGAACTGGAGAAAGCGGCCGAATTCGTGCACTTCGCCTGCACCAGCGAGGACATCAACAACACCAGCCACGCGCTGCAGCTGCGCGCCGGGCGTGACCAGGTGGTGCTGCCCAGCCTGGACCGCATCGTGCTCAAGCTGCGCGAGATGGCCCACCTGTACGCCGACGTGCCCATGCTCAGCCGCACGCACGGCCAGACGGCCAGCCCCACCACCGTGGGCAAGGAAATGGCCAACGTGCTCATGCGCCTGCAAGGGGCCGTGGAGCGCATCGCCGCCGTAAAGATCATGGGCAAGATGAACGGCGCCGTGGGCAACTACAACGCCCACCTTTCGGCCTGGCCCGACTTCGACTGGGAGGCCTTCTCGCGCCGCGTGATCGAGACACACGAGCCCGCAGGCCTGGGCCTGACCTTCCAGCCCTACAGCATCCAGATCGAGCCGCACGACTACATGGCCGAGCTGTTCGACGCCGTGGCGCGCGCCAACACCATCCTCATCGACCTCTCGCGCGACATCTGGGGCTACGTCAGCCTGGGCTACTTCAAGCAGCGCCTGAAGGCCGGCGAAATTGGTTCGAGCACCATGCCGCACAAGGTCAACCCCATCGACTTCGAGAACGCCGAAGGCAACCTGGGCCTGGCCAACGCGCTGTTGCGCCACCTCTCGGAAAAGCTCCCGGTGAGCCGCTGGCAGCGCGACCTGACCGACAGCACGGTGCTGCGCAACATCGGCGTGGCCCTGGGCTACGCCACGCTCGCCTACACCTCGCTGCTGACCGGCCTGAACAAGCTCGAACTCAACGAAGAAGCCCTGGCCGCCGACCTGGACGCCTCGTGGGAAGTGCTGGCCGAGCCTATCCAGACCGTCATGCGCCGCTACGGCGTGCAGGGCGCCTACGAGAAGCTCAAGGAAGTCACGCGCGGCAAGACCGTCACCGCCGAGGCGCTGCACGGCCTGATCCGCTCGCTCGACATCCCCGAGCCCGAAAAGGCCCGCCTGCTGGCCATGACGCCCGCCAGCTACGTTGGCAAGGCCGCCGAGCTGGCGCGCCGGGTCTGAAGGTTTCGCTTGCAACGGGTGAGCGCCTCCACAAACCGCGCCAACAACTTCGACGCGCTGCGACTGCTGGCCGCTGCGCTTGTGATCTGGGGGCATCAATATGCACTGATGGGGCTGCCCGTGCCGCTCATCTGGCATAACGAGCCAGGCGCGGTGGGGGTCGTGATCTTCTTCGCGATCAGTGGCTATTTGGTGTCACTGTCATGGCAGTCAGACCCGCACTTCGGGCGTTTCATCATGCGCCGCATCTTGCGCATCTGGCCGGGCCTGTGTGCGGCCGTCCTGCTGTGCGCGGCGGTCATTGGTCCATGGGCAACCACGTTGCCTCTTCCTGAATATGTGCAGCACCCCGCCACCAGGGACTACCTCTCCAATCTCTGGCTGCAAACCCGATATGGGCTGCCTGGCGTCTTTGGGCACAACCCGCTGCCCCATTCAGTGAACGGCCCGCTGTGGACGATTCCCCTTGAAGTCGCATGCTATCTTTGCCTTGCAGGCCTCGGCATTCTGGGATTGGCACGATGGCGCTGGAGTGCCCCCATCGTCTTCTCTGCCCTGGCGCTGGCCGTGCAATGGCGCTACTCCCCGCCGTCGGGGCAGCCCATGCCGGAATGGTCGTTCGGCCTTCAATATGGAATGGTATTTGCGCTGGGAGCAACCCTGGCGGCCTGGAGCAATCTTTGGAAGACCCGCCGCTGGATGGCCACTTTTCTGTTGGTCGCATGCTTGACCGCCGTGCATTGGTGGGGCCCACAACCTTTTGCCGGCCAAGCCCCGCTATTGGGTGTGGCCAGCCTGATCGTGCTGTGGGGCACGGCGTCGACGCCCCTGCTCCGCCACGCCGGACGGTGGGGCGATTTCTCCTACGGGCTGTATATCTATGCGTTTCCCATCCAGCAAATCCTGATTTGGTATTTTGCCAATCGGCTTGAATTCGGCGCGGCACTCCTACTGAGCCTTGGCACCACTTTGACGCTCGCTGCTGCTTCGTGGCACCTGCTGGAGAAGCCGGCATTAACCTTCAAGCCACACAAACCCCTTCACCCAAGTGGGCGCTGATACCGCCCTTTTTGCCATTTCCCCATTTCCTTGCTTCATGCGCCCATGGCCATCAAATCCACCATCTTCAAGGCAAATCTGCAGATCGCCGACATCGACCACGGCTACTACGCCGACCACGCGCTCACGCTGGCCCGCCATCCGAGCGAGACCGACGAGCGGATGATGGTGAGGCTGGCGGCGCTGGCCATTCAGGCGCACCAGCTCAATGACCTGTGTAATGGCGATGGCACGCTGGCTTTTGGCGCGGGCCTGTCCGATCCGGACGATCCGGACGCCTCGCTGACCGACTTCACCGGCCGCAAGCGCGTGTGGATCGAAGTGGGCCAGCCCGAAGACAAGCCGCTCACCAAGGCCTGCAGCAAGGCCGACGCGGTCATCGTCTATTGCTTCAACCACGCGTCCGAGATCTGGTGGAAGGGCATTGAATCCAAGCTCTCACGCCTGGACAAGCTGCAGGTCTGGCGCATTCCCACCGAAGCCTCGCAAGAGCTGGCCCGGCTGGCCGAGCGCAGCATGCAACTGCAGGCCACGGTGCAGGAAGGTGCCCTCACGCTCAGCAGCACGCAAGGCAGCGTGCATGTGGAGCCGGTGCGCTGGAAGTAGCCCGCGTCAACGGGGCATCAGCGCCCCGCAGGCCCAGCACTGCTCAAAACCCCCTTCGACCAGTTCACCACACACGCACTGCCAGCGGTGCTGGGGCAGATTGCGCAAACGCTCCAGCAAGGCCCGGGCGCGCTCCAGGTGCTCGTCATGGCGCAGCCAGATCTCGGGCAGGCATTCATCCGGCGGCAGGTGCCCGGCGGCGGCGCCCAGGTACTGCCGCTGCACGGTGGCGGGCATGCCGTCCTCGCACAGCAGGTCCACCCACAGGGTGGCCAGGGCCATGTTCGGAGCCTGGGTGAGACGGCGCATCAAATACTCCTCATCCAACTGCTATCAACGCCTTGTTGCGGAGCGCCTAGGCATTCCCTGCTTCGTCGATTGTAGAGCTCGAAAGCTGAGAGCTGCCTGGTTACGCCCCCGCCCCTCCCTCGGCGCGCCACCTGAGGAACTCCACAGTTGAAGCCCAGTCCTGCGGGGCGTAGTCTTGCGCTCCGCGTCCGGCCCTGTCGCTGGCGCGACATATTCCTATACCGAGACAAACATGCAACTCATTTCTGTGCGCAGCCTTGCGGCCCGGCTATCACTGGGCTTTGGCGTCATTCTGGTGCTGTTGCTCGGCATGGCCGTGCTTTCGCTTTTGCGCATGCAGGCGCTGTCAGCCACGCTGGAGGAGATCACCGTCCACAACGCTGCGCGCTCGCAGACGCTCGATGTGATGGGGCGCAATGTTTCGCGCTATGTGCAGACGCTGGGCGACCTGGCCAGCACCGATCTCGAAGGCGGCCCGGCCGTGCTGGCACAGGCACGCAGCGCGCTGGCGCAGTATGACGCAGCGCAGACAAAGCTGGAGTCCCTGCTGGAGGGCGATGCACCGGCGCTGGCCTTGCTGCAGCCCGTCAAGGCCACCGGCAGCGCCGCGCGCGAGCTGCTCGCGCTGAGCGAGCAGCTGACCGCCGGCCGGGGCGATGCGGCCCTGGCTTTCCAGATGCGCAACGAGTACAGCAAAGACACCTCGCACTGGAGTGCGCGCCAGCAGGCCTGGGGCACGGCCGTGGACGCCCTGAGCGACTGGCAGGACGCCGCCAACGCCGCCAGCTCTGCGCTGGCCACAGCCGATGCCCGCACGGCGCGCGTGCTGATCATCGCTGGTGCGCTGCTGGCTTTTGCCTTTGGCAGCGCGCTGGCCTGGTGGCTGGTGCGCGACACCCGGGCCGCCGTGCGAGAGGCCGTGCAGGCCACACGCCGCATGGCCCGGCACGACCTCTCGCAACCCATCGACACCCGCCGCCAGGACGAGATCGGCGGCCTGCTGGCCGCGCTCGAAACCATGCGCCAGAACCTGCTGAGCCTGGCCATGGGGGTGCGCCAGGCCTCGAACGACATCACCAACGCCAGCAGCGAGATCGCCCAGGGCAGCCAGGACCTGAGTGACCGCACCGAGGAAGCGGCCACGACGCTGGAGACCACGCTGGCATCGATTGCCCAGCTCACCGCGTCGGTGCAGGAGACCACGGCCACCGCCCACGCCACGCAACAGCTCTCGACCCACACCAGCAGCGTGGCGGCGCGCAGCGGCAGCGAGATGGAGCAGGTCGTATCGACCATGCGCGAGATCGACACCGCCTCGCACAAGATCTCCGACATCATTGCCATCATCGACGGCATCGCCTTCCAGACCAACATCCTTGCGCTCAACGCTGCCGTGGAGGCGGCCCGCGCGGGCGAGCAAGGCCGGGGGTTTGCCGTGGTGGCCAGCGAGGTGCGCGCCCTGGCGGGCCGCAGCGCCGCTGCCGCCAAGGACATCAGCGCCCTCATCCACACCTCGCTGGCCAAGGTGGCGTCGGGCACCTCGCAGGTGGGCCGTGCAGGCCAGACGACCGCCGAAGTCACCACCGCCGTGGAGAGCGTCTCGGGCAGGATTTCTGCCATCACCACCGAGGTCAACCAGCAGATGGGGCACATCGGCGCGGTCAACCAGTTCGTCGGCCAGCTGGACCGCATGGCCCACCAGAACGCCGCGCTGGCGGAAGAATCGGCGGCCGCGGCCGCATCGCTGCGCCAGCAGGCCAGCCAGCTGACCCTGCTGGTGAGCAAGTTTGAGCTGGGCACGCCCGGCGCCACGCTGCCAGGGCACGCCCCACTGCGGCTCACAAATCAAAATTGATAGCTGTCAGCGCATGCTGCATAAGCGCTGCAGGCCATATTCTTTAAAATTCATGACAGGTCCTAAGATGGCCTGACCATGATCGACCAACTCCACCTGCAGAACCTCAAGGCCTGGCGCGACAGCGGCGCGGTGCAACTGGCGCCCGTCACCATGCTGCTGGGAAGCAACTCGTCAGGCAAGTCCACGCTGCTGCAAAGTCTGCTGCTGCTCAAGCAGACCGTGGCCTCGCCCGACCGCACCATCCACCTGAACCTGGGCGGCGACGAGGCCAACGACTACTTTCACTTTGGCGGCTTCGACGCGGTGCTTTCGCGCGGCGCGGCCGCGCCGCGCCAGTTCTCCATCACGCTGGCCTTCCAGCGGCCCGAGGGAGAGCGCGTGCGCCACGGGCGCTTTGCCTGCAGCTACGGGCAGACGGCCAGCGGGGCCGTGGCCATCCAGGAGTTGGAACTGTCCACCGTGGCGCGGCGCTTTCGGGCCGTGCGGCGCGAGCGCGGCGCTTACGCGGTATCTGTGGACGACGAACCCCGCCCGCGCGGCAAGGGGCCGCAGCTCGCGCCCGAGCGCTCCATCGCCTTGAGCGCCGAGGCCCTGGCCCTGCTGGGCAGCGACGGCGCGCACCTGCAGGACCTGAGCCTGGCGCTGCGCCGTGAACTGGAGGGCATCGTCTACCTCGGCCCGCTGCGCCGCCGCCCTGAGCGCGACTATGTGTGGAACAAGACCACCCCCGGCGAGGTGGGCAGCGACGGCCACCAGGCCATCGACGCGCTGCTGGCCAACGCCCTGCTGCCGTCCGAGCACCAGGGCAGCGTGCTGCGCAGCGTCTCGCACTGGCTGCAGCGCATGGGCATGGCCGAGCAGCTCAGCGTGCGCGCCGTGGGCCGCTCGGGCCGCTACGAGCTGCTGGTGCACCACGACGGCGTGGTGGCCAACCTGCGCGATGTCGGCGTGGGCGTATCGCAGGTGCTGCCCGTGCTGGCCGTGGCCTACTGCGCGCCGCCCGGCAGCACCGTGCTGCTGGAAGAGCCCGAGATCCACCTGCACCCGCTGGCCCAGGCCGTGCTGGCCGAGGTGTTTGCCGAGGTGAGCCAGCAGCGCCAGGTGCAGTTTTTGGTTGAAACGCATTCCGAGCACCTGTTCCGCCGCATGCAGACGCTGATTGCCCGGCGCCAGGCCAGCACGGCGCAGTGCCGCATGCTGTTCGTCGAACGGCGCGGCGCCGACGCCGTGCTGGTGCCGCTGGACGTGGACGAATTCGGCGCCGTGCGCAACTGGCCGCCGCGCTTCTTTGGCGACGCGATGGGCGAGGCGCGCGAACAGGCCCGCGCCCGTGCCCAGCGACTTCGGGAAGCATCCAGTGGCTGAAGCGAACGCGCTGCAAGCCCGTCTGGTGGACACCAACGTGCTCATCGTCGCCAGCGCGGCCGACGAGGGCTCGCCCTTTGGTGCCGAATCCACCCCCATCGAAGAAGCCGCACTGCGCCAGCAGGTGTTCGACTGGCTCGAAGCCTTCGTGGCCGACCCCACGCGCCACGCCGTGCTCGACGTGGACTGGCATGTCTGCGGCGAATACCGCCACAAGCTCACCGAGCAGGACTACGGCTGGCTGGCCATGATGCACAAGATGGACCGCGGCGAGGTCGTCTGGGTCGATGTGCTGCTCGACAAGAACAGCAACGCCGTGCTGCCCCCAGAACTGGCCGAGGCCGTGACCGACCTGGCCGACCGCAAGATGGTGGCCGCCGCCCTCGCCGCACTGGACGCAGGCCACGCCACCCGGATCACCAACGCCGCCGACACCGACTGGATCGACTGCCGCCAGGCCCTGCTCGACGTGGGGCTGGAGGTGGAGAACCTGCTGCCCGACTGGCTGCACGCGCGCTGGCACCAGAAACACCCGCCCGCGCGGCGCGCAAAATAGAACACCTATGTCCGAAGATTTCTTCCGCTTCCCCCACACCCCCCACATCGCCTGGCTGGCCACGGGCGCGCCGCGCGACGACAAAGTGCTCTCGCCCGCCGAGGCCGAGGACATCCTCAGCGGCCCGGTGGTGCTGGAGGAAAAGCTCGACGGCGCCAACCTGGGCTTCTCGGTTTCGCCCGACGGCGTCCTGCGCGCCCAGAACCGGGGCCAGTACCTGCCCCAGCCCTTCCATGGCCAGTTCGCCCGCCTGGGGCCCTGGCTGGCCGCGCACGAGGACAAGCTGTTTGACGCGCTGGGCACGCACCTGGTCGCCTTTGGCGAATGGTGCGCCGCGCGCCACTCGCTCGACTACGCCACCCTGCCCGACTGGTGGATGCTGTTTGACGTGTACGACCGCCAGGAGCAGCGCTTCTGGAGCACCCAGCGGCGCAACGCCTGGGCGGCGCAGATGGGTTTCAACACCGTGCCCTGCCTGTACGCGGGCGAGGTCACGCTGGACCAGCTGCGCGACTGGGT
>JANJVG010000064.1 GCA_024710165.1 Burkholderiaceae bacterium
GCGCGGTCACTGCGTGCCGGCGGCGGACGGCAGCAGCCGCGCTGACGCCGAGCTGCAATACCTGCGCCGTGCGCTGAGCAACCTGATCAGCAACGCGGCCCGCCATGCCGAAACGCAGGTGCGGGTGAGCTACGCCTTCGAGGCCGGGCAAGTCTGGCTGCGCGTCGAGGACGATGGCCCCGGCGTGCCGGAAGCGGACTGGGAGCGCGTGTTCACTCCCTTCCTGCGCCTGGACGACCCGCACCTGCGCTGGTACCTGGACTACAGCTGCCGCGACGACTACGGCGCCGGCACGGCGCGTGTGTCGGCCTGGGCCGGCATCCACTACTTTGCCAGCCGCCACGGCTTTCACGCGCCGGGCGATGCCGCGCCCGAGGAACGCGAAGCCGTGCTCACCTGGCCCGAGGGCAACGGCTGGCTGACGCGGCGCCTGGCCGAGCCCCTGCGCGCGGGCGGCCAGCTGCGCACCGGCTGCAGCGTGCTGCGCATTTCCGAGGGGCGCCATGGTGTGGAGGTGGACGCCTTCCACCACGCCACCGGCAACGTGGAGCGCTGGCAGGCGCAGCGCTGCGTGGTGGCCCTGCCGGTGTTTGTGGCGGCCCGCGTCGTGCAGCAGGCCCCGGCCTTTTTGCGCGAAGCGGCACGGCGCCTGCAGTGGGCACCCTGGCTGGTGGCCAACATCCATATCGACGCACCGCTGCAAGACCGCCCCGGTGCCGCCCCCGCCTGGGACAACGTGCTCTACCAGGACGCCAACCCCGGTGGCCTGGGCTATGTGGACGCGGGCCACCAGCGCCTGGAACCGGGTGCGCTGCTGGCCGGGCCGACGGTGCTGAGCTACTACCAGGCACTGGGCGACCTGCCGCAGGGCCGCGAGCAGCTGGCCACGCAGCCCTGGGACCACTGGGCGCATGCCGCACTGGCCACGCTGGCCGCGCCCCACCCCGACCTGGCACGCCGCGCCACGCGCGTGGACATCACGCGCTACGGCCACGCCATGGCCATCCCGGTTCCGGGACAGCTTGCTTTTTTGAGTCAAATTGGCCTCCAGCGCTTTACAGGCAAGCGCAAGCAGCTATCAAATGGTGAGCGAAATCGGTGGCTGCCCACGCCCGCCACGGCCCGGCTGGCGTTTGCGCACGCCGACTGGTCGGGCTACTCGGTGTTCGAGGAAGCCTTCACGCGCGGGCACGCTGCGGGAGGGGTGGCGGCCGGGTGAAGGCGCTGCGCGGCACCCGCCGGACCGCAGCGTGGGTGCCATGGCAGCGCGCACCCTTGCCGTCAGAAGCGGTATGTGGCGTGCGCCGTACCGCGCAGGTGGTGTTGCACAAACTTCGGCTGCGACGCCGCGCCCACAGGCACGCCGTTGCGCATCAGCGTCGTGGAAGGTCCGGCACGGTGCTGCTCGTGCCGGTACGACATGCCCGCCTGCCATGACCAGCCCGGCCGGTCGGCGCCTTCGCCGCCATCGAGTTGCAGGTCCAGCGCCAGCAGGCGGCTGCCGCCCAGGCGCAGTGTGGCCGGGTCGGCACGCGGCAGGTCAAGGTGCACGCGCCCGCCAGGCCCGCCGCCCAGCCAGACGGATGCCGTGAGCCGCAACTGCGCACCCAGCGCGGCCTGGTAGCGCCCGCCCAGAGCGGCCTGCCAATAGCCAAAGCGCTCGGGGTACCCCATCACGTTGCCCTGGCCTGCAATGTCGCGCTCGATGTGGCGGTAGGCCACCTGCGTACCGACCGCCCAGCCGGAACGCACGGGCAGCCATGCCTGTGCTGCGAGGTGCTGCGCCTGCAGGCGGCTGACCGTCTGGAAGGGCACCTGGGTCGTGGTCTGCCCGTCATAGCCGCGGTCCCCGCGGGCCAGCGTCCACTGGGCCGACCAGTCCACCCCGCGGCAGCGTCCGGTCACGTCCAGACCCACGGCCCGCAGGGTGCCGCTTTCACGCACCAGCGTGGCCCCTTGCGCATCGCGCTCTTGCCACAGGCTGCGTTCGGCACCGGCCCGAGCGCCCAGGCTGGGCGCATGCCCGCAGGTGGCCGCCGCCGCACCGGGAAGGACGAGCAGGCTGACCGCCACCGCCCAGCACGGCAGTGGCCGGCCACCACGGGCCGCCGACGTCCTCAAAGGATGTCGCTCCAGGGCTTGTCCACCGAGGTCTCGTAGACGCCGTTGCCGTCAGCGTCGAGTTCGATTTTCACGGTGGCAGCGCTGAGGGCGGTGACCCGCACCCTGGAGCCCGCAGCACCGGACATGACCGCCTGCCCGATGGCCGCATAGGACTGATTGGCCGAGCGCGCGAACGGCGTGGGCGTTTCGATGGCGACCGAGCCTGCATTCAGGGCCGTGCTGGTCAGCGTGCCGCGCGCTGCCGTGGTCCAGGTGGCATTGCGCACCTGCAAAGAGGTGTCGTAGTTCGTCAGCGTCTGGTTCGATTGCACACCACCGAAGGTGCTTGCGACCGCGAAGCTGGCCGTGCTCAGGGCGATGGACTCGTCGTAGCTGCCGGACGCCGAGGCATTGAGCGACATGTCGCCATTGGCCACCATGCGGTCGGCGCCCGACTGCGCCGTCAGGTTGCGAAAGCGCAGGACGCCGGCAACGCTCCACGACGCGGTTTCGCCGGGCAGGCCGGTCACTGCGCTCAAGGTCACGCTCAGCTGGCCATTCAGCACCTGGCCCTCAAATGCGCAGTTGTTGGCCGTCAGGCTAAGCGAGTCGCCGGGGTCGACCTCTTGATTGCCATTGGCATCGTTCTCGGCGACCGTCAGCGAACCGCCACCATTGCACGGCTCGGTGTAGTTTTGCACCGCCCCGACCGCCGCCACCGAGCCGCTGGCGGTGCGGCCCGGCAGCTTGAGCAGTTGCGCCTGACCGAAGCGGACCAGCACGCCGGGGTCGGTGACCTGGGCACCCAGCACAAAACTGCCGGCGTCCAGCAAAAAGGCGCTGGCAGACAGGGCCTCCTGCGCCACCGCCACATAGTTGGCCGATGTCAGGGCCGTGGCCGTACCGGCACCCGGATTCTGAGACGAGTCCTCTCCGCCATCGCCACCACCACCACAGCCGACCAAAGTGACGGAAACCGCAAGCGCTATCAGGGTCAAACGCATAGTGAACACTTTCTTGTTAAAAATGGATATCTTGCCAGCAACAGGCGCACCCTGAAAGCACCGCCATGTCCGCTGCAGCAAGGGGCTGCACCGGGTGGCGGGCGGAGACAATGCCCCACCGCTGCGCCAAGCCAGTTCAACGCCGTTTCATGATGCCCGACCCATCCACCCCCCGCCACTTCGAACGCCAGCATGAGCGGCTGGACGCCCTGTTGCTCGCCCACCTGCTCGACGTGGCAGGTGCGGACTTTGTCAGCGCACTGCAGCACCTGCAGCAATGGCACCGCAGCCTGCAAGCGCACATTGCCATCGAAAACTCCCGCCTGCTGCCCCGTGTGCCCGAGGGCGCACGCTGGGCGGCGCGGGTGTACCTGCTGGAGCACGAGCGCATCGCCCTGCTGGCCGAGGAATACATTGCGCGCGTGCAGGCCGTCGCCCGGCAAGCGCCGCCGGACGAAACCGCCCGCCGCCGCGCCGTGCTGATGCTGCTCGACGCGGCCCATGCGCTGCGCCATGTGCTGGAGCACCACCACGAGCGCGAGCACACCGCGCTGGCGCACGAACTGCCCGAGGACGTGCAGGAGGCCGCCTGGCGCGGCGTGGAGGGCTCATAGGGCCGGTGCGGTGTCCTGCACGGGACGTCTCTGTCCGGCGGGCGTCGTACCATCACGGACACGACTTTCACCGTTCACTCGCAAGGAGCCCATGCCATGGCAGACACCTTTACCGCCGCCCTGATTGAAGAACACGAGGGCAAAGCCCGCACGGTGTTCAGGCAACTCGCCCTGTCGGACCTGCCCGACCACGACGTGCTGGTCGAGGTGCAGTACTCGGCACTCAACTACAAGGACGGCCTGGCCCTTGCGGGCAACCGCAACAAGGTGGCGCGCAGCCTGCCCATGGTGGGCGGCATCGACCTGGCGGGCACGGTCGTCGAGTCGCGCTCGCCATTGTGGAAAGCCGGCGACCCGGTGGTGCTCAACGGCTTTGGCCTGTCGGAGGCGCACTGGGGCGGCTTCACGCGCTTTCAGCGCGTGAAGGCCGAGTGGCTGGTGCGCCTGCCCGAGGCGTTCACGCCGCTGCAGGCCATGGCCATCGGCACGGCCGGATACACCGCCGCGCTGTGCGTGGACGCGCTGGAGCGCTGGGGCCACGCCCGGCCCGGCACCGGCCAGGTGCTGGTGACGGGCGCTGCCGGTGGCGTGGGCTCGGTGGCGGTCAGCCTGCTGGCCCGGCGCGGCTACCACGTCACAGCGTCCACCGGCCGGCCCGATACGCACGACTACCTGCGCGGCCTGGGCGCCAGCGCCTTCATCGACCGCGCCAGCCTGCAGGGCCCCGTGCGCCCGCTGCAGCGCGAAACCTGGGCCGGTGCCGTGGACTCGGTGGGCAGCACCACCCTGGCCAACGTGCTGGCGCAAATGGAATACGGCGCGGCCGCCGCCGCCTGCGGTCTGGCCGGTGGCATGGACCTGCCCGGCACGGTGCTGCCGCACATCCTGCGCAGTGTGGCACTGCTGGGCGTGGACTCGGTGATGGCGCCCATGGCCAAGCGCCTCTCGGCCTGGCAGCGCCTGGCCAACGACCTGGACCCGGCGCACCTCGCCGCAATGACCACGGTGGAGCCGATGTCCAACCTGCCCGCACTGGCCGAAGCCATCCTGGCAGGCCAGGTGCGTGGCCGTGTGGTGATCGACGTGGCGCGCTGAACACGGCCGCACAGGCGCTTCAGGGGCGTCTCCCGGACGCCCCACTGTTCAGCACCGGTTCATCGTGCATGGCGCAGACTGCAGGCACAGTCCCTTGCGACTGAACTTTTCAGGAGATTGCCATGGCCCCCACCGCACTGCTGCCCGCCATTTTGGTGGCATCGCTGGTCACCACCCCGCTGCTGGCGGGCGAGCATGACCGCCGACAGGATCCCGACCCGCGCCGCACACCCGCCACCGGGCGCAGCCTGCAGGACATGCACCCCGTGCCAATCGACACGAATGTGCCAGCGCCCAGCCAGGGATGGCAGTATTTCAGCGACCCGGCAACGCTCCACGCCGTCGTCATCAGCCCCCAGGGGGACTATTACTTCAGCCGCGGCAAAGGGCTGCGCTGGGTGGCCGCCGCACAGACGGCGCGGTGAAGTCGGCAGGGCCGCGCGACCGACCTCACCCTGCGCCGGCCGCAAAAACGAGTCGCACCTCCAGGCCCTGCGTGCCGCCCGCAGGCGGAGAACTGAACACCAGTTCTGCGCCGTGCTTGTCGGCCAGGGTGCGCACGATGGACATGCCCAGGCCGTAACCAATGTGCTGACTGCCGATGCGTGCATGACGCACCTGGATTTGCGCCAGTTGCGCGGCCGTCAGTCCGCGGCCGTGGTCGCGCACCACCAGCGCGGGGCGCTCGCCGGGCAGCACTTGCAGCTCGACCTGGGCGCCGGTGTGGTGCAGTGCGTTGTCGATGAGGTTGCGCAGCACGATGGCCAGGCCGTCGATGTCGCCCTGCACCCAGACCGGTGCGTCGGAGTCAGGCGCCAGCCAGTCCAGGCGCTTTTGGGCCTGCGGCTGCTGCCAGAAGGTTTGCGCCACCTGCTCTGCCAGGCGCACCAGATCCACACGTGCAAAGTGCGCGCCGTCGGCCCCTTCGGCGCGCGAAAGCTGCAACAGGCGCTCGGTGCGGTGGCTCAGGGTTTCCAATGACTGCAAAGCGGCGCGCACCTCGGCCACGGGCACGCAGCCCCCGCCGGCACCCTCAGAGTGGGGGTGCGGCCGCGCCTGGTCCAGGGCCGTGTGCAGGCGCAGGCGCACCTGGGCCAGCGGGGTGCGCAATTCGTGCGCCGCGTTCGCGGCCAGGGAACGCTCCACGTTCAGCGCTTCGCCCAGGCGCACCAGCAACTGGTTGACGCCGTCGCCCACCGCACGCAGCTCCTGCGGCATGTGGGCCAGGTTCAAGGGCTGCAGGTTGCTGCCGCTGCGGGCAGTGATCTGCTGCTGCAAATGCCGGACGGTGCGCAGCTCGCGCCGCGCGATCCAGTGGATCAGCCAGGCCAGCACCGGCAACATGACCAGCAGCACGGCCATCAGGCCCAGCAGGGTGCGTTCGCTGGCCTCGCTGCGTTCTTCCAGCGGATCGGCCAGTTGCAGCCAGACACGGTGCGGCTCGTCGTACAGACTGAACACCCGGTACTCAGTCGTGTTGAAAAAGCCCGCCTGCAGCGGCACGGCAAACGCCGCCGCGGGCGAGGCCTGCGTGCGCAGCAAGACGCCGCCCTGCGCGTCACGCAACTGCATCAGCAAGGGCTCGGTCTGCGAATCGCCGGGGATGGCGCCCATGACCTGCGGTTCGAGGGGCTCGCCACGCGCATCGGCCGCACGGTAGGCGCCGGTGCTGTCGGGACGCTGCCGTTGCTGCAGGTCCAGCAGGGCGGGATAGAGCTGGCGGTGCGTACTCTCGACCAGCTCCACATCAAAGTTCTGCTGGATCTGCTGGTCCACGAACCAGGCCACCAGCCCGGTGCTGACGAGCCACACCACCACCACCGCCACAATGAGGGTGCGGCTCAGGTGCTGGGCCAGGCTGGGCGCGCGCCCGGGTGGATAGTTCATTGCGCCATCAACCGGTAGCCCGTGCCGCGCACGGTTTCGATCAGCTCGCTGCCCAGCTTGCGCCGCAGGCGGCTGATGAAAACTTCCAGGGTATTGCTGTCGCTGGCGCCGTCCCATTGGTACAGCGCCTCGAGCAGGCGCTCGCGCGGGAAGGTCTGCCCCGGGCGGCTGGCCAGCACGCGCAGCAGGGCCCATTCCTTGGGGGTGAGCACCACCGGCACCGTGCCGTTGCGCACCACCTCGCGCGCCAGGTCGATCTGCACCTCGCCCCGGGTCACGGTGGAGCTGCTTTGCGCGCTGCGCCGGCGCTCCACGGCGCGCAGCCGGGCGAGCAGTTCCTCGGGGTCGTAGGGCTTGACCAGGTAGTCGTCGGCGCCTGCATCCAGCCCCCGGATGCGGTCGCTGACCTGGTCCCGCGCCGTGACCACGATGACCGTCGGGCGCAACTCCTGCGATGCCCCGGGGCGCGCCAGCGCGGGCAGCAGTTGCAGGCCCTCGCCGTCGGGCAGGTTCAGGTCCAGCAGCACGGCGGAGTAGGGCGTCACGGCCACCAGGGCGCGCGCCTGGTGCAGGTTTTCTGCCCAGTCCACGCTGAACTGCTTGGCCTGCAGATACCCCAGTACGGCCTGGGCCAGGGGGCGATCATCCTCGACCAACAAGATACGCAATTGACGACTCCACGCGTGAAAGCCGCCCAGTGTAGGGGCCCGAAGCCGCGCCCTGCAAAGCTGAACGGAGTCTGAACGGCCGCTTCACAGGTTATTCAGGCCCGGTTTCTACAGTGCGCAGCCATGACTGATCTGACCCCTTCCCCTGCGGCCGCGCCCATCGCAGCAGCCACGCGCCCGCGCACTCGCATCCCCCGTCCAAGCCTTGCCCCACGCTGGGCCGCGCTGGCACTGGCCTCATGGTGCACCGTGGGCCTGAACCAGGCCTGGTGGGCCCGGCTGGAGCAACTTGCACACGAGCAAAGCCTGAGCACCACCGAGCAGTTGCTGACCGCCCTGGTGCTGACGGCCGCCACCTTTCTGTGGTTCATGCTGCTGTCGTGGCCGGGGCTGCGCCGGGTGGGCTGGAGCGCCACCCTGGTCACCGCCGCGGCCGTGCAGTACTTCATGCTGCGTTACGGCATCGTGGTGGATTCGGGCATGGTGCGCAACGCCCTGCAAACCAACACCAGCGAAACCCTGGCCCTGCTGGGCAGTGGCCTGCTGGTGCATGTGCTGCTGTACGCCGGGCTGCCCTTGGCGCTGCTGTGGGGCGGGGTGCGGCTGCAGACCACCGCCTGGCGCCGCGATCTGTGGCGCTCGGCCCTGCTGGTGCTGGCCAGCGCCGGGGCCGTGGTGGGGGGCAGCATGCTGCTGTACAAGCCCATGGCACCACTGGTGCGCAACCACACGGAAATTCGCTATCTCCTCAACCCCCTGGCCACAGTCACTTCGGTCAGCAACGTCACGATCAAACCGCTGTTCAAGCCCCAGCGCCCCTTCCAGCGGATCAGCGAGGACGCTGCGCTGGGCGCCAGCTACGCCGCACATCCCCTGCAGCCCACGGCCGCCAGTGCCGCCCCCGCCCGCAAACCGCCCCTGCTGGTGCTGGTGGTGGGAGAAACCGCGCGCTCCGACCACTTTGGCCTGAACGGCTACCCGCGCAACACCACGCCGGAAATGGAAGCACGCCACGTCATCAGCTGGCGCAACGTGCGCTCGTGCGGCACCAACACGCTGGCGTCGGTGCCCTGCATGTTCTCGCATCTGGGCAAGGAAGGGTTCGAGGGCCGCAAACTGGACTACGACAACCTGCTCGATGTGCTGCAAAGTGCGGGGCTGGGCGTGGACTGGCTGGACAACCAGGCCGGGTGCAAAGGAGTGTGCAGCCGCATCCCGCACTCCCAGGCCGACCAGGTGGCCAGCCCGGATGCCGTGCGCCAGTGGTGCAAGGACGATGAATGCCTGGACCAGATCATGGTGGACTTGCTCGACCAGCGCCTGAGCGCCCTGAACAAGGCGGGCCAGAACAAAGGCACTGTGCTGGTGCTGCACCAGATGGGCAGCCATGGCCCGGCCTACCACCGCCGCTCGGCCCCGGCCCACAAGCGCTTCACGCCGGAGTGCGCCACCCATGTCACCTCGGACTGCAGCCGCGGCGAACTGGTCAATGTGTACGACAACAGCATTGTGGAAACCGACCACTTCATCAGCCGCACCATCGACTGGCTCCAGACGCAGCAAGACCGCTTTGACACCGGGCTGATCTACCTGTCAGACCACGGCGAATCCCTGGGCGAGAACGGCCTGTACCTGCACGGCCTGCCCTATGTGATTGCGCCCGATGTGCAAAAGCACGTGCCCTGGGTGCTGTGGCCCGGCACGCTGCTGGAGCGCACGCAGGTGGCCGAACGCTGCCTGCGTGCAGGCACTGATGCGGCGCTGACGCACGACCACTTCTACCACTCGGTGCTGGGCCTGCTCGATGTGCTTAGCCACACCTACCAACCCGCGCTGGATGCTTTTGCAAGCTGCCGCACAGCAGGACGCCCCCATGCTGCATAGCGCCCCTGCGCCCCAGGCATCGCCACCACCGGAGCATGCCCGCCCCGCAAGCGCCACCACGTCGCCCGTGCCCGCCAACCCGCAAAAACAGCGCACCGGATGGAGCCGCCTGTGGCACGCCACCGGCTACTCGCTACAGGGCTTGCGCGCCGGATGGCAACAAACGGCTTTCCGGCAAGAGGTCTGCCTGGCCGCCGTGCTGCTGCCCGGCGCGTTCTGGCTGGGCCAGACCTGGCTGGAGGTCTTTGTGCTGGCCTTCACGGTGGTGTTCGTGCTGGTCACCGAGCTGCTCAACAGCGCTGTCGAAGCCACTGTCGATCGGGTGGGCCTGGAATGGCACGCACTGGCCAAGCAGGCCAAGGACCTGGGAAGCGCCGCCGTGCTGCTGGCCCTGCTGCTGTGCGCTGGCACCTGGGGCTGGGCCTTGTGGGCTAGGTTCTGAAGCGCCCCAGCCCCACCTCCACCAGCGCGCCCTCACGGTGCAGCAGCCACAGGGCTTCCAGCCCCATGCGCTGCGCCAGGGCCAGGCCGGCACCAGGGCCGGCCACCAGCAGCGCGGTGGCCCAGGCATCGGCATGCATGCAACTGCGTGCCAGCACCGTGACCGAAGCCACCCCGTTGTGCACGGGTGCGCCACTGCGCGCATCCATGGTGTGTGCCAGGCGCTGGCCCTGTACGTCCCAAAAATGCCGGTAGTCACCCGAGGTGGCCACGGCAAGATCCTGCAGCTCGATGACCCCGCGCACTGCGCGACGTCCGACCTCGGGCTGCTCCAGCGCCACGGGCCAGGCACCACCGCCCGGCTGGCCACCCACGGCGCGCAGTTCACCGTCCAGTGCCGCCAGCGCCTGGCACACCCCATGCTGCTGCAACACAGCCTCCATACGGTCCACCGCGTAGCCCTTGGCGATGCCGCACAGGTCGATCTGCACCGGTGCGTGCTTGCGTGCGCGGCCCTGGGTGGCGTCCAGCTCCAGGCAGGCGTGGGTGGGCGGGTGCGCTGCGCTGCGTGCGCTGCCGATGGCGGCGGCATCGGGCACGGTGCGTGCCGCGCCAAAGCCCCAGGCATCCACCAGCGCACCCACGCCGATGTCGAAGGCGCCCTGGCTCAGGCGGCCAATGTCCAGTGCGCAGGTCAGGACTTCCAGCATTGCGCTCGGCAGATCCACCCAGGCACCCACCGGCGCGTGGTTCAGGCGCACCAGGTCGCTGTCTGGCTTCCAGGGAGACATCTGCGCATCCACCTGCTCCACGGCAGCGGCCAGGTCCTGGCGCAGGATGTGCAACTGCGCCTCGGGTAGAGGTGCGCAGGTGACGGACCAGCGCGTACCCATGGTGGGCCCGTGCAGCGTGACGTGCCCAGCGACTGCGGATTCAGAACACATCTTCGGCATAACGTTCCTCCGCTTTGAGCTGCTGCACGCTCAGGTGCAGCGGGGCCAGCAGTTCATCCAGCGCCTGCGCCACTCCGTGTGCCATGGCCTGGCTGCCGCACACGCGCACCAGCGCACCGTGCGCCAGCAGGCCGCGCAAATGCTCGGCGTCACGGCGCAGGGCATCCTGCACATAGCCGCCGCCCCCCGGGATGCGCGAAAACACCTTGGTCACACCCGCCACGCGCCCTTGCTGTTGCCACTGCGCGATCTCGGGGCCAAAGTAGTCGTCGCACGCCGGGTCGCGCCCGCCAAAGTACAGGAACATGGGCCTGAGCCCCTCGTTGCGCCGGATGAAACCCGCCAGCGGCGCCACGCCGGTGCCCGCACCAATGAGCACCACGCTGCGCCGCGAGCGCCCCAGCGCAAAGCCGGGGTTCGGCCGGACGAAGGCTTGCACGCTGGCGCCTGGTGCCAGGCCCAGCAGGTGCGTGGAGCACAGGCCACCAGGCATCTGGCGCACACAGATTTCCACAAAGCCATCTTGCCAGCCCGAGGCCAGCGAGTAGTAGCGCGGCACGCTGCTGCCCGGCGGCACGATACCCAGCAGATCGCCTGCGTCGAAGTGCGCCAGCCCACCTTGCGCGGGCAAGGCGAAACGCAAAATGGCCGTAGGCTGACCGGCCTGTCCGGGGTAGTCCTGGCGCGCCTCCAGCGCGAGCGCCGTGGTGGGTGGCAGACGCGGCACATAGTGCAGCGGCAGGCGCGCCCCCAGCGCTTGCTCCAGCGCCTGGCCCCAGCGGGCGAACTGCTGGCTGGACTGCTGGTGGATGCACTCCAGCGGCAGCAACGTGGGCCAGCCCCGTGCGCGCAGGGCCTCATCCAGGGCCTGGGCGTAAGCGCAAAAGCCAGGGTACTGGCGGTCACCAAAGCCCAGCACGGTCACAGGTGTGGCGCCCACCGGTGCGGCGGCAATGCGCTGCAGGGCCAGGCGTGCATGCGTGGGTGCCTGGCCGTCGCCGTAGGTAGCGGCCAGGATGAACACCTGGCGCGTGGCGGGCGTGGTCTGAAACTGCTCCAGCGCCGCCGTGTGTACCCGGTGGCCCTGCTGCACCAGCGCTTCGTGCAGCGCCTGCGCAAAGCCCCAGGTGCTGCCGCCTTCACTGGCAACAAAGACCAGCACATCGGCCTGCGCCAGCGTGCTGTTGTGAGCCGTGCGCAGCGTCTGGCGGCGCGCCTGCCACCAGATGAGCAAGCCCGAGAGCCAGAACAGCGGCACGCTCGCACCTGCCAGCCCCAGCACCACGGCCCAGGGCCAGGCGGCTTCGCCCGTGTGCAGCACCACGGCCCAGTCCACCACCTGCTGCGCCAGGGTGGCGTCCTGCCAGGCCAAGCGCTGGCCGGTGTAGCGGTCCAGCCAGCCAGCGCCCTGGCGCGTGGCGAGCTTCCAGGTGTCCTGCGGGTCGGCGGCGTCGGGGAAGTTGAGCCGCCGCAGGTCCTGCACCGCCAGGCCCTGCAAGGGCGCCAGCTGCCCCACGGGCAGTGCGGTCTTGCCGGTGGAAGCGGAGGCCACTTCGGGTTCACTGCCCGCATCCAGCGTGACCAGGCCCATGGTGGCGGCGCTCATGGTGAGCGCCGTGACCGATGTGAGGCACAGCACAGCCAACAGCACCCGGCCCGTGACTACGTGAATGCGCTGCGCCAGCGTGCCGCGCACACGCCCGGCCAGGTGGCGCCAGCCGCCCATGCGGCGCAGCAGCAGCACCAGGCCCGAGGCGCACAGCAGCCCCATGGCCAGCGCAACGCCTGCAGCGCCCCAGCGCCCGGCATCGCCCAGCAAGAGCGCGCGGTGCAGGTTCTTCACCCAGCGTGGCAGCATGGAGGCTTGGTAGGCGCCCAGCACGCGGCCATCGGCCGGGTCCACGTAGGAGGCCTGCGCCTGTTCGCCATCGAAGCCGAACACCACAATGGCGCCCGAAGGCAGGCGGCGTATTTCCTCTGCACCCGGCACGCTGCGTACCACGCGCTCTGCAAGGGTGGCCACCGTCATCCCAGGGGCTTCCGCTGGGGCACGCCAGGCCTGCTGCACCGGGTCGAGTGCCAACAGTGCGCCGGTGATTCCCAGCACAAGGGCCAGGGTTCCAGCAAGCAGGCCGAACCAGCGGTGAATCGCTTTCCAATCCATGCTTTACGGGAGCTGGAAGCTCATGGTCTGGATGTATTGCCTGCCTGCCTGCGGCTTGCCCGCCTGGCTGGTGGCCAGGGGCACGCGCACTTCGGCAGGGCTGTCGCGCATGTCTTCCGCAGCGGCGTCGATGCGGATCTCATAGCCCGCATCGATCAGGGCGTCCGCCAGATCGAGCGTGACCTTGAGCGTACGCCCCGCACCGACGCTGGCGCCCGTCACGCCCACCAGGCGCTTGGTGTCGCCAGCCGACAGGCGATTCCAGTCGGACAGGTGCTTGTAGTACTTGGCCTTGCCACCCGCCACCCACAGCGTGCCCGCATAGGCGCCCTTGGCATCGGTCAGGTACACGGCAAGGTAGGCACCGTCGCCGCCATAGTTCTTGAGTTGGGTGGTCAGGGTGACCTGACGCGCTTGTGCCAAGGCAGGCACGGACAGCGCGCAGGCAGCGGCCAGGGCCGTGAGAAGGGGTTTGGACATGGTGTTCTTTCCAGTTCAGAGGGGGTTGCAGAGCAAGGCGCAGGGCCTCACTCGACCTGGCCGCGCACAGCGGTGCCAGGGGTGAAAACAGGTGAAGTGGCAGGGGCGGCTGCGGGAGCCGCGCCATCGGACGCGGGCTGCGCGGCACGGTCGGCGCGGCGGTCGCGGTCACGGGAACGCTCGCCGTCCCGGTCTTTGTCGCGGCGCTTCATCTTGACGACCCGAAGCGTCTCCGGGTCCACCTTGGCCTTGAAGGACCGGCCTTGTACGTCCTTGCCATAGACCTCGTAGCAGCCGTCGTCGATCTTCAGGCGCTGGACGTCCCAGCCTTGCTGGGTGGCCATCTGGCGCACGGCTTCGCGCGATTGCCAGCGGGCCACCGGCGCATCGCAGTCGTCATCGGCCCAGGTGGGCAGCGTGGCCAGGCCCATGGCCAAGGCCAGCAGTGCAGTGCGCAGGGGGGAGGTGTGTTTCATCATGGTGCTTCTCCTTCGGGGTGGGTTAACGCATGGCAAACGACTCGCGGTACAGTCGCCAGGAACGCTGGGTGCCGGCATGGGCATGCAAGGTGTCACCCAGACCCTGGGGGCCGCAGTACCAGATGTCCAGGGGGCCAGCGAGGTCCTGCAAGTCCTGCGGGCGCAGGAGCTGGCCCTGGGCCGCGCTGTGCACGGTGAGCGGCACCGCGGGCTGCGCCTGGGCGCACAAAGTGCGCAGGCGGGGCAGCAGCGGGTCGCTCGCAGCGTCGCGGGTGCAGTAATGCATGTGGGCGGGCGCGCTGGCGGCAGACTCTTTTTGCCGCGCCTCCAGCAGCGCCAGGAAGGGCGTGACCCCCACACCGGCGGCCACCCACACCTGGGTGCGGTGGGCGGAGCCGTGGCCGTCAAAGCGGCCGTAGGGGCCTTCGATCTCCACCGGCTGCCCCACGCGCAGCCGCTGGTGCAGGGTGCGCGTGTAGTCACCCAGGGGCTTGATCACCAGGCGCACGAGCGGCTCCCCCTGGAGGCTGCTGCCCAAGGCGTCCGGCGCACTGGCAATGGTGAAGGGATGGGCGCCTTCGGCCTGGTCAAAACGCACAAAGGCGAACTGCCCCGCACGGTGGCCCGGCCAGCTGGACGGCAAGGCGCACACCACCTCGATGGGGGCCTGCGTGCGCTCCTCACCCAGCAGCTCTATCGACTGGATACGCGCCACATGGCTGCGCGCGCGCCCCACCCGGCCCGCCAGGGACCACAGCGCTGCGCCGCTGCCCACAGCCATCAGAGCGCCCATGAGCTGGCCCAACGGTTGGGACCAATAAGCCAGGGGCATCAGGGCCACCGAGTGGAACACCAGCGCCAGAAACAGCACCGGCATGGCACGGTGCAACAGGCGCCAGTGCTTGTAGTTCAGCAGGCGCGACAGGAGCGTGAGGGCGATCATGGCCAGCAGCAGGTAAAAAGCCCACTCCCCCAGGTCCTTGGCGAAGTCCCGCGCATCGGTCAGCCAGGGCAGCACGGCGTCGCGCGCAGGCTTGCTGCCACGGCCCCACAGCGCCTTGAGAATGCCCCCCGACTCCTTGGCACCCCAGTGGAGCACAGCGGTCAGCGCTGCGGCAATCCCGGTCCACTTGTGCAGGCGGTACACCTTGTCCATGCCGCCGAGCGCTCGCTCCATCCAGGGCAGGCGCAGCGCCAGCAGCATGGCCAGCACCATCAGGCCCACGCTCCACAGGCCACTGAGGTAAACCATTTGTTGGCGGGCCGCCCACCAGGCAGCGCCCCCACCCGCGGCACCTGCCGCAGGCACCAGGCCAGCCCCCGATGGTGCCACCGCCCACCATGCCAGGGTGATGCCCAGCAGCCAGAAACCCAAGACCAGTTTGATCCGCATACGATGCTTCCTTTCCTGTTGCAGGCCATTGTTGGAAATACCGCTTGAACGCTTGCTGAAACCTGCGTTCATCTGCGGTTCATCGGCGGCGCGATACAAACCAGTCCATGAACCTGTCCACCACTTCCTTCCATCGCCGCCTGCTGGCGCGCGCCCTGGCGCTGTGTCTGGCAGGTGCCACCCCCCTGCTGTACGCCGACGACGACCACGACAAGGCCCGACAGGCCCTGGTGCAGGGCAAGGTGCAACCGCTGCGCACCGTGCTCGACAAGGTGGAGCGCGACTACCAGGGCCAGGCGGTCAAGGTCGAGTTCGACGAGGACGACGGCCGCTACATTTACGAGATACGCCTGTTGCAGAACGACGGGCGCATGGCCAAGCTGAAGGTGGATGCCGTGGACGGCAAAGTGCTGGAAGTGCGGCGCAAGGAAAAAACAAAGGACCGGGATGCGCATCCTCATCGTTGAAGACGAGCCCACGCTGTGCAACCAGTTGGAGCGCGCCATCACCGCCGCCGGGCACACGGTGGAATGCGCCAGCGACGGGATCACCGCCCACCATCTGGGCGACGTGGAAGACTTTGACGCGGTGGTGCTGGACCTGGGCCTGCCCGCACTCGATGGCCTGTCGGTGCTGCGGCGCTGGCGCGCGGCCCACCGCAACATGCCGGTACTGATCCTGACGGCGCGCAGCGCCTGGCACGAAAAGGTCGCTGGCATGGACGCCGGTGCCGACGACTATCTGGCCAAACCCTTTCACATGGAAGAACTGCTGGCCCGGCTGCGCGCCCTGCTGCGGCGCCTGGGCGAACATGCCAGCGCACAGTGGCAATGCGGGCCGATTCTGCTGGACACCCGCCAGGCCCGCGTGCTGGTGGACGGCATGCCGCTGCAACTTACCAGCCACGAGTTCAAGCTGCTGTCCCTGCTCATGCAGCGCAAGGGCGAAGTGCTCTCGCGCACCGAGCTGTCCGAGCACATCTACCCGCAGGATGGCGACCGCGACTCCAACACCATCGAAGTCTTCGTAGGGCGCCTGCGCAGAAAGCTCCCGGCCGGCTGCATAGAAACCGTGCGCGGCCTGGGCTACCGCCTGGTGGAGCCGGGCTGCGCGGAATGAACGCCGGCTCCCTGCGCCTGCGCCTGCTGGCGGGCATGCTGGCCTGGATGCTGCTGACCATCGCATTGGTCGGTTGGGGCCTGCGCAGCTTGTTCCAGGACCACATCACGCAGCAACTGCAGGCCCAGCTGACGGTGCAGCTCGACCAGTTGAGCGCCGCCGTGGACTGGCAGGCCCCGGACCGCATCGCCGTGGGCGGCATGGCCGCCGATCCACGCCTGTCGCAACCCCTGTCGGGCCTGTATTGGCAGATCGACCGGCTGGGGCCCCAGCCCCAGGCCGCGCTGGCGCGCTCGCGCTCGCTGTGGGACCAGGTGCTGCCGCTGCCCGATGCGGCGCCCCTGCCGGGCACAGGCTACCGACCACTGGCCTTGCAGGACAGCCAGGGCCATGCCCTGCTGGCCGTGGAGCGCAGCCTGCAACTGCCCGACGAGAATGCGCCACCGCTGCGCCTGGTGGTGGCGGGCGACCGTGCGCTGCTGGCCGAGCCCCTGCATCGCTTCACCCAGATGCTGCTCTTCGCGCTGGGCATTCTGGCGCTGTGCCTGGCCGCGGCCGTTGCGGTGCAACTGCACCTGGCCCTGCGGCCCCTGGCACTGCTGCGCCAGGGCCTGGCCGCCGTGCACAAAGGTCGGACTGTGCGCCTGGAAGGGCACTACCCCCAGGAACTGCAACCCCTGGTCAACGAGTTCAACCATGTGCTGACCCAGAACGCCGACATGGTGCAACGCGCGCGAACGCAGGCGGGCAACCTGGCCCACGCCGTGCACACGCCCCTGGCCATATTGGCCAATGCGTCGGCCCAGGAGCAAGGCGCACTGGCCCAGTTGGTGCAGGAGCAGGTGGCCCTGGCCAAGCGCCAGGTGGACTACCACCTGGCCCATGCCCGAGCCGCTGCCGCCGTGCGCGCCACCGGCCTGCACACGCCCGCGCTGCCCCCGGTGCAGGCCCTGCTGCGCACCATGCAGCGCCTGCATACCGAGCGCGCGATCTGTTTCGAGCTAGCACCCCAGGCCCAGAGCCTGGCGTTCAAGGGCGAAGAACAGGACTTGTTCGAGATGCTGGGCAACCTGATCGACAACGCCGGAAAGTGGGCGCGCCAGCGCGTGGTGGTGGACATCCAGCCGCAGGGCAGCGCCCTGTGCATCACCGTGGACGACGACGGCCCCGGCATTGCGCCGGACCAGCGCGAACGCATGTTCGAGCGCGGCGTGCAACTCGACGAGCGCCACCCTGGATCGGGCCTGGGCCTGAACATCGTGCAGACCCTGGCCCACACCTACGGCGGCAGCGTGCAGGCGCTGGATTCGCCGTTGGGCGGCGCGCGCTTGCAACTGTGCCTTCCGGGCGCAGGGTGAGCCGCGGCCACTGGCAGCCCTTTCGTACAACGGGCCGACAATCGTGCGATCTCATTCATGCCCGCCTGAACCATGTTGTCTGTCTCTTGTCCCGGCGTGCGAGTGCGCGCCCTGAACCTGACCGATCTCCCCGGCCTGCTGGCCGTGCAGCGCGCCTGCTATGGCGAAGGCTATGTGGAAAGCGCCGAGGTGTTTGCGCGCCGCCTGGCCAGCCCGGCGCATTGCTCGCTGGTGCTTGAAGATGGCGGGCGCGTCTGCGCCTACCTCGCGGCCTACGACTCGCTGCTCGGCAAGGTCACGCCACTGCACGGCGACTTCGAGGCCGTACCGCAGGCCGACACGCTGTACCTGCACGACATGGCCGTGCTGCCCCTACTTGCCGGCCGAGGCCTGGCGCGCGCGCTGCTCGATCCGCTGTGGCGCCAGGCACAGGCGCGCGGCCTGCGCCAGTCGGCGCTGGTGTCGGTGCAGGGCTCGCAGGGCTTCTGGGAGCGCCATGGGTATGCAGCGCAGCCGCTGCACGACGCCGCGCAGCGCCAGCGGCTGGCGGGCTATGGCGCGGATGCGCTCTACATGGTGCGCAGGCTCAACTTCCCTTGACCAGCGCCATGATCTGCCCGGCGTCCAGCGTGCGGGCGCGCTGCTGGATTTGCGGCAGGTACTGCGTCTGCAGGTTTTGCGCAGGGCCCAGCAGGCTCTGGTAGGTCGAGCGCAGCAGGGCGGCGTCCATCACGCGGCCGCCGGCGTAGTAGCGCTTGGCCAGCTGCCCCAGCGCGTACGTGGTGGCGAACGAAAACGCCATGCCCGTGGCAGCGCCGCCCACCTTGCCCATGGTTCGGCCCAGCGCCTTGCCGATCAGGCCGCCGAGCAGCTTGCGGCCAAACTGCTCGATGTACTGCGACGTCATGCCGATGCCGGCAGCGGCGATGAATTCCTTGATGTGGCCCTGGTCCAGCTCCACGCCGTGGGCCTGGCCGATGCGGTAGACCAGCCGGATCTGCAGCGGAATGATGGCCATGGACGCCCAGGACTGCGGCAGCAGCTCCAGCGCGCCGTTCAGGATGGCGGCGTTCAGGATGGTCTTGTCCAGTTCAGCGTCCTGCGCGGGCGCCGGGGCCGTGGTGGTGGCAGCAGCAGCGGCTGTTGCCGCACCGGCGCGCCAGGACGGGGGCGCGCTTTCCGTCTGCGCGGCCACGGCATCGGCCTGGGCTTCGAAGTCGCGCAGGCCGGCGTTCTGCTCCAGGCCGAGCTGGCGGCGCAGGTCGGCCAGAAACTGCTGCTCCGCCGCGCTCTGGCTGCCGTCGGCATCGCACACGCACACGGCCATTTCATAGGCCAGCTGGCGGTGCTCGGGCTCGTGCAGCGCCGCCACGGCGCCCTGCACCGTCACGCGCTTGAGCAGCACCTCCTGGTAGATGCTGGCCAGCGGGTGCGCACCCTGATCGTCGGCCAGGGTATCGGCCAGGTTGCGGATGGCCTCGCGTTCGCTGTCGGCCTTGTGGCCATCGGCAAAGGCGGCAAACAGGGCCAGGGTAAGCAGGGCGCGCTGGGATTCGGGGTTCATGCAACGGGTTCCTTGGGCTATGGGAGCAGTCATTGTCGACCAGACCCTTTCTGACCCGCTCCAGCGCGCCAGGTTCCCCGTCACAGACCGTGGTGATAATGCCCGCCATGCCAAACCGCTGGAAACCCAACGTCACCGTGGCCGCCGTCATTGAGCGCGATGGCCGCTTTCTGCTGGTCGAAGAAGAAACCACCGACGGTCTCAAGCTCAACAACCCGGCCGGCCACCTGGACCCGGGCGAATCGCCCGTGCAGGCCTGCGCCCGCGAGGTGCTGGAGGAAACGGCGCACGACTTCGAGCCCACGGCCCTGCTGGGCGTGTACCTCAACCGCTTCACCAAGACGCGCACGGGCGACGACCTGACCTACATGCGCTTCGCCTTTGCTGGCCAGCTGGGCACCCACCACAGCTGGCGCACCCTGGACGAGGGCATCGTGCGCACGCTGTGGATGACGCCCGATGAAATCCGCGCCTGCCCCGATCGCCACCGCAGCCCGCTTCTGCTGCGCTGCCTGGAGGACTACCTGGCGGGCCGGCGCTTTCCGCTGCACCTGGTGCACACCGACGCCAGCGTGCTGCAAGGCGCCACCGCGAGCTGACGGCATCCCTGCGAGGCAGGCTTCGGGCTGCCCGGCTCAGAAGGTGTGAATGAATCCGGCGTGTCCAGGTGGGTTCATTCACAGCTTCTCAGTCCGCCGTGAGCTTGCGCTCCTTGATGATGGCGGCCCACTGGGTCGATTCCTTCTTCATGAAGGCCGTGAGCTCGGCGCGCGTGGTGGGCTGGGGGGTGAGGCCGTGCTTGTTCAGCGCGTCTTTCACGCCCGGGTCGTTCAGCACCTTCACGATCTCGGTGTTCCAGCGGTCCAGCAGCGGCGCGGGGGTCTTGCCGGGCGCCACGAAGGCGTACCAGTTCAGCGCCTCGAAGCCCGGAAAGCCCGATTCGGCCACGGTGGGAATGTTGGGCAGGTAGGCCGGGCGCGTCAGGCCCGTGGTGGCCAGCGGAATCAGCTTGCCGGTTTCCACATGCGGCATAGCCGTTGGCGGCGCGGCAAAGTACGAGGTGATGCGCTCACCCAGCAGGTCTTGCAGCGCCGGTGCGCCGCCCTTGTAGGGCACATGGGTCATGTCCACGCCCGCGCGCTGGTTGAACAGCTCGCCCGCCAGGTGCGAGGCCGAGCCCGCGCCGGTGGAGGCGAAGTCCACGCTGCCGGGCTTCTTTTTCGACAGCTGGATGAATTCGGCCAGCGTCTTGGCACCGGCGGCCTTGTGCACCACCAGCACGTTGGGGAAGTTCACGCCGCCCGAGATGGGCGCCAGGTCCTTGAACGGGTCGTAGGTCAGCTTCATGAGGTGGGGGGCGATGGTCAGCGGGCCGACCGAGCCGAACAGCAGCACCGAGCCGTCGGCCGCAGCGTTGGCCACGAACTGGTGGGCGATGTTGCCGCCCGCGCCGCCCTTGTTGTCCACCACCACCGACTGACCGATGTTCTCGCCCAGCTTCTTGGCGATCAGGCGCGCTGCCGCGTCGGCCGCGCCGCCCGCTGCAAAGCCCACCACCAGCGTGACCGGCTTCTTGGGCGGAAAGTCCTGCGCGCTGGCCGTGCCGGCCAGCCACAGGGATGAAGCGACGAGCGCAGTGGCGCGCAGCAGTTGGCGTTTGTTCATGAAGGTCTCCTCGGGTTGTGGGTTGTCTTGGGTGGGATGGGGTGGTTGTCATTCCTTTTCCAAATCATTCGTGTCTAGGCGCGAAGCCGCAGGCAGTGCTGTAGCACGACAAGGCGAAGCAACAACGACACGGGTGATTTAGAAATGGAATCAGTCGGCGCCCAGGCCGATGGGGTTGGGCTGGCGCTTTTCCACGGCATGGCGCAAGAGCGCAGCGGTGCGGAATATGCCGTGGGCAAACTTGCCGTATGGCAGCGTGGCAAACAGCGCCATCACCGCGCCCAGGTGCAGGCACAGCAGCAGCGCCAGCGCGGGCGTGCCGCGCGCCAGCCACAGCGCCAGGCCGCTGGACGACACCAGGAACAGCAAGGCGATGAAGCCCAGATCCATGGGCTTTTGCTGCGCATCGCCATGCAGCGCGTGGCGCGTGCGGTTCAGGTGCCACAGGCCGGCCGTGCCCAGCATCAGCATCACGCCGCCCACAGCGCCCAGCAGCTTCGGGATGCTGGGCAGGTCATAGGGTGCCGCCCAGCCGAAGACGTAGTGGTACACCGTGGCCAGGCTGGTGGCGGCAAAGCACAGCAGGAAGCCGTAAAACGTGAGGTGGTGAAAGCGCCGGCGCGAGAGGGTGTAGGCGTCGTCCTCGTTATGGCAGCCGTCGCCGTGGCCGCCGTCGAGGTATTTCAGGCGCAGCACGGCGTCAGTGGCGTCAAACGTGGCGGGCGCGGAGAGCGGCGCGCCGCTGGTGGCGGGCGTCACGTCGCGCCAGAAGCGGCGCACGCCCAGGCCCAGCGCCAGCACCACGAACAGGAACACCGGGGCAAACAGCCCCACCAGCAGGTTGTGCGGGAACAGGTTGTAGAAGTTGCCCCCCAGGTGGGCGCCCCACAGCGCATCGAGGCCGCCACCTTGCAGCGCGGCACCCAGCACCAGGAACAGCGCCAGCCCCGCCGCCAGCGCCAGCGACAGCGTGAGCCCCTGGCGCTGGTAGAGCCGGCCCAGCGCGGGCGGCCAGGCGTAGTCGGCATAGGTCTGGCCGCGCACCTGGGCCATGGCCTGGGGCACGTTGACGGCGAACTCGTGCGGCGGTGCGTACTGGCAGGCGTGCAGGCAGGCGCCGCAGTTGTGGCACAGGTTGGCCAGAAAGTGGATGTCGGCCTTGCCGAATTCGAGCCGGCGCGTCATGGCCGGGAACACGGCGCAGAAGCCTTCGCAGTAGCGGCAGGCGTTGCAGATCTGCATCTGGCGCGCCACCTCGGTTTCGAGGGCGGACAGCACGATCTCGCCGTTGGCCAGCGCCCGGGCGTCGCGCGTCAGGGCTTCAAGCGTTTGCATGTTGTGCTTTCATTTCTGTAGCTACCAGCGCTTGCAGTGATTGGGCTGGAGCCTTTTTCGATGCCAAAGCTGCATTCACACCCGCAATGCGGCCAAACGCCGTGCCGATGCTCATGCCCACACCCGCCGTGTAACCCTTGCCGAGCACGTTGCCGGCCATCATTTCGCCGGCCACAAACAGGTTGCTGCTCGGCTGGTTGTTGAAGCGCACGGCGGCCGTGTCGTCGGTGTGCAGGCCGAGATACGTGAAGGTCACGCCGGGCTTGAGCGCGTAGCCATAGAACGGCCCGGTGTCGATGGGCCGCGCCCAGTGCGTTTTGGCGGGCGCCACGCCTTCGGTGTGGCAGTCGTCCAGAGCCGTGTGGTCAAAGCGGCCCACGCGGCAGGCGGCGTTGTAGGCATCGAGCGTGCGCATGAAGGTCTCGACCGGCAGGCCCAGGTTTTGCGCCAGCTCGGGCAGGCTGTCGGCGCGGGCGCCCGGAAACACCGGCGGCATGAAGCGGCCGATGGCCTTGCTGTCGATGATCGAATAGCCAATCTGACCCGGCTGCTGCGCCACCAGGCGGCCCCAGATGGCGTAGCGCTTGGGCCAGAAGTCCTCGCCCTCGTCGTAGAAGCGTTCGCCGTCGCGGTTGACCACCACGCCGAGCGACACGCAGTCGATGCGCGTGCAGATGCCGCCGTCGTACAAAGGCGCGCGCGCGTCGATGGCCACCATGTGGGCCTGCGTGGGGTCGCCAATGCGGTCGGCGCCGTGATCGTCAAGAAGGTGCTTGAGCAGCACGCCTTTGTTGTAGGCCGTGCCTCGGATCAGGAAGTTGTCGGCCGGCCATTCGCCGCGCTCGTTCTGGCCCCAGGCCTCGCGCAGCCATTCACGGTTGGATTCAAAGCCCCCCGCAGCCAGCACGCAGGTCTTGGCGGTGATGCGTTCCCCGTTGCAGTGGGCCGCAATGAAACGGCCGTGGTCGATCTCGATGCGGTCCACCGGTGATTCGTAGCGGATCTGCACACCCAGCTTTTCTGCACTGCGGTAATAGGCATTGACCAGCGCCTTGCCGCCGCCCATGAAGAAGGCATTGGTGCGCGCCACGTGCAGCGTGCCGGCCAGCGCGGGCTGAAAGTGCACGCCGTGGCGGCGCATCCAGGGGCGGCAGGTGCTGGACGCGCGGATCACCAGGCGCGCCAGGTGCTCGTTGGTCTGGCCGCCGGTCACCTTCAGCAGGTCTTGCCAAAACTCTTCCTCGGGGTAGGCATCGACCAGCACGTCCTGCGGCGCGTCGTGCATGCAGCGCAGGTTGCGGGTGTGGGCGGAGTTGCCGCCGCGCCAGGCGCGCGGGGCCGATTCCAGCAGCAGCACGCGGCTGCCGGCCTCGCGGGCCATCAGCGCGGCGCACAGGGCGGCGTTGCCGCCGCCGATGACCAGGACATCGGTGTCCATCGGGGGAGATTGCATAGATTTCGCTCGTGGAGGCGCACCCGGTAGGGGCGAGGGGCGCAGCAGTCGAGCGTGGACTGTAGGCAGCGGCCCGCCAGCCGTGCAGCCGCGGGCGGGTATGGGGGTATCACGAACGGTGATGGCTGCGCGCCCGGGCGCGACGCCCGAAAGCAGCCGCTACGGGGCGGGAACCCCTGCCGGTGCCTGCGCCAGCAGTGAGGTGCCGATCCAGCGGCCCTCGGTGACCAGACCGCGGGCACAGTCCAGCAGCACCACGCGCGCAGCCAGTGCGGCGGGGGACAGCTCTTCGTCCGGCAGGCTGCACAGCAGGTTCATGCGCCGCGCCGGCGCGCCCGTGAGGCGCGCGCACTGAAAGCG
>JANJVG010000112.1 GCA_024710165.1 Burkholderiaceae bacterium
ATCAACCCGGATGACGCGCTCCACCACCCCGGTCTCCAGACCGCCGCGCACGCCGATCAGGGCATCGTGCAGGTTCACCGTGGGATCGCAGTGGCCGGGGATCAGCCACAGCATGCGGCCGATGGCCGGCAGCCTGGCCTGCACGCCCTGCGCCGTGAGGATGCCGTGTTCGTCGCCACCGTTGGCGTAGCGCAGCGCGCGCTCGGGCGGCAGCAGCGCCACGCGCGGCAGGCCCGAGTCGATGGCGTGGCTCTTGTGGCCGGCGTCGCACACGGCATGCTGGCCTTGCACAGAGATGACCTGGGTCTTGACGTAGAGCGCGTGCTCGAACGCGGGCTGCGCCGGTTCGCGCTCGTTCTGCGCATAGTCGGCGTCCATGAACAGGAAGGAACCCGCCTGCAGCTCGCCATAGACGCCGCTGGCCGCCTCGTGCACCAGCGTGCCTGTGCCCGAGCCGGTGACCAGCGGCACGGGCAGCCCGGCGGCGGCGATGAGGTCGCGTGTGTGGCGCGCCGCCTGGACGGCGCCCGCGATGGCTTCGCGCCGCTCGGCCGCGCCGCGCAGGTGCTGGGCGCGGCCGTGGTAGGCGTGCAGGCCGGCAAAGCGCAGCTGCGTGAGCCGCGCCACGGCCTGGGCCAGCGCCAGGGCCGGCTCGCCCGGCGGCACGCCGCAGCGGCCCTGGCCCACGTCGATTTCGACCAGCACGTCGATGCGCGCCTGCGGCGCCGCCTGGGCCATGGCCTCGGCCAGCCGCTGGATGCCCTCGGCGCTGTCCACGGCCAGCGCCAGGCGCCCGCCCTGGGCCTGCAGCGCAGCGGCCAGGCGCGCCACGCGCAGCAGCTTGGGGTGCGCGATGACCTGGTTGGTGATGGTGATGTCGCGCACGCCGCCGGCCGCCAGCGCCTCGGCCTCGGCCGTCTTCTGCACGCAGGCGCCCACGGCACCCGCGCGCTGCAGCATCAGCGCGATCTCTGCGCTCTTGTGCAGCTTGGCGTGCGGGCGCCACAGCACCTGGTGCTTGCGTGCGAACTCGGCCATGCGCGCGATGTTGCGCTCCATGGCGTCGAGGTCCACTACCAGCGCGGGCGTGTCGATCGCGCTGGTGCGCTGGCCGACGCAGGCTTGTACATACTCAGGCAGTGGTTTCATCGCGCGTGGCCATGTCGAGGTGCTGGGTGTCGGCCCAGCCGACCAGGGTCAGGCCCTCGGGTGTCCAGAGCAGGCGGTTGATGGCGGCGTTCGCCAACTGCCAGGTGCGCGGCGCCTGCAGTTCCTGGCCCGTGGCCAGGCGGTAGAGCACGTCGAGCACGCCGCCGTGGGCCACCAACACCACCAGGCCGCCGGTGTGCTGCGCGGCCAGGCGGTGCGTGGTGGCGGCAATGCGCTCGCGCAGCTGCACCAGCGTCTCGCCGCCCTCGGGCGCGAAGTGCGGGTCGCGCTGGCGCCAGCGGCGTGCCTGCTCGGGCAGTTCGGCTTCGATCTCGGCGAAGGTGCGGCCTTCGAGCTGGCCGAAACTGCGCTCGCGCAGGGCGGGCTCGGGCACCAGCGGCGCGCCCGTGGCCTCGGCAATCGCACGCGCCGTGGCATGGGCGCGCTGCAGGTCGCTGGCGTAGATGGCGCTGAGCGGCTCGCTGGCGAGGGCGCGCGCCAGCTGGCGCGCCTGCCACAGGCCGGTGTCGTTGAGCGGAATGTCCAGGTGGCCCTGGATGCGCGTGTCCACGTTCCAGGCGGTTTCGCCGTGGCGAATGGCAATGAGGCGAGTGGCTTGCATGGGGTCAGCGGGGCAGGACAGAGCGCACCAGGCGCGGCCCGGCAGGTGGTTGCGGGAAGCCGCTGAGCGCGGCGTCGAACAGCACGCCAAAAATGGCCGGGTCGTCGGTCCACACATCCTCGTGCAGGGCCGAGGTTTCGTAAACCACCTGCTGCGTCGCCGCGTCGCGCAGCACCACGCTGGCCTCGCGCCGGTGCAGCGTGGGCGGCATCTCGCGCAGCATCATGCCCGCACGCAGGCCCGGTCGCCCGTTCCAGCCAACCCCCCAGCCCCACATCGGCGGGTAGTGCGGCCAGTCGGGCAGGGCGGTGCTGGCGCGCACCCCCACCTGCGCCACGAGGCGCGCGCCGGCATCGTCGCGGCGCAGGCCGGCGCGCTGCAGCGACTGGTGCGCCAGCGCCTCGATGGGGGCGAAGGCCTTCTCAGCGGTTTGCTGCGAGGGGAGCTTTTCGAGCCGGTAGGTGGGCGGTGCGGATGCGGCGGTGAGCGTGGACCAGCTCTGCACCTGGCTGTCCACCACGCGCACCGAGGCGCAGCCCGACAGCAGCGCGGCGGCGCTGGCGCAGAGGAACGAGCGGCGGAGCCAGAGCGGGGTCATGGTGCATGTCTCCTGGAAGCAGAAAACAGCGGGCGGTGTGCCCGCCGCTATTGTCAGCCTATCTGTACGACCTGCATGCCGGACAGGCCCGGCGGCGCGGGGAATTCTTCCTGGTCAAAGGCCTTGTCGCCATCTGCACTGGCAATGCCCGTGGCCTTGGCGTTGCGGAAGTCGAACAAATTGCCGTCCAGCAAATGGCTGGGCACCACGTTTTGCAGGGCGTTGGCCATGTTTTCCACGCGGCCGGGGTATTTTTTCTGCCACTCGCGCAGCATTTCGCTCACCTGCTTGCGCTGCAGGTTCTCCTGGCTGCCGCACAGGTTGCAGGGGATGATGGGGAACTGGCGCACCTTGGCCCACTGGGTGGTGTCCTTCTCGGCCACAAAGGCCAGGGGGCGGATCACCACGTGGCGGCCGTCGTCGCTCACCAGCTTCGGCGGCATGCTCTTGAGCTTGCCGCCAAAAAACATGTTGAGCAGCAGCGTGGCCAGCATGTCGTCGCGGTGGTGGCCCAGGGCGATCTTGGTGGCGCCCAGTTCGTCGGCCACGCGGTACAAAATGCCCCGGCGCAGGCGCGAGCACAGGCTGCAGGTGGTCTTGCCCTCGGGGATCAGGCGCTTGACGATGCTGTAGGTGTCCTCGTTCTCGATGTGGAAGGGCACGCCCACGCTGGTCAGGTAGTCGGGCAGCACATGCTCGGGAAAGCCCGGCTGCTTCTGGTCCAGGTTCACGGCCACCAGGTCGAAATGGATGGGCGCGCGCTTTTGCAGCTTGAGCAGGATGTCCAGCAGCGCATAGCTGTCCTTGCCGCCCGACATGCAGACCATGACCTTGTCGCCTTCCTCGATCATGTTGTACTGCACGATGGCCTTGCCCACCTCGCGGCACAGGCGCTTTTCAAGCTTGTGCGCCTCGCGCTCGATCTTGAAGCTGTGGGGCGCGGGGGCAGCCTGCGGCGCGTCTGCGGCGGGGGTGTCGGTGTCGGGGGTCCAGGGGGTCATTGTGTTGCTGCGGGTTACCACTGCCCGGCTTCCATGCGGATGGCGACTTCGCAGTCGCCGAAGATTTCGAGTTTGGCGATTTTGACGCGCACGCCCTGCACGCCGGGCAGCAGCAAGAGTCGGTGCGCCAGCTTGCCGATCAGCGTTTCCAGCAGGTTCACGTGCTCGGCGGTGCATTCGTCGATGATGATCTGGCGCACCTTGCGGTAGTCCAGCACGTGGGCGATGTCGTCGTCGTGCGGTGCCAGGGGCTGCGCGCCCAGGCTCAGTTCGGCATCGACCTGGATGGGCTGGGGCGCGTTCTTCTCGTGCGCCAGGATGCCCAGGTTGGCGTCAAAGCGCAGCCCGGTCAGGGTCAGGGTCTGCAGGCCGGTGGTGGTTTTCATGGCGCGGAGGTGTCTTGCATGAGGGAAAAGTCGCGCTCGAAGCGCATCAGGTGCTGGCCGCCATCGACCAGCAGCGTGGTACCGGTGAGCGCGCGGTTCTCCAGCGCAAAGCGCACGGCCTGGGCCACGTCCTGCGCGGTGGACGAGCGCCCCAGCGGGCTGAGCGCATGCAGGCGCTGGAATTGCTCTTCGCTCAGGTAGTGGCTGGTGAGCGTGAGGCCCGGCGCCACACCCACCACGCGCACGCGTGGTGCCAGTGCCAGCGCCAGCATGGTGCCCGCAGCTTCCAGCGCGGCCTTGGAGAGCGTGTAGCTCAAAAAATCGGGGTTCTGGTTCCAGAGCTTCTGGTCCAGCAGATTGACCACGGCGCCCTGGGCATCGGCCTCGCCCTGGGCGGCGCGTTCGTTCAGGTGGGCATGCAGGGCCTGGGCCAGCACAATGGGCGCCGCCGTGTTGCTGACCAGGTGCTGCTGCAGGCGGGCGTAGCCAAAAGTGGCGGGGTCGTCGTGCTCGAACAGCGAGGCACTGTTGACCACCGCATCCACCGCGCCAAAGTGCGCCACTACGCGCGGCAACAGGGCGCGTACGGCGGCCTCGTCTGAAAAGTCAGCATCAAAATGGCCGCTAACGCCCGAAATGCGGGCGCAATCAGCTACTGTTTCAATAGCGTCTTGTTCCGCGCTGCGGTAGTGCACCGCCACCTGCCAGCCGCCCTCGGCCAGCGCCAGGGCAATGGCGCGGCCCAGGCGCTTGGCAGCGCCGGTGACCAGAACGGTGCGGGGGCGGGTGGGGCAGGACATTCGGGGACAATGCAGAGCGTGATGACAGAACCACCAAGTTTAACGACCGCCCTGCACTCCCACATCGCCCAGGCCATCGGCGCCGCTGGCGGCTGGATCGGTTTCGACCGCTTCATGGAGCTGGCACTGTACACGCCGGGCCTGGGCTACTACGCGGGCCCCCTGCCCAAGTTTGGTGCCCTGCCGGATTCAGGCAGCGACTTTGTGACCGCCCCCGAGATGACCCCGCTGTTTGGCCAGACGCTGGCCGTGCAGGTGGCCGAGGCGTTGGCGCGCACCGGCACCGATGAGGTCTGGGAGTTTGGTGCGGGCTCGGGGGCGCTGGCCCTGCAGTTGCTGGACGCCCTGGGCGACGCCGTGCAGCGCTACACCATCGTGGATCTGTCGGGCAGCCTGCGCGCGCGCCAGCAGGCGCTGCTGGCGGCGCACGAAGGCAAGGTGCGCTGGGTCGATGCGCTGCCCGAACGCATGGAGGGCGTGGTGGTCGGCAACGAGGTGCTCGACGCCATGCCCGTGAAGCTGCTGGCGCGCCACGGCGGTGCGCAGGGCGGCGTGTGGCACGAGCGCGGCGTGACGGTGCAGACCGGCAGCTTTGCCTGGGAAGACCGGCCCACCGACCTGCGCCCGCCCGTCGAGATCGAGGGCCCGCAGGACTACCTGACCGAGATCCACCCGCAGGCCGAGGCCTTCATCCACACCCTGGGCGACCGGCTGGTGCGCGGTGCGGTCCTGTTGCTGGACTATGGCTTTGGCGAGAGTGAGTACTACCACCCTCAGCGCCACATGGGTACGGTGATGTGCCACCGCGCGCACCGCTCCGACGATGATCCACTCGCCGAGGTGGGCCTCAAGGACATCACCGCCCACGTCAACTTCACCGCCATGGCGCTGGCCGCGCAGGACCAGCCTTTGCCCGCAGGCCAGGGCTGGAACGTGCTGGGGTACACCACGCAGGCACACTTCCTCATCAACTGCGGATTGCTTCCAAAAATGGAGCGGCAGGCGCTTTCCCAGCGCGCGATAGCGGCCAAATTGATCATGGAACACGAGATGGGTGAGCTGTTCAAGGTGCTGCTGCTCGCCAAGGGCGAGCCGTGGGAGCCGGTGGGCTTCAGCCAGGGCGACCGCACGCACAGGCTCTGACGATGGTTCGCTGGCTCATCGTCGTCTTTCTCGCACTGGTGCTCATTAACGGACTGGCGCCCTGGCTGCGCAAACTGGGGCTGGGGCGGTTGCCGGGAGACTTTCACTTTCGCCTGTTCGGGCGCGAGTGGTACATCCCGCTGGCGAGCACGGTGCTGCTGAGTTTGCTGCTGAGCCTCATCGTCAAGTGGCTCTGACTTGATTTTTCGAGGGGGCGGCCCGATGTCGGTGGCATGACCGAATCCCTGCACATCGTCTGCCCCCACTGCCACACCACCAACCGCGTCCAGGCGGCGCAACTGGGCAGCCAGCCTGACTGCGGCAGTTGCCACCAGCCGCTGTTCACGGGCGCACCGCTGGCGCTGGACGCCACCAGCTTTGGCAAGCATGTGCAGCGCAGCCATATCCCGGTGCTGGTCGATTTCTGGGCCCCCTGGTGCGGGCCGTGCCGCCAGATGGCGCCGGCCTTTGCGCAGGCGGCGCGCGCACTGGAGCCGCAGGTGCGGCTGGCCAAGCTCGACACCGAAGCGCATCCGCAGGTGGCGGTGCCCTACAACATCCGCAGCATTCCGACCATGGTGCTGTTCCAGGGCGGGCGCGAGGTGGCGCGCATCTCGGGCGCGCTGGGCGCGGCGGACATCGAGCGCTGGGTGCGTTCGGTGCTCTGATTCCATTTCAAAATCATCCGTGTCGTTGTTGCTTCGCCTTGCCGTGCTACAGCACTGTCTGCGGCTTCGCGCCTAGACACAAATGATTTGGAAACGGAATGCGCTCAGCGCAGTCCCAGCCAGCGGTCCAGCGACAGGTTGCCAGCGCCGCGTCCGGCCAGGTAGAGCATCAGCGCCGCCCACGACAGGTGCGTGGGCCAGGCGTCGGGGTACACAAAGACCTGGATCACCAGCGTCATGCCCAGCAGCGCCAGGGCCGACAGGCGTGTGCAGAGTCCCAGCACCAGCAGCACCGGGAACAGATGCTCGGCCACGGTGGCCATGGGCGCTGCCCATTCCGGGGGGATCAGCGGCAGTCTGTATTCCTCGCGGAACAGCAGGTAGGTGGTGTCGGTGATCGTGAACCAGCCTTCCACCTTGGTGCGGCCCGACATCCAGAAGATGCCCGCCAGCGCCAGGCGCGCAGCCAGCGCAATCAGGCTGTGCGGCGTGCACTGCTCCAGCCGCTGGGCCAGGCCGTTCCACAGCCCGCGCAGGCCGGGGTGGGATGCGGGCGCATTGCCGATGGGGGAGTGGGTGGTGTGCATGGGGTGCTCCTAGTTCAACGAGGTTTCGGGGGCGCGCAGTGCGCCGCTGTGCAGCAGCAGCGCGACGAGTGCGGGCAGGTCGGCGGTGGGGTCGGCCTGCAGAGCCTGGGCTGCGGCGTCCTCAAAAGTGGCGCCCGCTGCGCAGGCGTCCAGCAGCGCGCAGCCCGCATGGGGCAGGGGCGCCCATTGCACGGCGTCGCGCGGGCGGGTCAGCAGGGCACCTTCGCCCTGCCAGGGCTGGTCGGCATCCCAGGGCAGGCCGTCGCGCTGGCATTGCCACAGGGTGTAGGCGGGGTGTTCTGCGCACCACTGCCAGCGCGCAGCCGGGTGGGGCTGCAGGTGCAGCAGCGCCAGGGCTTCGGGTGGCTGGCGGGCCAGCCAGGCGGCGGACAGTGCAGGCGCGTTGGCAGCCAGGTGGGATTCGGTCCAGCAGCGGTCCAGCCGCGCCACGGCGCCCAGGTAGGACAGGTCGGCGGCGTGCGCAAAGTGGTCGAGAAACTCGGCAAAGCCCGCGCCATAGCCCATCAGCCGCCCATCCAGCGGCGGGTGCAGGTGCACGAAGTCGTGCGCCGCCGCGCGCAGCCAGTCGGCGCCCACCAGGGCGTGCACGGAGGGGTAGTTGGCCTGCAAGGCGTCGATGCAGCCCTTGGCCACAGTGTTGCGGTAGACGGCAAAGCCGGGCTGCGCGAGCAGCGCATCAAGCCACGCGGGCGGCGGCACGCTGGCGCCGGGCGGGGGTAGCAGGGCGCTGGCCAGGCCGTCCTGGAAGTCGCTCAGGCGCATGGCATGGCCTCCAGGGTGGTGAGGACGCGGTGCGCGCGCTCACGCTCCGCCAGCAACTCGGGCAGGGGCGGAATGGCGTCGTCGCGCTCGATCAGCGTCGGCCGGGGGCCGGTGCGCGCGATCAGGCGCTCGTACAGTGCCCACACGGGCTCGGCCACGGGCGCGTCGTGGCTGTCGATCAGCAGGGCATCGCCCAGGCGCGGGTCGGCGTGGTGGCCCGCGAGGTGGATCTCGGTGATGGCGTGCATCGGAAAGGCGTCGAGGTAGTCGCTGGCGCAAGCGCCCAGGTTGTGCGCGCTGAGGTACACGTTGTTCACGTCCAGCAGCAGGCCGCAGCCGGTGCGGCGCACCAGCTCGGCCAGAAAATCGGTCTCAGACCAGTCGTGCCCCTCGAGGTGCAGGTAGTGTGTGGGGTTCTCGATGGCAATGGTGCGGTCCAGGGCGTCCTGCGTGGCGGCGATGTTGGCCGCGATGCGCGTCAGCGCCTCGTGCGTGCGCGGGAAGGGCAGCAGGTCGGGGTGGTAGCGCCCGCGCCAGGCCGACCAGGCCAGGTGCTCGGACACCAGCGCGGGCTCGATGCGCCGCGCCAGTTGCGCCAGGCGCTGCAGGTGACCCGCATCCGGTGGCGCATCGGCCGCGAGCGAGAGCGAGACGCCATGCAGCGACACCGGGTGCCGCGCGCGAATGGCTTCGAGCCAGGCCAGGCGCGGGCCACCGCCCGACAGGTAATTCTCGGGGTGCACCTCCCACCACAGGCCGCTGGCGGTGCAGTGCAGGGCCTCGTCATAGTGCTGGGGCTTGAGGCCCAGGCCTGCGGTGAGAAGGTGGGGCATGGTGCGCTCCTATCGGGGATCAGGCCTTGATGACGCTGAGGGAGCCCGTGCCCTTGGGCGTCTGGATGCTGGTGCAGGTGCCTGCGGGCACATACTTCCAGGCGTTGCCCTGGTAATCCACCTTGGCGGTGCCCGCGCAGGTGGTGCCGGGGCCGGCGGCGCAGTCGTTCTTGCCGGCCATGGAAACGCCGTAGCACTTCTCCATGGCGGGTTTGGCCATGTCGCCGGACTTGTTCATGCTGTCGGACTGCGCCAGGGCGGCGCCGGAGGCGAGGGCGGCAAACGCCAGGGCGCCGAGGGTGAGGGAACGGGTGGTCATGTTGATTGCTCCTTGGGTGATGAACGAGACCTCTGCCTGCAATGCCCACGCATCCGGCCGGTCTGCGCTGTAATTCGCAGGCACTGCGCAGCGGGTTACGCTGTGGTCGAAAATTTATTTTTCGGCCCCCGTGTAACCGGCGACGCGCCGGCCCCGAATACCAGCGAGGGAGACGCCATGGAGATAGAACAGCGGCTGCGCCCGCTGCTGCTGCAGGGCCTGGAGGGCGACAGCACCGCCTACCAGCGCTTTCTGAAGGAGCTGAGCGCGCACCTGCGGGCCTTTTTGCGCCGCCGCCTGGCCCAGCGGCCCGATGAAGTGGAGGACCTCGTGCAGGAAACCCTGCTCGCCGTGCACAACCAGCGCCACACCTACCGGCATGACCTGCCGGTGACGGCCTGGGCGCATGCGATCGCGCGCTACAAGCTCATCGACTGGCTGCGCGCGCACGCGG
>JANJVG010000129.1 GCA_024710165.1 Burkholderiaceae bacterium
AAAACCCTCGGTGGCACAAGACATCGTGCGCGCCCTCACGCCCGTGGCGGGCAAGTTTGAAAAGCACGACGAACACTTCGAAAACGACCGCTACGTGGTCACCAGCGCCGTAGGCCACCTGGTCGAGATCCAGGCGCCCGAGGAGTTTGACGTCAAGCGCGGCAAGTGGAGCTTTGCCCACCTGCCCGTCATCCCGCCTTACTTTGATCTCAAGCCGGTGGACAAGACCAAGACGCGCCTGAACGCGGTGGTCAAGCAGGCCAAGCGCAAGGACGTCGGCGCCCTCATCAACGCTTGCGACGCGGGCCGCGAGGGGGAGCTGATCTTCCGCCTGATCGAGCAGTACGCCGGGGGCAGCAAGCCGCTGGGCAAACCCGTCAAGCGCCTGTGGCTGCAGAGCATGACACCCCAGGCCATCCGCGATGGCTTTGACGCGCTGCGCACCGAGCAGCAGATGGCGGGCCTGGCCCACGCCGCGCGCAGCCGGTCTGAAGCAGACTGGCTCGTGGGTATCAACGGCACGCGCGCCATGACGGCGTTCAACTCGCGCGATGGCGGGTTCTTCCTCACCACCGTAGGCCGCGTGCAGACGCCCACGCTCTCGCTGGTGGTGGAGCGCGAAGAAAAAATCCGCAAGTTCATCAGCCGCGACTACTGGGAGATCCACGCCACCTTTGGCGCGCAGGCCGGTGAATACCCCGCCAAATGGTTCGACCCGAAGTGGAAGAAGGGAGAGGATGTGGAAATGCGTGCGGACCGCGTGTGGTCTGCCGCCGAGGCACAAGCGATTGCCAACGCCGTGCGCGGCAAGCAGGCCACCGTCACCGAAGAAAGCAAGCCCACCACCCAGGCCTCACCCCTGCTGTTCGATTTGACCAGCCTGCAGCGCGAAGCCAACGGAAAATTCGGTTTCTCGGCCAAGACCACGCTGGCGCTGGCCCAAAGCCTGTACGAGCGCCACAAGGCCCTGACCTACCCCCGTACCGACTCGCGCGCGCTGCCCGAGGACTACCTGCCCGTGGCCAAGCAGACCTTCGAGATACTGGCCGACAGCGGCATGCGGCACCTGGCGCCGCACGCGCTCACCGCGCTGAACAACAACTATGTGCGCCCGTCCAAGCGCATCTTCGACAACAGCAAGGTGAGCGATCACTTTGCCATCATACCCACGCTGCAGGCGCCCAGCGGCCTGAGCGAGGCCGAGCAGAAGCTGTACGACCTGGTCGTGCGCCGCTTCATGGCGGTGTTCTTCCCCAGTGCCGAATACACCGTCACCACGCGCATCAGCACCGTGGCGCCGCACAGCTTCAAGACCGAAGGCAAGGTCTTGGTCAAACCCGGCTGGCTGGCCATCTACGGCAAGGAAGCCGCCGATGAGGTCGAAGGCGGCAAGGACGGCGACAAGGGCCAGAACCTGGTCCCCGTGAAACCCGGCGAAATGGTCCACACCCTGGCAGCCGACCCCAGGGGCCTCAAGACCAAGCCGCCCGCCCGCTACTCCGAAGCCACGCTGCTCGGTGCCATGGAAAGCGCCGGCAAGCAGATCGACGACGACGAGCTGCGCGAAGCCATGCAGGAAAAAGGCCTGGGCACGCCCGCCACGCGCGCAGCCATCATCGAAGGCCTGCTGACCGAAAAATACATGCTGCGCGAAGGCCGCGAGATCATCCCCACGGCCAAGGCGTTTCAACTGATGACGCTGCTGCGCGGGCTGGAGGTCGAAGAACTCTGCCGCGCCGACCTGACCGGCGAGTGGGAGTTCAAGCTCTCGCAAATGGAAAAGGGCCTGCTCAGCCGCGAATCCTTCATGGCCGAGATCGCCGCCATGACCGAGCGCATGGTCAAGAAGGCCAAGGAATACGACCGCGACACCATCCCTGGCGACTACGCCACGCTCGAGTCGCCTTGCCCCAACTGCGGCGGCGTGGTGAAGGAAAACTACCGTCGCTTTGCCTGCGTGGGCAAGCCCGGTGCCGAAGGTTGCGGCTTCAGCTTCGGCAAATCGCCCGCAGGCCGCACCTTTGAAACGGCCGAGGCCAACGCGCTGCTGCGCGACAAGAAGATCGGCCCGCTGGAAGGCTTCCGCTCCAAGGCGGGCTGGCCCTTCACGTCCGAGATCGTCATCAAGTACGACGACGAGGCGCACAACTACAAGCTCGAATTCGACTTTGGCGACGACAAGAAGGGGGAGGAATCGGGCGAACTGGTGGAGTTTGCCGATGCCTCGCTGGGCGCCTGCCCCATCTGTGGCTCCGACGTGCACGAGCACGGCAGCAACTACGTCTGCAGCAAGGCCGTGCCCACCGCCGCGCAGCCCACGCCCTCGTGCACCTTCAAGAGCGGCAAGGTCATCCTGCAGCAACCGGTGGAACGCGCGCAGATGGAAAAGCTCCTGCAAACCGGCAAGACCGATCTGCTCGACAAGTTTGTGAGCATGCGCACGCGTCGCGCGTTCAAGGCCTTCCTGGCGTGGGACAAGGAGGCGGGCAAGGTCAACTTTGAATTTGCCCCCAGCAAGTTCCCGCCGCGCCCAGGCGCCGCCGCAAAAACGATAGCTGCCAAGGCAGGCAAGACCAGCGCTGCAGCCAAAAAAGCTGCAAAACCTGCTGCCGCCAAGAAGACCCCGGCCCCCAAAACGGCGGCCGCCAAGACACCGCGCAAGGCCGCCGCCGGCAAGGCGCCCAGCGCCGCCCTGGCTGCAGTGATCGGCACCGAACCGGTGGCGCGTCCCGAGGCCGTCAAGAAGATGTGGGAATACATCAAGGCCCACAACCTGCAAGACCCCAAAGACAAGCGCACCATCGTCGCCGACGACAAGCTGCGCGCCGTGTTCGGCAAGGACAGCGCGGGCATGTTCGAACTGGCGGGCATTCTGGGGCAGCACCTGGTCTGAGGCACCCGGTACAGCAGCCAGAGAAATCTGCGGTACGCCACTGCCCCACGCTTGGGCGGGGCACAATAGCCGCAACGCACTGCCGACACGCCCCAACCCATGCTATTGCACCCAAGCTCCGCACCCACCCGCTCCCTGCCACTCGCGGGCGCCAGCAACTTCCGCGACCTGGGGGGCTATGCCGGCCATGGCGGGCGGCCCGTGAAGTGGCGGAAACTCTTTCGCTCAGACCACCTGGCAGGGCTGACACCGCAAGACCAGGCCGTATTGGCCGACCTGGGCGTGGCGCGCGCAGTGGATTTTCGCGGTCAGGCCGAAAGCGCTGCACACGCCTACCAGCTGCCTGGCGTGGCTTACCACCCGCTTGCCATCGAGCCCACTGTGATTCAGCGCGCCCTCGATCTGCAGCGCACCGGCCGCCATCTCACCGCACAAGATGCCGTGGGTCTGATGCAGGAGACCTACCGCGGCTTTGTGCACGATAACGCCCCGCGCTTTGCCGAGCTCTTTCGCCTGCTGCTGGCCAGCGATGCGCCCACCGTGTTCCACTGCACCGCAGGCAAAGACCGCACCGGCTTTGCGGCCGCCCTCATCCTTCTGTCCCTGGGCGTTCCGCGTGACGTAGTCATGCACGACTACCTGCTCACCAACGCACTCTATCAGCGCCCACCCGGCATGGGCAGCCACGCCCCTGAAGAAGTATTGCGCGTGCTGTGGCGCGTGCAGGAAGAGTTTCTGGATACGGCACTGCACGTGGTCGACAGCGACTATGGTGGGCTGCAGACCTTTCTGGTGGACAGGCTGGGGATGGATGCGGCTGCGCAGCGCGAGCTGGCAGGGCGCTATCTGCAGGCGGCGTAACGACCGGCGGAGCCGATACGGCCCCGTTTTCGCTCAGAGAGCAGAGGGAGATCTCGGCCGTCCAGGTCCGCCTGGATCACCAGAGTGCGATGGCCTCGGCTCAGCGCAATCCGGTCGTGATCAGCAACTTTTCTGTCGGGTTGGTGTCGTCGAACACCACCACCGGAATACGGCTCTTGTCGCCCGGCACCCCTCGCCACACCTTGCTGGCAATCGTTTGCCCGTTCCGACCAGCCTGGAAGGTGACAGAGCCATCCGCCTTTGGCGTGATCTGCAGGGTGCGTTTTTCGCCAGGCATCAGCCGGTTGGCCGGGTCGTAGCGGTCGCCATCGGCAATGATGTGAACCGCCTCCCGGGATGCATTGCGCAGCTCGGCCGTCACAGCGATGGCGGCCGCCGCGGATCCGCTGGTTCTCCCGGTGGAACCTGGCGCGGTGGGTGTTGCAGGTGCTGGCGACACAGCGCCTCCCGCGGTTTTGGTGTAACGGACGGTGGTCGCCAGTCCCTCGGGCCGGAAGGTGAAGGCACGTGCATCGCCGGAGACGGGCCCCTGGATTGTGTCGGTGCGATCCATGGGCTCGCTGCGTGTGGTGCCATCCTTGAAGCGACACTGGCTGCCCTGGGGCCGCAGGGTGAGAACAGCACCCGTCACGCTGTATTGCCCCTGGATGGTGCACACCGCCGTCCCCTCCAGCACATCAGGGCTGACCTGCATCGTGTAGGAACCATCTTCGTTGAAGGCGGTCTCGCTGACATCCTCAACCTTGCCTGCCTCGATGGTTTCCGTGCGCCAGCGGCCAACCACCGGAAAGCGGGGCGCCACACCCGCCTGGGGAGCCACCTGCACCGAGGTTGTGGCAGGGGGTTTTTCCGGCACTCTTTCCGGTGCCTGCACCGGAGCAGGGGCAGCGTGCTGAACGTTCGCACCAGCGGAAACCGGCACGGTTTCCACGCGAATATGCCCGGCGCCGCCGGTGCCGCTGTTCTGAGCCCAGGTCGATGGGTCTGAGTCGATCACGGTGTAGGTGCCAGGCGGCAAGGTCACCCCGGGACGCGTGTTCCAGTAGGCG
>JANJVG010000199.1 GCA_024710165.1 Burkholderiaceae bacterium
GGGCTCCAGCGTGAACGACATCATGGGCGGCATGTTCGGCGCCATCGGCGCCATGGCGGCGCTGATGCAGCGGGGCATCACCGGGCGTGGGCAGGAAATCGATTCGGCGCTGTTCGAGAACAACGTCTTCCTCGTCGGCCAACACATGCTGCAGTACGCCGTGACCGGGCAACCCGCGGCGCCCATGCCCGAGCGCATTTCGTCCTGGGGGCTGTACGACGTGTTCAGCGTGCAGGACGGCGAGCAGATCTTCCTGGCCGCCGTAAGCGACGCGCAGTGGAACACCTTCTGCGATGCGCTCGGCTTCGCCGACCTCAAGGCCGACCCGCTGCTGGCCACCAACAACGACCGGGTGCGCCAGCGTGCCACCATGCTGCCCGAGCTGCGCCAGCGCCTGGCAACGCGTTCGGCGGCCGAGCTCTCCGAACTGTTCGAGCGCAACGGGCTGCCGTATGCCCCCATCCTGCGGCCCGAGCAACTTTACGACGACCCGCACCTCAATGCCACCGGAGGTCTGGCCGAGATCACGCTGCCCGACGGCGAGCGCGCCGGCCAGACCGCGCGCACCACGCTGTTCCCCCTGCGCATGGACGGCCAGCGCCTGGGCGTACGCCTGCAGCCGCCGCAGCTGGGCCAGCACACGCAGGAGTTGCTCAGCGGGCTGGGCTATGCGCCCCAGGAGGTGGAAGCCCTTCGCGCGGCATCGGCAGTGCGCTGAGGGCCTCGGGTGCCCTGGCGGTTGCGCCGAGCCCGAGGGTGAATCCAGAAATGAAAAACCGCCGGGCCCTCACGAGACTGCGGCGGTTGGTCAGCGCACGGGCCGGAAATCCGGCAGTCGCAACGCGATGGCGTGATTACTTGAGTGCCAGAACCCAGTCCACCAGCTTCTTGGCTTCGGCTTCGCTGACCTGGGGGTTTGCGGGCATGGGTACCGGACCCCAGACACCCTTGCTGCCCTTCATGACATGCGTCACCAGCGTTGCAGCGGCGTCTTTCTGGCCCGCATACTTCTTGGCCACGTCTTTGTAGGCAGGGCCCACAAGCTTCTTGTCGGTGGCGTGGCAGGCCATGCAGTTCTTCGACTTGGCCAGTGCTTCATCAGCCATTGCGGGTGCTGCAACAGACAGCGTCATGGCGAGAGTGATCAGGGTGCGCTTCATCATGGTCTTTCCTGAGGGTTGAGTTACATTGCTATGAACTGAATTGTAGTGAGTCAGGTTGACGACGTTGAACGATCGTCGCACTTTTTTTGAGGGATAACCATGTACATGCTCGTTCTGGGAATCATCCTTGCGCTTCTGAAATACCTTGAAATCGGCCCGGTCGCGGCCTGGTCGTGGTGGTGGGTGCTGTCGCCTTTCGGCCTGACCCTGCTTTGGTGGGGCTGGGCGGATTCGACCGGTTACACCAAGCGCAAGGCCATGGAAAAGATCGAGCAGCGCAAACAGGACCGCATCAACAAGCACAAGGAATCCATGGGTATGCGCCCGCGCAAACCGCGCTGAGCTGCCGCGCTTTGGACCAACGCAGGCGGGCCGGCCCCTGACGCCCCGGTGTTTTTACCGGCGCCGATAATGGCGCGGCACTTTGCCGAATTTTGTTTTGTTTCTCCCCCACGACCCAAGACCTATGCCCGAATACCGCTCCAAAACCTCCACCGCCGGCCGCAACATGGCGGGTGCGCGCGCCCTGTGGCGTGCCACCGGCATGAAGGACGATGATTTTCAGAAGCCCATCATCGCGGTGGTCAATTCCTTTACGCAATTCGTCCCCGGCCATGTGCACCTGAAGGACATGGGCCAGCTCGTGGCGCGCGAAATCGAGGCCGCGGGCGGCGTGGCCAAGGAGTTCAACACCATCGCCGTGGACGACGGCATTGCCATGGGCCACGACGGCATGCTGTATTCGCTGCCCAGCCGCGACATCATTGCCGACTCGGTCGAATACATGGTCAACGCGCACTGCGCCGACGCCATGGTGTGCATCTCGAATTGCGACAAGATCACCCCCGGCATGCTGATGGCCGCCATGCGCGTCAACATCCCCGTGGTGTTCGTCTCGGGCGGGCCGATGGAAGCGGGCAAGGTCCAACTGGCCACGCCCGGCACCCACGCCCTGACGTTCAAAAAGCTCGACCTGATCGATGCCATGGTGATGGCGGCCGACGATTCAGCGTCCGATGCCGATGTGGCTGAGGTGGAGCGCAGCGCCTGCCCCACCTGCGGCTCCTGCTCGGGCATGTTCACCGCCAACTCCATGAACTGCCTGACCGAGGCCCTGGGCCTCTCGCTGCCTGGTAACGGCACCACGCTGGCCACGCACTCCGACCGCGAACAGCTCTTCAAGCGCGCAGGCCGTCTGGTGGTGGACCTGTGCAAGCGCTACTACGAGCAGGACGACAGCCGCGTATTGCCGCGCTCGGTGGGCTTCAAGGCCTTCGAGAACGCCATGACGCTGGACATCGCCATGGGCGGCTCGACCAACACCATCCTGCACATCCTGGCCATTGCCCAGGAGGCTGAGATCGACTTCACCATGGCGGACATAGACCGTCTCTCGCGCGTTGTGCCGCAGTTGTGCAAGGTGGCGCCCAACACCGACAAGTACCACATCGAAGACGTGCACCGCGCCGGCGGCATCATGGCCATCCTGGGTGAGCTCGACCGGGCTGGCAAGCTGCACACCGACACGCCCACCGTGTATGCCCCCACGCTCAAGGACGCGCTGGACGAGTGGGACATTGCCCGCAACCCGTCCGAAGCCGTCAAAACCTTCTATCTGGCAGGCCCTGCCGGTATTCCCACCCAGACGGCGTTCAGCCAGAGCACCCGCTGGCCCAGCCTGGATCTGGACCGCGCCGAGGGCTGCATCCGTTCGGGTGACCACGCCTTCTCGCAAGAAGGCGGCTTGGCCGTGCTGGTGGGCAACATCGCGCTGAATGGCTGCGTGGTCAAGACCGCCGGTGTGGACGATGCCCTGATGGTGTTCGAGGGCCCGGCCCATGTGACCGAATCGCAGGACGAGGCCGTGGCCAACATCCTGGACGACAAGGTCAAGGCGGGCGACATTGTCATCGTGCGCTACGAAGGCCCCAAGGGCGGCCCCGGCATGCAGGAAATGCTCTACCCCACCAGCTACATCAAATCCAAGGGCCTGGGCAAAGCCTGCGCGCTGCTGACCGACGGGCGCTTCTCGGGTGGTACGTCCGGCCTGTCCATCGGCCACTGCTCGCCCGAGGCCGCTGCGGGCGGCGCCATCGGCCTGGTGCGCAACGGTGACCGCATCCGTATCGACATCCCGAACCGCCGCATCGACGTTCTGCTGTCGGACGAAGAACTCGCGCGCCGCCGCGCCGAGCAGGACGCTCTGGGCTGGAAGCCTGCGCAGCCCCGGCCCCGCAAGGTGTCCGCCGCCCTCAAGGCCTACGCCAAGCTGGTGATGTCGGCCGACAAGGGCGCGGTGCGCGACCTGTCGCTGCTGGACTGACATCCGCCCGGCGCCCAGGCGCCGCGCACACAGACCCGCCGGCTTCTCCACCGGCGGGTTTTCTTTTTGCTCTGTTGTTGATAGCTGCCAGCGCTTTATTTGCAAGCGCTGGAGGCCAATTTGACTTGAAATTGCAAGGGTTGTTCAGCGTCACTGCAGACGCTGAAAATTGATCACATCATCACCTGCGCCACAGGGTGAGGCACAGGTGATGCCTGCTGTTCAGTTGCGTGACTGAACCCAATTTTCCACCTGCAGTGCATGGACGTGGGCAAACTTGCCGACGTTATTCGTCACCACGACGAGCCCCTCGCTGCGCGCATGGGCGGCGATGTGCAAATCGTTGACGCCAATCGGCTGCCCGGTTTTCTCCAGGCCTGCACGAATGGCGCCATAGTGCTGCGCAGCCTTGGCGCCGTATGGCAGCACTTCCAGACGGCTGCAAAAGTCTTCAATGGCGACCAGGTTGTCGCTCACCCGTGTGCTTTTTTCTGCACCGTGAAACAGTTCCGACAGCGTGATTACCGAAATCGCCATGCGGCTGGCATTCTCGTTGAAGAGTGAGAGCACCTCGATGGGGCGCCGCTTCAACACGTAGATGACGATGTTCGTATCGAGCAGGTAGCGCAGCATCAGAGAGGCTCCCGCTCAGCCAGGGGCTGCGGGGCGCGCTCTGGCAAAAAATCTTCACTGACCCCCGGGCCATCCAGAAAAAAGCTGTCCCAGGTCTGGCCCACGGGCGAGATGATGCGTTCATTCCCCCTGGCGCGCACTTCCACCTTGCGCACGCCCTCCGGCAGGCGCAACTCGACGGGCAAGCGCACGGCTTGCGTGCGGTTGTTGATAAAGACGGAGCTGATGGCCATGACAATCCTTTCTGGATGTATATGGCGTTGGTGGTAGTCAAGCTGGGTAGGCTGAAAAGCAGTACAAAAACCATAGCTGCTCGCGCTTATCCATAAAGCGCTAGAGGCATTTTTGACCACCAATCAAAGCAAACTGGCTTGTAGCGATGCGCTGGCCAGTGGCCGCAGCCTTGCATAGTCCAGCAACTCTGCCAGGTGTGCCCCTTTGGCCTGCCATTCGTGCACCACGTTCTCTGCCAGCAGCACGTAATGCCAGGGCAAGCCCTGCCGGTGCTCTGGGGCCAGGGCATTGATGCGCTCGCACCACGCGATGGCCGCTTTCAGTTTGCGCTGCACGTTGGGGTGAATGGCCTGCTGCTGCGCCTTGGTTTCCACCAGAAAGATGGCGTTGGCCGTGCGCACCAGAAAGTCGGGTGAATAGAACGCGGGCAGGCCATCGTCCTTCACATAGCGCAGGCGGGCAAAAGTGTGGCGGTTTTCGCTGATCTTGCAAAACGCCAGCACCTGGCTATCAGCCTGCGCCCAGTGGATGAAGGTGCGCTCCAGCCCTCCATTGCGCGCGGGCCAGCCCAGGCGGGTGTAGATGCACTTGCTCACCTCCACCGAATGGGCCTCGCGCAGCATCAGGCGCGGCACTTCGCTCAGGTAGCGCGCGTGCACCTCGGTGTGGCCGCTGGGGTGCTGCTCTTCGGATTCGAGCAGCGCCACGGCAAACACCTTGGTGATGTGCTCCACCACCGGCTGCAGCAGCAACAGGCGCCAGTTTTCATCTTCCAGCGGGTTGAAGGCGCCGCCAAACAACCGCGTCCAGAGGTAGTCGTCCAGCCAGCCAGTCAAATCGGCGGTATTGACCTGCAAATAGGGCTTGGCCAGGTGCGTGGCAATTTTGTTGCCCTTCGGCAATGGCTCGCTCAGCGCCTGGCTGATGCGCCGCGTCAGGCGCGCCAAATAATCGTTGTAGCCGCCCACGTTCATCACCGCACCATCGACGCGGTAGTCGCCAAACAGTGTGGCGCTTTGCAGGTCTTGCGAGATGAAGGTGTCGCCCTTGCCCAGCAAACCGCGCAAGGCGTCTGCCGACATCGCCGTGAAGGCGGGCAGCGCCAGCACATCCACGGCGGCATGGTCGCGTAGTTCGTCTGCCTCGCGCAGGATGAACGGAATCCCAAAATCAAACTTCTCGAAGCCCTCGCGCAGCTTGGCGGCGATCACGTCGCCGGTGCTTGAGGTGTCGTCCATGCTGTCGCCCGTGGTGCCCGCCACGCCTTCCTTCAGCAGCTCGTCGTAAAACGACTGGAAGGCCGGGTGCTCGACGATGCTCAGCACATCGATCAGGTTGGCCGGTTCCTGCCCGGCGTTGATGCGCTCGCGGTTCTCGCGTTTCAGGTCGGCATACTCAGCGTCGCGCCACATCAGCCGCAGGCCCCGGCCAATGGTCTGTTCCAGCAGAATTTGCGCTTGCGAACTGCGCAGCGGCACGATGACGCAAATGTTGTTCACGTCAAAGCCTTCGCGCAGCATCAGCACGCTGACGATCACGCGCGGCGTGGCATGTTTGTCCACGCTGAACAGGCGCTCGCGCACCGGCGCCCAGTCCTTCTCGCCCAGCTCGGCTTTTTTGCCCGAGTCAATCGTCATCACCTCCTCCGGCTGCAAGCCTTCCTGCTCTTGCAGAAACTGCGCGACCAGGGGCGACACTGTGGTGTCTTCGCACACCACCAGCATCTTGGGGTGGCGCGCGGGGTCGATGCGGGCAAAGTCCGCCTCCAGCTTGCGCAGTTTCTTGAGGCCAGCCCTCAGCATCACGCGCTGGCCTTCGCTCAGGGCCGGGTTGCCCGCCTCGTCCCGTTCGGCTTTGAACTCCAGCGGCAATGCGCCTATCTCCTTGCGCCGGTCCAGCACCAAAGACTTGACCAGCCCGGCGCGCATGGCGGCCTTCAGGTCAAAGTCGGTCACGATGTGCGCAAAGTACAGTTTTTTCTTGTTTTTTCCGCTGCCCACGTCGTTGTACGGCGTGGCAGAAAAGTCCACCTGCACAAAGCGCCGGCCCTTGGTTTCGGCGATGCGGCTCAGGCTCTTTTGCCACTCCACTTCCGTCACCTCGCCCTCGCGCTTGAACTCGTGGATGTGGTGCGCCTCATCGTTGAACACCATCAGCTCAGGCAGAGCGGCCAGAAACTCCAGCACATTGCCGCGCGCATAGCGGCGGTCCAGCACGTCCAGGCTGTTGCCCGTGGCGCGGCCAGGCGTCAGGGGCAACACGGCGTTTACCACCTGCTGCGGCTCCAGCGGCGCGCCGGGCGCTTGCACTTCTTCTATGTCGTCTGCCACCTCGCCCTCGGCCAGCAAATGCCAGTTAGTGATGGCGATCATGCCGTTGCCCGTGGCTTTCAGGCCGATCTCGCCCTTGCTGCACACATTGCCGCGCACAAAGGCAAACACTGCGTCGCGGTGCGCCTCGGGGATGAACAGGTCGGCAAACTGCGCCATATCGGAAGTGGCGAAATCCCTTGCCCCGCTTGCGCTTCCTGCTATCAGTTTTCCGCAAAACGCATCCAGCAGCCGCTCGTAAACGATCAGCCCCGGCGCCACCACCATGAACTGACGGGTAAAGCGCGCGTCGTCCTGCCCCTCGGCCAGCGCTGCGTTTTTGTTCAGCAGTTGCCAAATCAGCAGCGCCTGCAACACCCAGGTTTTGCCCGTGCCGGTGGCCATCTTGAAGCAGTATTTTGGGTGTGCGTGCTTGGCCGCAGACACTTCGGCCAGCCGGGTGCCCGCCAGCAGCGCATCGGGTGCCACCTGCTGGTACAAGTCCTGCAGCGTGGCGGCGCCCAGCACCTCGTGCGCCACGATGGCATTCAGGATGGCCTGCTTCTGCCCGGCATGGAAGTTCAGCCCGCCGCGCGCAGCCACCATGTCTTCGCCAAACCACCATAGCAGCAGCTCCGCTGTGGTGGGGGTGACCAGTTCCAGCAGGTCAGCGGCGCCGGATTCGAGGCCCAGAGCCAGCGTGTTCGTGCGGGCGGTAAGTGCAGCGGAGAGTGCCAGGGGGTTATCGGTAGGTGTCATAGGATGGTTGAATCCAAAAAAACAGTGTGCGTGGGAGAATTCCAGCCATGCCTGTCACCTTTCACCCGCCTCGCACCGCATGGGGCGCGTTTCCTGATGTCGTGATTCACGCCACAGAATCTGCCGTTAAGCAGCACCCGGCCTACAAAGCGGCGAAATCGGGTGACGACGATGCAGCCGCTGATTTGGTTTTGGATACGTTCAGTTTGGAGAAAACGCACGCTCTGGAGGAGTTGGTGGGCGTGCGCACACCGACACTGGTCAGTGCCCACGCCGTTGAGCGCCAAGGCATCAATGCAATCCCTGAAGTTTTTGCAGAGCTGCTGGGGAAAGTGCTTGGCTGGCCCGTGGATACAGGCATTGTTCAGGTCAATGTGGTGGGGCATACCAGCGCCAAGGGTTTCTGGCGCATGGCCCGCCAAGCCGAATTTCAAGGCCCAGTGAAGGCCGGGTGCGAATACGTGCTGGTGGATGACTTTGTGGGAATGGGTGGCACCTTGGCGAACTTGAAGGGCCATATCGAGTCCAACGGCGGGCGTGTGGTGGCAGCGGTAACGCTGACAGGAAAGCCGTATTCGGCCAAATTGACGCCGCTGCCTCAAACTTTGCAAGCAATGAGAGAAAAACATGGAACAGAACTTGAAAACTGGTGGATCGGACATTTCGCTCACACCTTCGACGCGCTTACTGAATCAGAAGCTCGGTACCTCACCCGAACCGAGACGGCTGACACCATCCGAGATCGCATTGCTGAGGCAGAGCAAACAGGAGATGGCGCAGCGCTTTCCTGAAAACTACGGTCGCCATCAAGCCAAGGGCTGATGGGGTCAAAGACGGCTGTGCCTTGGTTGCGCACCGTCCTCCAAGCAAAGCCCGTCGGAGGTGCCCCATGGGCCGTATGCATAACCCACCCCATCCCGGCGCAGTGCTGCAGGAATGGCTGGCCGAGGTCAGCGTCACGCAGGCAGCTGCGCAGCTCGGCGTGACCCGCGGCTACCTGTCGCGCATCCTGCACGGGCACGCCGGCATTTCTGCCGACATGGCGCTGCGCTTGTCGGACTTGCTGGGCACCAGTGCAGAAATGTGGCTGGGCATGCAAAGCGCCTACGACTTGTGGCAGGCGGCACAGCAGCCGCGCCCGGTGGTGCAGCGCATGGTGATGGCAGCGTAAGCCAGCCCCACCGGAACCGCGCTCATGAAGCATGCCACCAACGGCTTGCCACCGATTCATCATGCCGCCACGTCCACCGTGGCCACTACCTCCGCCTCAAACCCAAACACATCCACCACGCGCACGCAGACTTTGCGCGGGCCGCTGTGGGCGGGCACGCTCAAAGTGGCCTGTGTGACCACGCGCAGCGCGTCGGCATCGTTGGCGGTGTTGCCGCGGTAGTCCTGCCACACCGAGCGGAACACTTTGCCGTCGTAGTCCGGGTCCACCGCCCAGTATTCGATCAGCGCCAGCGGCTCGGCGTTGGCCACGGCCTGCAGCTTGGCGCGGTTGGCGTCGTCGAGGTTGATGGCCTCGGGCGAGAGCAGCACGTAGTTCTTCAGGCGCACGTTCAGGGTTTCTTCGCTGGCCTGCGCGCGCCGCTGCACCGGGTGGATCGTCAAATACTGCAAGCTGGAAAACCGCACCTGCCCGCGCAGTTTGTCGATGCCGCCCTTCTTTTTCAGGCGGTCCATCAGGTCGGGCGGAATCACCAGCACTTCCAGCCGGTCATCGTTCAGCGCGGTGATGGTTTCGCCAATGCTGGGCTCAAAGTTCCAGCCCAGCACCACCACGCGGTCCCAGCCGCCCAGCAGGTTGTCGCGCTGGGCAATGGCCTTTTTGAGGGTGGCGGTGCCGGTGAGCTTGTTGGGTGAATCGGCCAGCACCAGCGTTTTGCTGGCGCGCCGGCCATCCAGTTCGACGCCCGCAATCTGGCCCAGGTTGCGCTGCGGGTTGGCCTCGGGCGGCAGCGGCAGGGCGCCGTAGAGCGACAGCACGATCTGCGACAGATCGCCAATACGGAAGTCGCGCCCCAGCGTGGCCTTGGCGGCTTCGACCTGGTAGTCGCCGATGGCCTGATAGAGAAAGGGCTTGGCCTCCAGGTCGATCAGGCGTTTGCGCATGATCATGCAGGCGGGCTTGCCCAGGTCGGTGGTGATCCAGCGGCGGCCGAGTTTTTCGGCGACGGCGGCGGTGGTGCCGGAGCCCCCGCAAAAATCTGGGCGGTCTCAAATCTGAAGTGCAACACCGCTGGTTGATATTCAAGGCGGTCTCAAATCTGAAGTGCAACACCGCTGGTTGATATTCAATGAATGGTAGCGGAGTTCTTCTCGGCGATAGCCGCCATGAATCGCTGGAAAGC
>JANJVG010000159.1 GCA_024710165.1 Burkholderiaceae bacterium
GCAACTAGAAAAATCAATCCGCGAATACCTCGAACTCTACAACGCCAACCCAAAACCATTCGTCTGGGCCAAGTCTGCCGAGGATATCCTTGCAAGTGTCGAAAGATTTTGTCTGCGAATTTCTAACTCAGGACACTAGCATTCGAGTACACAAGCCGAACGGGGCACTGTTTTTTGATTTCACATTTCAGGGCCAGCGTTGCCGGGAGTACACGGCACTGACCGACACCCCAACCAACCGCAAGAAGCTGGAAAAAGTCCTCGCCAAGATCGAGACCGAGATCAATGCAGGCACCTTCGACTACGCCAACTACTTCCCCAACAGCAAAGCGCTCAAGCGCTTTGCACGGGCGAACCTTGAGAAGGTGGCCCCCACGGCGATGACAGAGGTGTTTGCAGAGTCAGCTGAAAAGTCGACCGCAGAGCCGAAGGCGATCGGTCCCTTATTCTGCGAATTCACGGCCCAATGGTTCCAAGAGCACGAGATCGAATGGCGCCGCAGCCATATTCGATCCCTGCGCTCCACGCTGGACGGTCGCCTGATCCCCCACTTCGGACAAAAGGTGGTCAGCAGCATCACCAAATCCGACATCCTTGCCTACCGCGCCACACTCGCCAAAGTAAAAGGTCGCGGAGACAAGGAAGGACTCTCACCCAAACGCATCAACGAGATCATTGGCACGCTTTGCCAGATCATGGACGAAGCCGCCGACCGGTTCGAGTTTACGACGCCCACGATCAACATCAAACGCCTGCGGGTGCGCAAGGTCGATGTGGATCCGTTCAGTCTGCAGGATGTACAGAGCATCCTGGCAACCGTCCGCGCGGACTATCGCAACTACTTCACCGTGCGCTTCTTCACCGGCATGCGCACCGGCGAAGTCCATGGCCTCAAATGGCGCTACGTGGATTTCGAGCACCGCCTGATCCGGGTCCGGGAGACCTTCGTTCTTGGAGAGGATGAGTACACCAAGACCGACGGCAGCCAGCGGGACATCCAGATGAGCCAGCCGGTGTTTGACGCAATGGCCAAACAGTACGAGGTCACAGGCAAGTTGTCGGACTACGTGTTCTGCAACCTCATGGGCGCACCGCTGGACAACAAGAACTTCACGGACCGTGTCTGGTATCCCCTGTTGCGCCATCTGGGCATGGCTGAACGCAGGCCCTATCAAATGCGACACACGGCAGCCACCTTGTGGCTTGCAGCCGGTGAAGCGCCTGAATGGATTGCGCGCCAGCTCGGCCACACCAGCACGGAGATGCTGTTCAAGGTCTACAGCCGCTACGTGCCCAACCTCACGCGTCAGGACGGATCGGCCATGGAGCGGCTGCTGGCCAGTCGCCTGGCCACGGGGCAGGTGATTCGCATGGAAGAGGGCGGCGCAGACGCAGGGCTGCGCCCGGTGCACGCGGACCTCTATGCCCCGGTGCTGCCACCACCGCAAGCCGTACCCAAGCCACGCGGCGTGCATAAGCCCGCACAGGCAAGTGTGTCCCTCCGTGGTGGCACCAGCAGCGCCATGTCCCGCCGTCCCACGGACATCGTGCTGCCGGCCGTCCATCACAAGGGTGAACCCCAAGCCCCACCGGGCCCCTGGATACGCACAGGACGCACGCACTCGCCCCGCGCCAGCGCGTAAGTCCGCTCATTCCTTCTTTCGCCCAACGGCTGCAAAAACCAGCAGTCTGGGCGGAGCCTTGCCCGAACATTCCCCTCACCCAGGCACACCATGAACGCAAACACCTCTTTGCTGAGCACAGCTTCCCAGCCCGCAGTCCTCGCAGTCTCCGTAGCCCACACCCGCCCGTCGGTGCGGTACACATCAAGCCAGCTGCATCCGTCAGCGACCGAGATCGATCGCTGCCGCCACGACATCCACGCGCGCATGCCGCAGGTCGCCATCGGCGCGCTTCACCAGTTCCTGTACGACCTCTTTGCCGAGGACGACCTGGTGAAGGCCTATTTTCTGCATGTCGGAGCTGCGACTGAGGCAGGGCATGCGCCAACAATGCCTTTGGACCTGAGTGAGCGTGCCGCCGACAGGGCAGGGCAGTATGGGGGTTTGATGCACCGCCATGAGCGCGAACTGGCCGCTGTCGCTGCATTTGTGCAGTCCTGCTGCTATTACTGGTGCGCACGCCAGCAGGCGCTGGGTGGGCACCTCGTGCCGGTGGCTGTCTCGCCCCGTACCTACCGAAGCCGGATCGCAGTGGCACAGCGGGAACTGCTGCAGGAGCCCCTGCGCCAATTGCGCCGCAGTCACCCGGAGCTCGGCAGCACGCTGGCCCAGGTCTTGGGCATGAACTGCGATGGCGATGTCGATCCCCAGCAGGTCGCCCGCATTCAGGCAGCTCTGGGTACTGCGCAGATGCAGGTGCATTGAGCGTGACCATGCACATGAGACAACACATGGCCAAGGGGCGCCAAGCCCATCCATCCCGGACATATACAGAACGGATCGACCGGCGTCTGCGGGTTGCGCTGCCGGCAGACATGGGGTGGAGGGTTGGCATGCGCGTCTACTTTCACCTGACGAAGGACGGAGCAATCCAGATAGGCAAATCGCCCACGCAGCTGTGGCAGGGGCGCTTGCTCTCAGCGCGGATTCAGGGGATCCACCGGCCCCTCGGAGGCCGCAAGGATCGCGCTGGGAAGGCCATCAGAGCGTTGCGTCCTTGAGCTTCTTCAGGGCTCGGGTCTTGATCTTGACCGATGCGGGCTTGGCAGGGAACCAGCGCTCTTCACCCGTGAACGGATCCTTGCCAAAACGCTTCTTCTTGGCAGGCACTTGCAGCAGGCCAATCTTGAGGAGACCGGGGAGGGTGAATTCGCCGGAGCCCTTCTTGTGCACCGAGCCCAGGATCGCTGACTCCAGCGCGGCGAGCACGGCCTTGGCGGCCTTGGGCTCGACACCGGACTGCTCGACCAGGTGGGCCACAAGCGTGGTCTTGTTGAAAACCGTCTTGATGGGCTTGACTGCTGCGACAGGCTTGACCGCTGCTGCGGGTTTTGTGGCAGCGACCTTCTTGGCGGCGGGGACCGACGTCGTGGATTTCTTGGCAGGAGCGGGGGCTTTCTTTGCGGTGGCCATTGTGGGTCTCGTGGGTGCGTTGGTTTGAAGTTCTCTGGCTGAAGAATCCAGACAGACGAATCAATTCTAGGAGCAGGGCTTCGCCAATGCGCGGCCGCCGTAACAAGGCTCCCATACACTTTCAACTTTCGAATTCACGCTACGCCATTGCCAGCGTGGCGATCGTTATCGGGAGTTTTCATGTCCATAAGCCCAAAGACATTGCTACTACTTCAAAAGGCGGGTGAAAACCTGTACGCAGCGCGCAATGCGCTGGCCCAGGACGTACAGCAACACGCCAGTCGCGTGGTCCATATGGTTGCCAGCGAACCCTTCGGCAATGATGCTGATCGCGCCTACGCACAGCTACGCAGCATTGCACGGATGGCACACGAGCTGCAGGCGATGGAAGAACAGCTCAAGACCCTGTACGGGTCCGCCATGGAGCTCGCAGCAGCCGAACCCCCGGTGCTGGTGGACTTGTCCGATCGCAGTCCACGCGCACGTGTGCAGCCCAGCGCCCTGGGCGTTGAAGAAGCACAGGACGTGCAGATCAAGCCAGTGCAGCCCAAACAACCGCTGCGAAAGAAGGCGACAGCGAGCGTGACGGCGGAACCTGCTCGCCCACGTCAGCGCCTGAGCGCCAATGACCAAAAGGTCCTGGCCTATCTCAAACAAGTCCTGGATCGACGCAGCTGGAAGCCTCTGACGCAAGTGGCCATTGCTGACGGAGCAGGGATACCCAAAGGCTCAGTGGGCCTGGCATTGCGCAGGGTCATTGATGCAGGGATGGTTCGTGAGGGGCAAAAGGGGAACTACCGGCTGGGCTAGCAGCAGTTCAGTGAAGAGCTTCGATCCTTGGCCATCACAGGCGCAGCAAACTGCGCTCAGGAATGTTCTTTCTTGGCCCCGGGCTCGCATGCCTTGAGCCATTTGGAAGAGAAATAGCCGAGCAGCATCACGATGTTGAAAATCATCAGGCCGATGACGATGGGATCGGAGAGGGCTGTCATGGCGGGTTTGTAGCGCTGTATTGGTAGTGGGTCAAGGTGGTCATGAGGTTGCCCCTGAAAAGTGGAGCTCTTATTGATCCGGCCCCTGTGAACTTGCATCAAGCCGCATAGCGCACCGGCCCGTGCTCAAAGTACTTGCGTGCGCTCGGGCCGACGCTGCACGCTGCGCAAGTGCTTTGCGGTGGCCTTCACCAATTGCAGCTTCGTGCGCGCCGGGGCCAGCTTGGTCACCGCTTGCTTGATGTCTGCATTGGCCATCTCATCGGGGTTCAACTCCGGGCTGTAGCTGGGCAGGTAGAGCACCTCGATGGCGTCGGCGTGCTCTGCCAGCCACGCCTTGACCTGCTTAGCGTGATGCATCCGCAGGTTGTCCAGAATCAGAGTTGCCCAAGATGTCATGCAGCGCCTCAATCTCAGCTTTGCGCCGGTGATTTCCAGCCTCGATGCATTGGGTGTCATGAACCAGGTTTTTCCAGTGCTTCAAGCTCCCGCCGCATCACCAGAGGCAAGCGCGCTCGACCACACGGTCAGCCTGGGACTGTGTCACCCCCGGGCCCAGGGTGCCGAACATCGCCCCCCAGTTGTTCGCCCCGCCACCCAGACGGGTTTTCATGAAGATGTCGATGACCTCGGGCGTTGAGTGCCTCAGAAGTTCTGCACCTTGCAGCGCACGGGCAATCCCCTCGGTGGCCGGGCGAGCAAAGAATTCTTCATGCTGCATCTCGTCAAGCAGTGGGCCCAGCGCCGTGACGTAGGCATCGAATCGCGAATCCTGTCCGCGCACGTCGGCCAGCTCGGCAAACAAGGCATCCCGGGAATTGGCCTCCTGTTGCATCGCACGGCGCACGTCCATGCACATCATGTTGGCAGCACCTTCCCACACGCTGTTGAGTGGCGCCTCGCGGTAGAGCCTTGCCATCGGGTGGTCCTCCACGAAACCGTTGCCACCATGGCACTGCAGCGCCTCGTTGGCCACCGCCACCACACGTGAGCAGTTGAAGTATTTGGCAGCCGGTGTCGCCACGCGCGCGAGGGCTTTTTCTTGAGGGTTCGTGTCGATGTGGTCGGTGGCCCTGGCCACCCTCAACGCCATGAGCGTTGCGGCCTCGACTTCCACCGCCATGTCAGCCAGCACGTTGGCCATCATGGGCCGTTTGGCCAGACTGGAGCCGAATGCGTTCCGGGTGGTAGTGTGGTTGAGTGCCAGGGTCAGCACCTGTCGCATCAAGCCCGCCGAGCCGACCGCGAAGTCCAGACGCGTGAGGTGTGAGTGGGACAAAATTTCACGAAGACCTCGACCTTCTTCTCCCACCCGAATCGCCATCGTCCCGCTGTATTCCACTTCGCTGCCGGCATTGGAGCGGTTACCAGCCTTGTCCTTGAGGCGTTGAATGAAGAACCGGTTGAAGCTGCCGTCAGGCAAGGTCCGCGGAAAGAAGAAGCAGGTCACGCCACCATTCACCTTGGCCAGCGTAAAGAAGCCATCTGATTGCGGGACGGAGCAAAACCACTTGTGGCCCGTGAGCTCATACCAGTGCGCCACGGCCCCGTGGTACTCGGCTGAGTGGGAATAGACCGCCGTGGTCTGTGTCTCGCGCAGGTCTGAGCCGCCTTGCTTTTCCGTCATGGCGTAGCCGATGACCACAGAGGGTTTGTCAGCTACCTCCCGGCGGCTGTTTTCGTAAACCGTGCCCAGAACTTTCTCGGCCCAAATCTTCAACGCTGGCTCACGAGCCAGCCCCGCATACGCCGCGTAAGCCATTCCCGTGGGACAGCCCGTGCCTTGTTCGACCTGATTCCACAGGTAGGACAGCACCGCACGCGCCAAGTGAGGATTTTTCTGTTTCGCCGTCCACGAGAGCGTGGGAACTTCGTGCTTCCAGGCCAGCGACATCAGTTGGTGCCATGACGGGTGGAAGTCGACCCAATCGATGCGGTTGACCGTGAGCCCAAGTACTACGTGCGCCAGCTGATGGCGGATTTCTCTCCATCACATATTCGTGAGGCGTGGCAGATTGGCTCGGGTGCTCTGCCGTTTGGTTTTGAGTTCATCTCCCGGGTGACGTTCCGGGACGTGAATTTTGGTGAGCTGGCCAAGCCTGGCGAGGCGTTCAAGGTGGCGGACAAGGAGTCTTCGCGACCTGGATTCAAGCTGTGCAAGCACTGCGGCAAGGTGCAAAAGCCTCCTCGACGAAGTAGCGACCCGAGCGGGCAAAGCCATAGCTTCGATTGCCCCAAGTACGGTGATGACAGTCCTGCCAACTTGCTGGAGTGCCTGTACCTGTACCGAGAGTTCGAGTCGGAGGCTTTGCGGATTCTGGTGCCGTATACGAAGAACGGCATGGACGAGAGCGTGGTCCAGTCCTTCATGGCGGCCGTGCAGTTGGGGCTCAAGCGCCGATTTGGTGGCAAGGTGGACCACTTGCGCATGGTGCTGCAGGACGAGCCTGGCAAAGACGGTGGGCCGCGCCGCCATTACGTCATGCTGTACGACTCGGTACCCGGCGGCACAGGCTACTGGTCGAGGTGCCCAAGCAAGGGCTGGACGCCGTGCTGGTGGCGGTGGAGTTGGCCCTGGAGAGTGCGCCGCCGTCGGGGCGGGTGAGCACCGAGCACGTCATCAACGTGCTCGGCCGCCTGCAAGCGCAGCCCCTGCCCGAGACGGTTGCGACCAACCTGCAAGTGAGCCAGACACCCCTGGCCGACACGGCGCGCTACGACAGCCTGCGCGCTGGCAATGATGTGCAGGAGGCCGATCATGCGTGAGCTGGACAAGGAGCTCAAAGAGTTGCGCCTGTACGGCATGGCCGGGGCCTGGGAGGACCTGGTCAAGCAAGGCGGCCACGCCACGCTGGAGAGCTCGCGCTGGCTGCTGGAGCACCTGCTGCAAGCGGAAGTCACGGACAGAGCCATGCGCTCAGTGAGCTACCAGATGCACACGGCGAAGTTCCCCGTGCACCGCGACCTGGCGGGCTTCGACTTCGAATGCTCGCCCGTGGACAAAAAGCTCATCGAGCAGTTGGCCAGCATGGCGTTCACCGAGCAGGCG
>JANJVG010000180.1 GCA_024710165.1 Burkholderiaceae bacterium
CGGGTGTAAGAACCGGGCAAGACAAATCGCAAACCAGTCCCATCAAGGTGTTGCGGCCCGGAAGGCCGCAAATGTCGGGCTGGATTTTAGACCCAACCTTTGGAGAATTCTCATGTCCGTCACCATGCGCGAAATGCTGGAGGCCGGTGTCCATTTCGGTCACCAAACCCGCTTCTGGAACCCCAAGATGGCCCCGTACATCTTCGGCCACCGCAACAAGATCCACATCATCAACCTGGAGAAGTCGCTGCCGATGCTCCAGGCTGCCACCAAGTTCGCCACGCAACTGTCGGCCAACCGCGGCACCATCCTGATCGTCGGCACCAAGCGCCAGGCCCGTGACACCGTCGCCGCTGAAGCCGCCCGCGCTGGCGTGCCTTTCGTGAACCAGCGCTGGCTGGGCGGCATGCTGACGAACTTCAAGACCGTGAAGACCTCGATCAAGCGCCTCAAGGACATGAAGGCCCAGCAGGAAGCCGGCCTGGAGTCCCTGAGCAAGAAAGAACAGCTGATGTTCACCCGCGAGATCGAAAAGCTCGAAAAGGACATCGGCGGCATCCAGGACATGAATGCCCTGCCCGACGCCATCTTCGTGGTTGACGTGGGTTTCCACAAGATCGCCATCGCCGAAGCCAAGAAGCTGGGCATTCCGCTGATCGGTGTGGTCGATACCAACCACTCGCCTGAAGGCATTGACTACGTCATCCCCGGCAACGACGACTCGGCCAAGGCCGTGGACCTGTACGTGCGCGCCATGGCTGACGCCATCATCGAAGGCCGCAACAACGCCGTGACCGAAGTGGTCAAGGCTGCTGCTGGCGAAGGTGCTGACGAGTTCGTGGAAGTGGAAGAGTCCGCTGCCTGAAGTCCCGGGCCCGCGCGATACGTCGCGGAAAAAAAGAGGGGCTCGTTTGGCCCCCTTTTTTTATCTAGAAACGATTGAACTGAATACGGAGAAACAAAAGATGGCTGCAATTACCGCAAGCATGGTTGCCGAACTGCGTGGCAAGACCGATGCCCCCATGATGGAGTGCAAGAAGGCTCTGACCGAGGCCGATGGCGATATGGCCAAGGCTGAAGAGTTGCTTCGCGTCAAGCTCGGCACCAAAGCGGGCAAGGCTGCATCGCGCATCACCGCCGAAGGCGTGGTCGCCAGCTTCATCAATGACAACACCGGCGCGTTGGTCGAAGTGAACAGCGAAACCGACTTTGTCAGCAAGAACGACAGCTTCATTGCCATGGCCAAGGCCGCGGCTGAACTGGTGGCCAAGCACAACCCTGCCGACATCGCTGCCCTGGGCGCGCTGCCCTACAGCCAAGACAGCTTTGGTCCCACGCTGGAAGATGTGCGCAAGGGTCTGATCGGCAAGATTGGCGAGAACATGTCGTTCCGCCGCTTCAAGTCTTTTTGTGGTGCAAGCAAGCTGGCTTCCTACCTGCACGGCACCCGCATCGGCGTGGTGGTCGAGTTCGACGGCGACGAAACCGCTGCCAAGGACGTGGCCATGCACATTGCTGCCATGAAGCCCGTGGCTCTGACCAGCGCCGAAGTGCCTGCCGAGCTGATCGCCAAGGAGCGTGCTGTTGCCGAAGGCAAGGCTGATGAGGCCAACAAGGAGCTGGTGGCTGCTGGCAAGCCTGCGCAAAGCGCAGAGATCACGGCCAAGCGCATTGACGGCGCAGTGCAGAAGTACCTGAAGGAAGTGTCGCTGGCTGACCAGGTTTTCGTGAAGGCAGCCGACGGCAAGCAGACCGTGGCGCAGATGCTCAAGGCAGCCAACACCACCGTCAAGGGCTTTACCCTGTACGTGGTCGGTGAAGGCATCGAGAAGAAGGTGGATGATTTCGCCGCAGAAGTGGCCGCTCAGGTGGCGGCTGCCAAGGCTGCTGCCTGATTGCCTCTTACCCCCTCTTGCCACCCATCCTTTCATTTAACCCAGGAGTTCTCCCATGACCATCGCCACGCCAGCCTACAAGCGCATTTTGCTCAAGCTGTCGGGCGAGGCGCTCATGGGGGATGATGCCTTTGGCATCAACCGTGCGACCATCGTGCGCATGGTGGGCGAGGTGGCCGAGGTCACCCGCATGGGGGTGGAAGTGGCGGTGGTGATTGGTGGAGGCAACATCTTCCGGGGCGTGGCCGGTGGTGCTGAAGGTATGGACCGGGCCACCGCCGACTACATGGGCATGCTGGCCACGGTGATGAACGCCTTGGCCCTGGCCGACGCCATGGACAAGCAGGGCCTGACGGCGCGCGTGATGTCCGCCATCTCGATCGAGCAGGTGGTTGAGCCTTACGTCCGGCCCAAGGCGTTGCAGTACCTCGAAGAGGGCAAGGTGGTGGTGTTTGCCGCCGGTACCGGTAATCCGTTCTTCACCACCGACACCGCTGCCGCGCTGCGCGGCGCCGAAATTGGTGCCGAGCTGGTGCTCAAGGCCACCAAGGTCGATGGTGTTTACACGGCCGATCCGCACAAGGACCCTTCGGCGACGCGGTACACCCAGCTGAGCTTTGACGAAGCCATGGTGCGCAATCTGGGCATCATGGATGCCACGGCATTTGCCCTGTGCCGTGACCAGAAGCTGCCCGTGAAGGTGTTTTCCATCTTCAAGCCCGGTGCGCTCAAGCGCGTGGTGATGGGCGAAGACGAAGGCACCCTGGTTTACGCTTGATGGTGGGTGGCGGCAGGGCGCTGCAACCCGACTCCAGAGGAAACAACATGACTGCCGATATCAAGAAAAACATGGAAGGCAAGATGGACCAGTCCATCGTTGCTTTCAAGAACAACCTGCAGAAAATCCGCACCGGTCGTGCCAATCCAGCCTTGCTGGACACCGTACATGTGGAATATTACGGTTCGATGGTGCCGCTGAGCCAGGTGGCCAACGTGGCGTTGCTGGATTCGCGCACCATCAGCGTGCAGCCCTGGGAAAAGGGCATGGGCGCCAAGATCGAAAAGGCCATCCGTGAAAGTGACCTGGGCCTGAACCCCGCCTCCATGGGCGATCTGATACGTGTTCCCATGCCTCCGATGAGCGAGGAGCGCCGCAAGGAAATGACCAAGCTGGCCCGCAACGAGGGCGAGTCGGCCAAGATCGCCGTGCGCAACCTGCGCCGCGATGCCAATGAAGGGGTCAAGAAGCTCGTCAAGGACAAACTTGCCTCCGAAGACGACCAGAAGCGCGCCGAAGCAGACATCCAGAAAGTGACCGACCGGCACATTGCCGAGATCGATGCTCTGGTGGCTGCCAAGGAGCAGGAAATCATGGCGGTCTGAACCCCGCCGCGATGTCTGCCTTCATGGCCCAGAACCTGGTGCCGCCCCACCACATCGCCATCGTCATGGATGGCAATGGTCGCTGGGCCAAGCGTCGCTTCCTGCCCCGTCTGGCGGGGCACAAGCAAGGTGTCGATGTGCTGCGCCGCTGCGTGCAGGCCTGCGCGCAGCGCGGCGTGGGTGTGCTCACGGTCTTCGCCTTTTCGTCCGAAAACTGGAACCGTCCGCAGGATGAGGTTTCGGGCCTGATGGAGCTGCTGGCCAAGGCGCTCTCGCGCGAAGTGCCCCAGTTGCTGCGCGACGGCGTGCAACTGCATTTTGTGGGTGCACGCGCGGGCCTGTCCAGCAAGGTGCAGGTGGGCTTGGCCGAGGCCGAAGCTGCCACGGCGCACAACACGCGCCTGGTGCTCAACGTCTGCTTCAACTATGGTGGCCGCTGGGACGTGGCACAGGCCGCGGCGCAGCTCACCGCGCGCGGCGAGCCTATCACCGAGGCCAGCCTGGACCGTGCCATGGCACTGGCCCACGTACCCGACCCCGACCTGTTGATCCGCACCGGCGGCGAAATGCGGCTGAGCAACTTCCTGTTGTGGCAGGCCGCTTATTCCGAGCTGTACTTCAGCGACAAGCTCTGGCCCGATTTCGATGACGCTGCGCTGGACGAGGCCATTGCGGCTTTCCATGCGCGTGAACGTCGTTTCGGCAAGACATCCGAACAGGTCCTGACGGCGCAGCCTGCATCAGCGCATGCCTGACCACGGGTTCTGAAAGGACCGCCATGCTGAAACAGCGCATCATCACCGCCCTGGTCCTGCTGGCCATTCTGCTGCCAGCCTTGTTCTACCCCTCGCCCGTGCCCTTCACTGCCGTGGTGCTGGTGCTCATGGCTGCGGGGGCGTGGGAATGGGGGCGGCTCAATGGCTGCGGCCCCGTGGGCTCCGTGGCTGTGGGTGCAGTCTGCGTGGCGCTGTGCGGTGCCTCCTGGGCGCTCGGGCTGACCGGGCGAACGTTGGCGCCGCTGTGGATGGCGGGTGGGGCGTTCTGGGTGCTGGGCAGCGCCGGGCTGCTGCGCGCGGGCGTGGCTGGCTGGCCGCGCATTCCGGCACCGGTGCGGTTGGTGGCGGGCGTGCTGGCGCTGTGGCTTGCCTGGCTGGCAGTGGTGCAGGCGCGTGCCGTGGGCATCAATTTTCTGTTGTCGGTGATGACGCTGGTCTGGATGGCCGACATTGCCGCCTACTTTGCAGGCCGCACTTTCGGCCTGCGCTTCACCAAAAACAAGCTGGCCCCATCGATCAGCCCTGGCAAAAGCTGGGAAGGCGTCTGGGGCGGCGTGGCTGGCGTGCTGCTGCTGGCACTGTGCTGGGTGTGGGCGGATGCGCACTGGCAGGCGCCGGTGACCAGCTTCTACACCCGCCTGGCAGGGCAGGGCTGGTGGCTGCTGCTGCTGGGTGCCTTGTTCATGGCAGCCATGAGTGTGGTGGGTGACCTCATCGAATCGCTCATCAAGCGCAGCGCAGGCGTCAAGGACAGCAGCAACCTGCTGCCCGGCCATGGCGGTGTGCTTGACCGGGTCGATGCGCTGCTGCCCACGCTGCCGCTGGCGATGATGCTTTCTTCTCTGGTAAACGCATGAAACAACGCATCACAGTGCTCGGGTCGACCGGCTCCATCGGCACGAGCACGCTCGATGTCGTGGCGCGCCACCCCGACCGTTTCGAGGTCTTTGCACTGAGCGCAGCCACACAGGTGGACCTGATGCTGGAACAGTGCGTGCGCCTGCGGCCGCGCTTTGCTGCCATGGCAAGTGCGCCGCACGCCCGGCTGTTGGCCGAGAAAATTGAGCAAAACCGCCTTCCAACGCTTGTTCTTCAAGCGCCTGATGCTATTGAAATAATAGCATCTCACCCGGAGGTGGATGCCGTGATGGCGGCCATTGTTGGCGCGGCAGGTCTGGCGCCCTGCCTGGCAGCAGCGCGCGCGGGCAAGCGGTTGCTGCTGGCCAACAAGGAGGCGCTGGTGGTCGGTGGCGAGGTGTTCCTGCGCGCCGTGCGCGAGGGGGGGGCGACGCTGCTGCCCATCGACAGCGAGCATTCGGCAATCTTCCAGTCTCTGCCTGAGGACCCGTCCACCTGGCAGCGGCGCGTGGAAAAGATCATTCTGACCGCCTCGGGTGGACCGTTTCGCCAGCGCGACCCGGAGTCGCTGCGCGCGGTCACGCCGGGCGAGGCCTGCGCCCACCCCAACTGGGTGATGGGGCGCAAGATCTCGGTCGATTCGGCCACGATGATGAACAAGGCGCTGGAGGTGATTGAAGCGCGCTACCTGTTCGGACTGGCGCCGCGCCAGCTCGATGTGGTCATCCATCCGCAAAGCATCATCCATTCCATGGTGCAGTACCGAGATACCTCTGTGGTGGCGCAACTGGGCACACCGGACATGCGCGTGCCCATCGCCTATGGCCTGGCCTGGCCCGAGCGCGTGGAGTCGGGCGCGGCGGCACTCGACTTCCATGCCCTGAGCGCCATGACTTTCGAGGCCATCGACGACCACGGGCACCCGGACCGTTTCCCGGGGTTGCGCCTGGCCTGGGAGGCGCTGGAGGCGGCACCAGGTACCACGGCGGTACTCAACGCCGCCAACGAAGTGGCGGTGGCGGCCTTTCTGGAGGGGTGCATCCGTTTTGACCAGATCCATGCGCTGAACCTGGAAACTTTATCGACGGTGACGCCCTCCAACCCCGATTCGCTCGAGGACCTGCTGGCGCTGGATGCGCAAGCGCGCGCAACAGCACAGCGCATCGCATTGCAACTGGCATCCTGAGCGATCCATTTCACTGGAGCACGCATGCTGACCATCGTTGCCTTTCTTGTCGCACTGGGTGTCTTGATCGCAGTACATGAGTACGGGCACTATCGTGTGGCAGTGGCCTGTGGCGTGAAGGTGCTGCGCTTTTCAGTCGGCTTTGGCAAACCCTTGTTGCGCTGGCAGCCCAAGGGCTCGCCCACCGAGTTTGTCGTGGGGGCCTTTCCACTGGGGGGGTACGTGCGTATGCTCGATGAGCGTGAGGCGCCGGTCCCACCCCAGGAGCGACACCTCGCCTTCAATACGCAGCCCCTGCGCTCGCGCGCCCTCATCGTGGCCGCCGGGCCGGTGGCCAACCTGGTGCTGGCCATGCTGCTGTATGCGGCGGTCAATTGGATGGGGGTGCAGGAGCCCATGGCCTATCTGGCCCGCCCGGTGCCCGGTTCGGTGGCCGAGACCGCGGGGCTGCGCGGCGGAGAACTGGTGCACAACGCCGCCATGGGGGATGACGAACTGAGTCCGGTCAGGTCTTTCGAGGATCTGCGCTGGTTGCTGACCCGTGGTGCGCTGGACGGAGCTACCGTGCGTCTGGAGGTGGAGCCGTCACCCGGGACTCTTCTGCGCTACGTGGTGCTGCCGTTCACTGAACTCGATACCCGCGAAGCCGATGCGAACCTGATGCGCACCATCGGTATCGTCGGGCCCTGGACTCGGCCGCTCGTGGGCGAGGTGATGCCCGGTGGCGCTGCCGACCGGGCCGGATTGCGTGAAGGGGACGAGGTGCTGCGCATCGGCGCGACAGAGGTGGTGGACGGGCAGCACCTGCGCTCGCTGATCCGCTCCTCTGTACGCGATAGCCAGCCGGTAGTGCAGCCCTGGCGCATTGTCCGGGACGGGCAGACTGTGACGCTCGATGTGCAGCCCGAAGTGCAGCAGGATCAGGGCGAAGCGGTGGGGCGCATCGGTGCCTATGTGGGTGCCCGTCCCCAGTTCACCACCGTGCAGCATGGTCTGCTGGAAGGCTTGTGGAATGGTGTGACACGCACCTGGGAGGTTTCGGTGCTGACGCTCAAGATGATGGGGCGCATGGTTGTTGGCGATGCGTCGCTGAAGAACCTCAGTGGCCCCTTGACCATCGCCGACTATGCGGGTCGCTCCGCCAGCTTGGGCCTCACGCATTACTTGACCTTTTTGGCATTGATCAGCGTCAGCCTGGGGGTGCTGAACCTCTTGCCGCTACCCGTCCTCGACGGAGGGCACCTGATGTATTATCTTTGGGAGGGCATGACGGGTAAGGGCGTCTCCGAAGCCTGGATGGAGCGTTTGCAGCGCGGTGGCATTGCGGTGCTGTTCCTGATGATGTCCATCGCCATGTTCAACGATATCACCCGGCTATTTGGCTAACTTTATGACCGCCATGCGTGCGCAATGGCGGCATCGGCTTCATTCATGAAAAAACATTTCAATCGCTTTGGTGTGCGCACCGCGACGGCCGTTGCAGCCATGGTTTTCGCCGTCCAGGCTGCGTGGGCGCTCGAGCCTTTCAAAGTGCAGGACATTCGCGTGGAGGGTCTGCAGCGCGTCGAACCTGGTACGGTTTTTGCTTCCCTGCCGCTGCGTGTGGGCGATGAGTACAACGATGACAAAGGCGCGGCGGCCATTCGTGCGCTTTTTGGTCTGGGCCTGTTCAAGGACGTGCGCCTTGAAGCCGTTGGGGGTGTCCTGGTGGTGGTGGTGGAAGAGCGCCCCACCATTGCCGATGTTGATTTCACCGGCTCGAAGGAATTCGACAAAGACCTCTTGAAAAAGACCATGCGGGACATTGGCCTGACCGATGGTCGGCCTTACGACAAGGCGCTGACCGATCGCGCGGAGCAGGAGCTCAAGCGCCAGTACATCAACAAAAGCTATTACGGTGCCGAGGTGGTGACCACCGTCACGCCCATCGAGCGCAACCGCGTCAACCTCACCTTCTCGGTGGTGGAGGGGGAGGCGGCACGCATCAAGGATATCCGCATCGTTGGCAACAAGAACTTCAGCGAATCCACGCTCAAGGGACTGTTTGATCAGGATACCGGTGGCTGGTTGAGCTGGTACACCAAGTCAGACCGATACGCGCGTACCAAGCTCAATGCAGATCTTGAAACCCTTCGTTCCTACTACCTCCAGCGGGGTTACCTGGAGTTCCGGGTCGATTCCACCCAGGTGGCCATTTCGCCCGACAAGCAGGATATTTTCATCACCGTCAATGTGACCGAGGGTGAGCGTTTCGTGGTCTCCGGTATCAAGCTCGAGGGCAACTACCTGGATCGTGAGGACGAGTTCAAGTCGCTGGTCAGCATTCGTCCGGGTGAACCCTACAACGCTGATCAGGTGGCCGAAACCACCAAGGCGTTCGCTGATCATTTCGGCAATTTCGGCTTCGCCTTTGCCCGCATCGAGGCTGTGCCCGACATCGATCGCACTACCAACCGCGTGGCCCTGGTGCTGCAGGCCGATCCGGTGCGGCGAGCCTATGTTCGCCGCATCAGCGTGACGGGTAACAATCGCACCCGAGACGAGGTGGTGCGCCGCGAGTTTCGCCAGTTCGAGGCGTCGTGGTACGACGGTGAAAAGATCCGCCTTTCCCGTGATCGCGTTGACCGGCTTGGCTTTTTCACCGAAGTGAATATTGAAACCCAGGAGGTGCCAGGCGCGCCTGATCAGGTGGACTTGGTGATCAATGTGGCGGAAAAACCCACCGGCTCCCTGCAATTGGGAGCGGGGTTTTCCAGTGCCGAAAAAATGTCATTCTCCTTTGCAGTCAAGCAGGAGAACGTGTTTGGATCGGGCAATTACCTGGGAGTGGATCTGAATACCAGCAAGTTCAAGCGCACGCTGGTATTCAGCACAACCAACCCGTATTTCACCCAGGATGGTATTTCCCGCACGCTCGATCTGTACTACCGCACCGACAAGCCCTACGAAGACCAGGGTGGAAATTATGAATTGATCACTACAGGCGGAGGTGTGCGGTTTGGCGTGCCCTTCACCGAAATCGATACCGTGTTCTTTGGTGGCGCTCTGGAGCAGACGCGCATCAAGGCAGGTACCAACATTCCTGCAGCCTATCTGGCTTACGCAGACCGCTACGGTGCCTCCAGCACCTCGGTGCCGCTGAGCATCGGCTGGTCGCGCGACAGCCGTGACAGCGCGCTGGCACCGAATGTGGGGCGTCTGCAGCGCCTCAATACCGAATGGTCGGTGGCCGGGGATGCGCGCTATGTCCGTGCCAACTACCAGTACCAGCAATACGTTCCTCTCAACAAAAAATTCACCCTGGCGTTCAATGGTGAGCTGGGGCTGGGCAAGGGCATGGGCGGCAGGCCCTTCCCGGTGTTCAAGAATTTTTATTCCGGCGGTCTGGGCTCTGTCCGTGGTTTTGACCAGGGAACACTGGGTCCGCGCGACGTGACCGGTTCCTCACTGGGTGGTCCCAAGAAGGTGACCCTCAATGCGGAACTGATTGCGCCGTTTCCAGGGGCTGGGAACGACCGTACGCTGCGTGTTTTCACCTTCGTGGACGTGGGAAATGTGTACGGTGACGGGGAAAAAATGCGCCTGAGCGACATGCGTGCATCGGTGGGCGTGGGGCTGAGCTGGATTTCTCCGCTGGGGCCCCTGCGTCTGGCCTTCGCCAACCCGGTACGAAAGTATCCGGGCGATAGAATCCAGAAACTGCAATTCCAGATCGGAACCTCTTTCTAATGAAAAAACTTTCTCGTCACATCGCTGTCGCGCTGGCCTTGGCCTCTCTCACGGCAGTTCTTCCCGCACAGGCACAGGAGTTCAAGGCGGGATTTCTCCAGACCGATCGGGTGATTCGGGAGTCCAACACGGCTAAGGCCGCACAGGCCAAGCTGGAGCAGGAATTTTCGCGTCGCGATAAGGAAATCAACGATCTCGGCAATGCGCTGAAGACGGCTACCGAAAAGTTTGAACGCGATGCTCCCACCCTCTCGGAAAGCCAGCGTGTCACGCGTCAGCGGCAACTGGTCGATCAGGATCGCGATTTTCAGCGCAAGCGCCGGGAATTCCAGGAAGACCTCAACGCCCGCCGAAATGAAGAAATGAGCCAGATGGGCGATCGCATCAACAAGGTTGTCAAGCAACTGGCCGAGCAGGAAAAGTACGACATCATTCTTGAACAGGCGGTTTACATCAACCCCAAGCATGACATTACCGACAAGGTGATCAAGGCGCTGAATGCAACACCGGCCAAATAAGGGCGCGGAGCTTGCGGAGGTAGCCGTGTGAGCCTGCGTCTGTCCCGGTTCATTGATGCATTGGGCGGCACGCTGGAAGGAAGCCCGGATCTCGAGATTGAACGGTTGGCCCCTTTGGAGGCCGCCGGTCCGCAGGATCTGAGTTTTCTGAGCAATCCGCGCTACCAGCAGCAACTGGCCGCCTCCCGGGCGGCCTGTGTCATTGTGGCGCCAGCCTTGCGTGAGGTGGCCCTGGTGCGGGGCGCCTGCATCGTGGCCGATGATCCCTACGTGTATTTTGCGCGGGCAACACAGCTTTGGAGGCGGGTGCATTGCGCGCCCGTGGCGCCCGGTGTGCACCCGAGCGCTGTGGTCCACCACGATGCCGTGGTGGACCCGACGGCCACCATCGGCCCGTTGTGCGTCGTCGAACGCGGCGCGCATGTGGGTGCGGGCAGCTGGCTCAAGTCGCGCGTCACGGTGGGCGAGGATTGCCGTATTGGCGCGCGCTGCATCGTGCATGCCGGTGCGGTGATCGGCGCCGACGGCTTCGGCTTCGCACCGCACAAAGGCGAGTGGGTCAAGATCGAGCAGCTGGGTGCCGTGCGCATCGGTGACGATGTGGAGATCGGCGCCAACACCTGCATCGATCGCGGCGCCCTGGAAGACACCGTGATCGAGGACGGCGTCAAGCTCGACAACCTGGTTCAGATCGGCCACAACGTGCATGTCGGTCGCCACTCGGCGATGGCCGGATGCGTCGGCGTGGCCGGCAGCGCCACCATTGGCGCGCACTGCACGGTGGGTGGCGGCGGCATCGTGCTCGGGCACCTCACGCTGGCCGACCATGTGCATGTATCGGCGGCCACGACGGTGACCCGTTCGATCACCCGACCCGGCCAGTACACAGGGATGTTCCCTATCGACGACAATGCTCGCTGGGAAAAAAACGCAGCCACCGTCAAGCAGCTGCACAGCCTGCGAGAGCGCATCAAGGCCCTTGAAGGCCTTCTTCAGAACAACAAGATTGAACGCCCATGATGGATATTCACGCAATTCTCAAGCAACTGCCCCACCGCTATCCTTTCCTGCTGGTGGACAAGGTGCTTGAACTCGAGCGCAACCAGCGCATCCGGGCGATCAAGAACGTCACGTTCAACGAACCCTATTTCATGGGGCACTTTCCCGGCCGGCCTGTGATGCCCGGTGTGCTGATCCTGGAGGCCCTGGCCCAGGCAGCAGGCTTGCTGGCGTTCGACGCCATGGGCCAGGTGCCCGATGAAAACAACATTTACTACTTCGTCGGCATCGACGGCGCACGCTTCAAGCGCCCCGTGGAGCCAGGTGACCAGTTGATCCTCGACATCACCATCGACCGTGTGCGCGGTGGTATCTGGAAGTTCAAGGGCGTGGGCCGCGTGGGCGACGAGGTGGCCTGCGAGGCCGAACTCATGTGCACCATGCGCGCCGTGGGTTGAAGCAAGGAGCGCGGTTCGCCGTGAGCAGCATCCACCCCACCGCCATCGTCGATGCGCAGGCGCGCATCGACCCTTCTGCCACCATCGGCCCCTATTCCGTCATCGGCCCGCATGTCACCATCGGCGCGGGCACCACGGTGGGGCCGCATTGCGTGATTGACGGGCACACCACCATCGGGCGCGACAACCGCATCTTCCAGTTCGCCTCGCTGGGCGCGCAGCCGCAGGACAAGAAGTACGCGGGCGAAGCCACCGAGCTGCGCATCGGCGACCGCAACACCATCCGCGAGTTCTGCACCTTCAATACCGGCACCGCGCAGGACCGGGGCGTGACCACCATCGGCGACGACAACTGGATCATGGCCTACGTGCACATTGCGCACGATTGCCACGTAGGCAACCAGACCACCATGGCCAATAACGCCACGCTGGCGGGCCATGTCGAGGTGGGCGACTGGGCCACCGTCGGCGGCCTCACCGGTGTACTGCAGCGCATGCGCATCGGCGCGCACACCATGGTGGGCTTCTCCAGCCATGTGGGCAAGGATATTCCGCCCTACATGGTGGTGGACGGCAATCCGCTGACCGTGCGCGGTGTCAATCTCGTGGGCCTGCGGCGGCGCGATTTTTCCGACCAGCGCATCAGCGCCATCCGCGAGATGCACAAGCTCCTTTACCGCCAGGGGCTGACGCTGGAGCAGGCGCGCGCGGCCATCCTGCAACTGCCCGCCACGTACCCCGAGGCGGCGCAGGACGTGGCGCTGATGGACGCCTTCCTCGCCAGTTCCGTCGCGGGCATCGCCCGCTGAAGGACGCAGGCATGAGTCAATCCCCCCGCGTCGCCATGGTGGCGGGCGAGACCTCGGGCGATCTGCTGGCAGGTCTGCTGCTGGATGGCCTGCGCGACCTGTGGCCGGATCTTGTCAGCCAGGGCATCGGCGGGCCGCAGATGGCTAGGCGCGGCTTTGACGCCTGGTGGCCCAGCGACAAGCTCGCCGTGCATGGCTACAGCTTCGAACTGATGCGCCGCCTGGCCGAGATCATCGGCATCCGCAAGCGGCTGCGTGCGCGCCTGCTGCAAGACAAGCCCGGCGTCTTCATCGGCGTCGATGCGCCCGACTTCAACCTCGGTCTGGAAACCGACCTGCGCGCCGCAGGCATCAAGACCGTGCATTTCGTCTGCCCGTCCATCTGGGCCTGGCGCGCCGACCGTGTGGAGAAGATCCGCCGCGCCGCCGACCATGTGCTGTGCATCTTCCCGTTCGAGCCGGAGCTGCTGGCGCACCACGGCATCGCCGCCACCTATGTGGGGCATCCGCTGGCTGGCGTGATCCCTATGGTGCCCGACCGCGCGGCGGCCCGCGCTCTGCTGGGGCTTGAGCAGGGCGATGCGGTGCTGGCCATCCTGCCGGGCAGCCGTTCGGCCGAGGTGCAGTACATCACACCGAAGTTCTTTCAGGCCGCAGCGCTTATCCATCAAGCGCAACCAGCTATCAAAATGGTAGTTCCAGCGGTGCCGGCCCTGCGTGAGCGCATCGAACACCTGGCGCGCGAGTGTGGTCTGGGCGAGGTTCTCATCATCGTCTCGGGCCAGTCGCACCAGGTGCTGGCGGCGTGCGACGTGACGCTGATTGCCAGCGGCACGGCCACGCTGGAGGCGGCGCTGTTCAAGCGCCCCATGGTCATTGGCTACCACATGCACCCGCTCAGCTGGCGTCTGATGCGCCGCAAGCAGCTCCAGCCCTGGGTCGGGCTGCCCAACATCCTGAGCGGCGAATTTGTGGTGCCCGAACTGCTGCAGGATGCAGCGACCCCGCAGTCGCTGGCCGCAGCGGTGCTTGACTGGTTCCACGCCCTGGACCACGACGCAGCGCGCATGGCCGCGCTGCACCTGCGTTTCACTGCGCTGCACGAAAGCCTGCGGCGCAATACCCCACAACTTGCCGCCAATGCGATCCAGAAAGTCCTCACTGCCCCCCCTGTCTGAGCAGGCCAGCCTGCCCTGGCACCCGCACCAGGGCCTGGTGGCCGGGGTGGATGAGGCTGGCCGGGGGCCGCTGGCGGGCCCGGTGGTGGCGGCCGCCGTGATTCTGGACGACTTGCGCCCCATTTCCGGCCTGGCCGACTCCAAGAAGCTCACGGCAGCACGGCGTGAGGCCTTGTTCGACGAAATCCGCGCCAAGGCGCTGTGCTGCAGCATTGCCGAGGCCAGCGTCGAAGAGATCGACCGCCTCAACATCCTGCAGGCCACGTTGCTGGCCATGCGCCGCGCCGTGCTGGGCCTGCGTCTCAAACCCGCGCTGGTGCTGGTCGATGGCAACCGGCTGCCGGTGCTCGACGTACCGGCCGAGGCCATCGTCAAGGGCGACGCCCTGGTGCCAGCGATTTCGGCTGCCTCCATTCTGGCCAAGGTGCACCGTGACCGCTGGTGTGCGCAGGTGCACGAGCAATTTCCGCAGTATGGCTTTGCTGGACACAAAGGCTATGGCACGGCGGCGCACCTGGCGGCGCTGCAAGCGCATGGCGCCTGCCCGCTGCACCGCCGCTCGTTTGCACCCGTGGCGCAGCATTGGCGGCCGGAAGAGAGTGTGCGGCCATGACAGCGCCCTCGGTGACGCACATCCAGTCGCGCGACAACGCTTTTGTCAAAGACCTGCGCCGCCTGGCGCAGGACAGCACGGCCTACCGCAAGCAGGGCCGCGTGTGGCTGGAGGGCGACCACCTGTGCAGCGCAGCGCTGGCCCGCGGTGTGCAGCCCGCCATTGCGGTTTTTTCAGAGTCATTTTGGCCTCAAGCGCCCTTGCAGTGGGCGCAAGCAGCTAGCAAAATCATAGTTCTTGCCGACGTTCTGTTCGCCGACGTCAGCGGCCTGGAGTCACCTGCCCGCATGGGTTGGGTGGTGGAGCTGCCCGCGTCCGGCGCAGTGCAGCCCGGCTCGGCCGCCGTGGTGCTGGATCGGGTGCAGGATGCAGGCAATGTGGGCTCCATCCTGCGCAGTGCTTCTGCGTTCGGCTTTCGGCAGGTGCTGGCGCTCAAGGGCAGTGCAGCGCTCTGGTCGCCCAAGGTGCTGCGTGCCGGCATGGGGGCGCACTTCGGGCTCAACCTGGTCGAGGGGCTGGATGCAGAGGACTTTGCACCGCTGCAGGTGCCGCTGCTGGTCACCCATGTGCATGAGGGCGACTTTCTGCACCGGGCCGGCTTGCCCTGGCCTTGTGCCTGGGTTCTGGGCCACGAAGGGCAGGGCGTCTCGCCCGCATTGCAGGCGCGGGCGACCCGGCGCATCCGCATTGCGCAGCCCGGGGGTGAGGAGTCGCTCAACGTGGCCGCTGCAGCCGCCATCTGCCTGCACGCCAGCGCGGCAGGGCGCTGAGTTGCAATCCCGGGGCTAAGCCGGGGCGAGCGCCACACTCATGCCGTCGCGCACCAGCCGGGGCGGGTCCTGGAAGTCCCGGAATGTGTTTCCCCCGATGGCATCAAGGAGTTGGTCTGCCTGGGTGCGCTCCATCGGCTTCAGCGCACGGTAGATGTCCCGGACGCGTTGCAGCATCCACAGGGCATAGGGACGCACGATGCGTTCGCCGTGCTCTCCTTCCAGAGTGAACCCATGCTTTCCCAGGGTGCGGGGAACAGGGGTGCCTGGATGCTCGGCCAGCCAGGTGCTCAGCCGTTGGGCTGTGTCTTCAAGTACCGGCATCTGCTCGCGCATCATGCGGCGCAGCACCGGCAGCAGTGTGGGGGGCAGGGTGTCGCAGGGCAAAAAGTCGCCGCTGCCGGGCGCGGGTGGCTGCTGCATGCGCTCCACCCAGGCCACCACATGGGGCGCGAGCCTGCGCATCAGCGCGCCACTGGCCGAGTCGCGGTACTGGTGTGCATAGAGCGGGCCATAGAGACCGAAGTCGCCGATCGAGGGCCGTCCGCCCAGCAGGTAAGGGTGTTCGGCGAAATGCGTGTTCAGTTCGGCCAGCAGGTCTTCGTAGGAGCGTTCGATGGCGGCCTGCATGTGCGGTGCGCCACCGAGCAGAACAGCGGCCTGGGCAAAAGGCGCGGCGCGGCGGGAACCCAGTTCCAGTTGCTCTTCGGGAGAAGCCTCGGGCGCATTGAGTGCCCCAAAGGCGCGCAGCGCCCATTCACGGTTGTGGTGCCAGCGGTAGTGCATGGCTGGAATCAGCAGCCATTCGTCACCATACAGCTCCAGCAGGACAGATGCCAGGCGTTGCACGCCCCCGGCCGGAAAGACGGAAGGTTCCCCATGCCGCCGATCCAGGGCTTCGATGATGTCGGTCGAGTCCTGCAGTGTTGCGCCTTCTGGTGTTGTCAGCACCGGAATGACGGCAAAGCCGACGCGCGGCACGATGAATTGCCGGTAGACGTCGCCCGTGGCAAGGATTTCGACAAAGGGTAAACCCTTCCACTGCAGGAAGGCGCGGACCTTGCCGGTGTAATAGCTGATCTCAGCGCCGTAGAGGGTGTATGGGGTCATGGAAGTCGGGGTCCACCGCAATGGATGCTGCTGTCGGGAACGATGCTGGAAATTTTAGGCATGGGGCGTGGGTGCGCCAGTCCCGAAGGTTCCATTTGCACCGGTGGTTGCAGCGTGCGTGGCGATGCTGCAGTGCACCAGCCGTCAGCAAACGGGGGGTGTCTGCGAGTACAATCAGGGGCTTTTATCGCAACAGCGTCGCCCGACCGCACCCAAAGCAACAACCCATCAGAGAGCAGCCACTGGCACTCGCGCGCGAGTGGCCTGCAGGCGCCGGGCGACCGTAACCATCCGGAGAACCCAGTGCTTTTGTCTCTTCAGGGAACCTTCCCGCCCGCCATCCTGGCGCTCGCAGACGGCACGGTCTTTATCGGCAATTCGATCGGTGCCACCGG
>JANJVG010000189.1 GCA_024710165.1 Burkholderiaceae bacterium
GATGCGCTCTACCGGCTCAACCACCGACCCCGCAAGTGCCTCAACTACCGCACTCCCCACGAGGTGTTCATTGGCTTGGAGATTCGTCCGTTACACTGAAATTCGGTGCACTTTGTAGTTGAATCTGCGAATTAAAAGTGCGTCCAGCCCTTTTTCAGCAAGCGCTATAAGCTATTAAAAACCTAGCAAACTCAACGACGATCGGCCAGCGCATGGGCGATGGTGCCCAGGTCCACGTACTCCAGCTCGCTGCCCACGGGCACGCCACGCGCCAGGCGCGTCACCCGCAGCCCGCGCGCACGCAGTGCCTCGCCCACCACATGGGCCGTGGTCTCGCCCTCGGATGTGAAGTTGGTGGCCAGAATCACTTCCTGCACGACGCCATCGGTGGCACGCCGCAGCAACTCTTGCACGCCGATATCGCGGGGCCCTACACCATCGAGCGGCGACAGCCGCCCCATGAGCACAAAGTACAGCCCCCGAAAGGCCCCCGTGCGCTCCAGGGCCGACTGGTCGGCCGGCGTTTCCACCACGCACAGCCGCGTGGCATCGCGCTCCGGGTCCAGGCAGGTGGCACACACCGGCGCCTCCGTAAAAGTGTGGCAGCGAGCGCAGTGCTGCACCTGCTCGGCCGCCTGCGCCAGCGCCTGCGAAAGCACCTGCGCCCCCGCCCGGTCGTGCTGCAGCAGGTGAAACGCCATGCGCGCCGCCGACTTCGCCCCCACCCCCGGCAACCGCCGCAGGGCCTGGATCAATGCGTCAAGCGTATGGGTGTTGGACATGGTGGTTGCAGATGTCTGGGTTCATACCCCGCCCTCAAGGGCGTAGCGAGCGGGATAAGCCGCCAGGCGGACGGAGCGCAGCCACCGGAACGACCTTGCGGGTCGTAAGGATGGCGAGCAACGCCCAACGACGCATGGCTGGCGCGCAGTAGCCACCCTCAGAAAGGGAATTTCATGCCACCGGGGAGGCCTGGCATGCCTTGCGTGATCTTGCCCATCTTCTCCGCCGAAGTCTCCTCCGCCTTGCGCACGGCGGCATTGAAGGCCGCTGCCACCAGGTCTTCGAGCATATCCTTGTCCTCGGCCAGCAGGCTGGGGTCGATGGTGACGCGCCGGACGTCGTGCTTGCAGGTCATCACGACCTTAACGAGCCCGGCGCCCGACTCGGCCTCGACCTCGATGTTGCCCAGTTCGTCCTGCGCTTTCTTCAGGTTGTCCTGCATGGCCTGGGCCTGCTTCATGAGGCCAGCGAGTTGTCCTTTGTTGAACATGGAAATACCTTTCGTTCGGAATGGAGAGAGAATTTAGAGGGGCTGGATGCTGCCGGGCACGATGCGTGCGTCAAACTCGCGCACCATGGCCTGCACAAAAGGGGCGTTCATCACGATGTCCTGCGCACGCTGCTGGCGCGCATTGTCGATGGCGGCGTTGCGGCGCGCCGGGCAGTCGATGACCACGCCCAGCTCGACGCTGATCTGCTGCGCAAACCCCGCCGCCGCCAGCGCTGCGCGCAGGCGTTCACGCGTGGCGGGCTGGTTGAGCGATTCGCGCTCCACGCGCAGCAGCCAGTGCTCGCCATCGCGCGCGACCAGCTGCGACTGCAGTGCCAGCTCGCGCACCAGCGCGGTGATGACCTCGCTGGCGATGAGCTGCTGCACCGTCGCATGCCAGACCTCGCCTTCCTCGGTGGGGGTAAAGCGGGCTCCCGCACGGCCCGCCTCGGTGGCTTGCGGCTGCAGGCGCGCCCCGGGCTCGGGCGACTGGCGCACGGGAATGGCCATGACCGGCGCAGTCGGCCCCGGCGCGGCAGGGGGGGACGCAACAGAAGCCGTGGCGGCTGCCATGCCCTCGGGCGTGTGCACCGGCAGCGCCTGGGTGGCGCGATCCGCCGGGGGCAGAACCGGAACCGCCTCGGAGATGACGGGATTTCCGTGGTCGGCAGCGGGCTCTTTTGCTATTGAATCAGTAGCTACTTGCGCTTTATTGACGGGCGATTCAGCCTGTTTTCTTTCAAATTTTTCTGACTTTGGCTCTGCCGACTCCAAGGGCGCAGCAGGCGCGCGCGCGGCGGTGGGTGCGGCGACCGATGCTGCAGAAGGTGCCTGCGGCGGCGCAGCCGGGGTTTCAGGCCGCGTCAGTGTTTTTTTTTCTGCGGTTCCGCCGTCGGGCTTGAAGGCCAGCAGACGCAGCAGCACCATGGTGAGCGCCGCGTAATCGTCGGGCGCCAGGCCCAGTTCGGCACGCCCATGCAGGCAGATGCTGTAGAGCAACTGCGTCTCGTCCGGCGGCATCTGCTCTGCCAGGCGGGCGGTTTCAGCGGCGTCGGGGTCGCTGGAGCTGGCGCCGCCCATGCCCGGCACAGCCTGCAGCACGGCCATGCGCTGCAGCACGGCTGCCATGTCTTCCAGCGCGGAAGCGGCCGACAGGCCATTGAGGCGCAACACCTCCACGGTCTCCACCACGGTCTTGCCGTCGCCCTGCGCCAGCGCGTCTACCAGGCGCAGCACGTAGGTGCGGTCCACACTGCCCAGCATCTGGCGCACAGCCGCTTCTTCGATGCGGCCGCTGCCAAAGGCGATGGCCTGGTCGGCGAGCGAGAGCGCATCGCGCATGGAGCCGCGTGCGGCACGGGCCAGCAGGCGCAGCGCCGGGGGCTCGGCGGCCACGTTCTCCTGGGCCAGCACCTGGGTGAGGTGTTCGAGCACCGTCTCGGGTGCCATGGGGCGCAGGTTGAACTGCAGGCAGCGGCTGAGCACGGTGACCGGCACCTTCTGCGGGTCGGTCGTGGCCAGCACGAACTTGAGGTACTCGGGCGGCTCCTCCAGCGTCTTGAGCATGGCGTTGAAGGCCGTGTTGGTCAGCATGTGCACTTCGTCGATCATGAAGACCTTGAAGCGCCCCTGCACCGGCTTGTACACCGCCTGCTCCAGCAGGCCCTGCACCTCGTCCACGCCGCGGTTGGAGGCGGCGTCGAGTTCGGTGTAGTCCACAAAACGGCCGCTGTCGATGTCCCGGCAGGCCTGGCACACGCCGCAGGGCGTGGCGGTAATGCCGCCCTGCCCGTCAGGCCCCTGGCAGTTGAGCGACTTGGCCAGAATGCGCGATACCGTGGTCTTGCCCACACCGCGCGTACCCGTGAACAGATAGGCATGGTGCAGCCGCTGCTGCATGAGCGCATTGGTCAACGCCTGCACCACATGCTGCTGCCCCACCATTTCGGTGAAGTTGCGCGGGCGGTACTTGCGGGCGAGCACGAGGTAGGACATCCGCGCGATTCTACGGCCCATGGACTGCCAGGTTTGTGGCACCGCACTGGCGCTTGATGCGGGCGCCCCCGTGCCAGAGAGGCCGCCCAAGGGCCGCCCCGCCGCGCGAGGGACTTGTTCAGCGTTGCCCTCGTTGCGCAGCAATTCGAGAGAAGGGAGAAACGGCGCAGCCGTTCAGGAGGTAGAATCCCAACCTGACGGGCCTCCCCGCATGGTAAAGCGGCCAACCGGGTCAGGTGGGGAACCAAGCAGCCCTAACTGTGGAGCCAGTGCCGGGGGTAAGGCTCGTCAATTTCTTTTTTGTGCGTTGCCTCCGGCAGCGCCCCTGTCCGGCGAACGCGGCCCCGCTCAATGCGTTCCAATCCTGCCTTGTTGATGCATCCCTTTCTGCGCTGGTTTGCGGCGCTGTGGCTCTTCTGGTTTGGCCAGGCTGCGATGGCGGGCGCGTTTGTGGACGCCGGGCGCCCCACACCAGCCGCATGGCAGGCTGTGCAGGTGCTGGCCGACGCAGGAGCCGAAGGCCTCCTCCCGCAAGATTACGACGCACAGACGCTGTCAAGTGCGGTGGCCAGTGCCGCCCAGGGACCAGCGCTGGATGATCTCGCTGCGGCCACACTGGACAAAGCGCTCACCACCGCCCTGCGCCGTTACTTGACCGATCTGCACGCCGGCCGCATTGATCCGCGCCAGGTTCAGGCCAACTTCTCGGTCAGCCCATCCCAGCCCTTCGACTCCGATGCCGCCCTCCAGGCCGCACTGTCGACCCCGCACCTGGCCGAAGCGCTGCGTGCGGCCGCGCCGCGCGTCCCGCTGTATGCACACCTGCGCAGCGCACTGGCGCACTACCGTACCTTGGCCGACCATCCGGCCTGGGCTACGCCGCTGCCTCCTCTGCCTGGCAAACGCAAGCTCGAACCCGGGCAGACCTGGTCTGGCCTGCCGGTGCTGGCGCAGCGACTGGGGGTGCTGGGCGACCTGCCGGAACTCGCAGCACCAGGCCCAGGTGCTGCCACCATCGGCACGGATACCACCTACGGTGTGGCCCTGCAAAACGGTGTCAAGGCCTTCCAGCAGCGCCACGGGCTGGCCTCCGATGGTGTGTTGGGCAAAGGCACGCTGGCCGCGCTAGAAGTCACCCCTGCACGACGCGCTCAGCAAATCACGCTGGCCATGGAACAACTGCGCTGGACGCCGCTGCAATCGGGCCCACGCATGGTCGTGGTGAACGTGCCCGAGTTCATGCTGCGTGCCTACGAGGTCCGTGATGGCGTGCCGGTTGTCGCCCTGACGATGAAGGTGATCGTGGGAAGGTCGGTCAAGACGCACACGCCACTGTTCGACGAACCGATGCGCTTTATCGAGTTCAGCCCGTACTGGAATGTGCCGCCATCCATCGCGCGCTCGGAAACCGTGCCGCGCCTGCGACGCGACAGCGCCTACTTCGTGCAACAGGGGTTCGAGTTTGTCGATGGCAGCGGCCAGGCGACCACCAGTCTCACCGAAGAACACCTCAACGCCGTGCTGAACGGCCAGATGCGGCTGCGCCAGCGGCCCGGCCCGCCCAATGCCCTGGGCGACATCAAGTTCGTGTTCCCCAACCACAGCAACATCTATCTGCACCACACGCCCAGCACCCAGCTTTTTGCCCGTGAACGGCGCGACTTCAGCCACGGTTGCATTCGCGTCGAGGAACCCGCGGCACTCGCACGCTTTGTGCTGCAGGACGACCCGGCCTGGACGCCCGAGCGCATTCGCGAAGCCATGGGCCGGGGGCAGTCGCACACCGTGCGTCTGCCGCAACCCGTTCCCGTGGTGCTTGCCTACAGCACCACCGTCGTCAAGAACGACCAACTGCATTTCTATGCCGACATCTACGGACATGACCTGAGGCTGGAGCAAGCCCTTCGACGCAACACCCTGACACGGCAAGCTCAGCGCAAGATCCCTTGAACCCGACCACGACGCACCCATGCACACGCCGCCGCCCCCCTCCCTCCGCCGCCAATTCCTGGGGCATTGCGCCCAATGGCTGGTAGTCGGCACGGCCCTGCCCCTGGCCACATCCGCGCTGGCCACATCGCCCGATGCCCGCAGCCTGGCGCTGGCCCACACCCACACCCGCGAACGGATCGCACTGGTGTACGCACTGGGCGATGCTTTCATCACACCGGCGCTGGACAGCCTCAATCACTTCCTGCGCGATCACTACAGCGGAGCTATCGGCCAGATGGACCCGGAACTGTTCCATCTGCTGCACGCTGTGCGGCGGGAACTGGGTGCAAACCAGCCATTCGAGGTGATCTCGGGCTACCGCAGCCCCGCCACCAACGCCACACTGCGGAGCACGCGCGCCGGTGGCGTGGCCAAGCACAGCCTGCACATGGATGGCAAAGCCATCGACGTGCGCCTGCCCGGTGTGCCGCTGGCCGACCTGCGTGATGCGGCGCGCTCGATGCGCGCCGGCGGGGTGGGTTTTTATCCGCGCGAGCAGTTTGTGCACATCGACACAGGCCGCGTGCGCCACTGGTAGGTACGGCGCACAAGCGCAGCGCCTTCAGTGCCGCTTGTGCTTCTTTCGTTGCGGAGCCTGCGGCGGGGCCTTGACGGCGGCGTCTGCGGCAACACCCTTGCCCTTGCTGCCCAGGCGCGACTCCTTGCCCTGGATGAGCCGGGTGATGTTTTCCTTGTGGCGCCAGACCAGCAGGGCCGACATCGCCACGATGGCCCCCACGATGCTGCGCTCCGAATACCATAGCAGCCCGCCCGCCAGCACATAGATGACCGGCGCCAGCACTGCCGCCGCCAGCGACGCCAGCGACGAATACCGTGATACGGCGGCCACTGCCAGCCACAACAGGCCCAGCACCAGCCCCAGCCAGCCGCTGATGCCCACCAGCACCCCCAGCGCAGTGGCCACGCCTTTGCCGCCTTCGAAGCGGAAAAACACCGGCCAAAGGTGACCGAGGAATGCCGCCAGCCCCGCCATGGCCACGGTGCCTTCGCCCAGGCCCAAGGGCTCACCAAACCATCGCACCAGCACCACGGGCAGCCAGCCCTTGACGGCGTCGAGCAGCAGCGTGACCACCGCCGCCGCCTTGCTCCCCGAACGCAGCACATTGGTGGCTCCGGGGTTCTTGCTGCCATAAGTGCGCGGGTCGTTCAGCCCCATGACACGGGAGACGATGACGGCAAACGACAGCGACCCCAAAAGGTAAGACGCCAGCACGGCAAGGACGGAATAGACAACGGGCACGAAGAACTCTCCTGAACTGAACAAGGCGCCGCACGGCAAGGGCGTCATTCTGCCAGCCTGCGTTGCAGGAAGGCGGGGCTGGAGCGGCCAGGCCACTGACTCGGCAAAGGCGCCAGCACCCACCTGGACACCTCGGCAGACAGACTTTTTCGCCCCCCCAGACGCTCAAGTGACAACCCCCATGTGCAGCCCAGGTCCCTCACGCGACAATGAACGGGTACACAGTCACCCAAAAGACAGCCCATGGACGACCCGATTCTTACTATCGAAGAACGTGAAGCGATCAACTCCGGTCGCTGGTTCTCTTCCCTCTCACCCTCACTTCGACACGACATACTGCGATGCGCCTACGTCAAACGCTTCAAGGATGGTGGCCTGATCGCCGCCCGCGGCGATCCGCCCGAAGAGTGGATTGCCTGCGCCAAGGGTGCCGTGCGCGTGAGTTCGACCTCGATCTCGGGAAAGCAGATCACGCTGACCTACGTGGAGCCGGGCATCTGGTTTGGCGATGTGGCCATTTTCGACGGCGACCGGCGAACGCACGACGCCTATGCACACGGCGAGACCACCATCTTGTGCGTGGCCAAGGCCGATTTCAAGAAAATTCTTGCGGCCCACGTGGAGTTGTACGAGGCCATGCTGCGCCTGCACGCGCGGCGCATCCGGCAACTTTACGGCCTGGTGGAAGACCTCAACACCCTGCCGCTGCGCGCCCGTCTGGCCAAGCAGTTGCTGCACCTCGTGCGCAGCTACGGTATCTCGAGCCTGTCGCATGGCAATGAGATGCGCATCGGCCTGCAATTGGCCCAAGAGGAACTGGCACAACTGCTCGGCGCATCACGCCAGCGCGTCAACCAGGAACTCAAGGCCCTGGAACGTGAAGAAATCATTCGCATCGAGCCGGGCGGCTTGGTCGTGCGCGACCGCGACGCCCTGATGGACATCACCGAAACCGACCACTGAGCACTGACACATGAGCAATTTCGACCATTTCATCGGCACCCGCGCCGTCTCCGATCAACACGCCTTCGATACCGAGGCGCTCAGCACCTGGCTGGAAAAGAACCTCGAGGATTTCAAAGGCCCCATCACCGTCGAGATGTTCAAGGGCGGCCAGTCCAACCCGACCTACAAACTCATGACCCCTGGCCAGAGCTATGTGATGCGAGCCAAACCCGGTCCCGTGGCCAAACTACTGCCTTCTGCCCACGCGATCGAACGCGAGTTTGCGGTGATGAGTGGCCTGGCGGGCACCGATGTTCCCGTTCCACGGATGTACGCATTGTGCGAAGACGAATCGGTGATCGGCCGCGCCTTCTATGTCATGGAGTTCATGCAAGGTCGCGTACTGTGGGATCAGTCGCTGCCCGGCATGAGTCCTGCCGAGCGCAAAGACATTTATAACGAAACCAATCGCGTCATTGCGGCACTGCACAGCGTGAAGTTTGCCGAGCGCGGCCTGGCTGGCTATGGCAAACCAGGCAACTACTTCGAGCGCCAGATTGGCCGCTGGAGCAAACAGTACGTCGCCTCCATCACCCAGCCAATCGAGGAAATGGACAAGCTCATGGCCTGGCTGCCCGCCAACATCCCGGCCAGCGCGCGCGATGAGAACCGTGTATCCATCGTGCACGGCGACTACCGGCTCGACAACCTCATGTTCCACCCCACCGAACCGCGCGTCATTGCGGTGCTGGATTGGGAACTGTCCACGCTGGGTCATCCGCTGGCGGACTTCAGCTACCACTGCATGGCTTGGCACATCCAGCCCGGCCAGTTCCGCGGTATTGGTGGTCTGGATCTGCCGGCTCTGGGAATTCCGTCCGAAGCAGAGTACATCCGCATGTACTGCGAACGCACCGGGTTGACCACTCCCGAGGAACTGGCCGCAGACTGGAACTTCTACCTGGCCTACAACCTTTTCCGACTCGCCGCGATTCTGCAAGGCATCGCCAAGCGTGTCGAAATGGGCACCGCATCAAGCGCCCAGGCCAAGGCGTCTGGTGAAGGCGCTCGCCCGCTGGCCCAGCTCGCCTGGTCTTTCGCACAGCGCGGCTGATCCCGCACCCCATCCCCCGTTTTTCAAGGAGATCCCATGGACTTTGACTACTCGCCCAAAACCAAGGAACTGCAGGCCAAGCTGCTCCAGTTCATGGATGATTACATCTACCCTGCCGAGGCCCAGTACGCTGCCGAGCTGGCCGCCAACACCGAGGCTGGCAAACGCTGGTCGCCACTGCAGACCATTGAGAATCTCAAGCTCAAGGCCCAGGCAGCTGGCCTGTGGAACCTTTTCTTGCCGGTGGACACTGCCGAGGCCTCGGGCTACCACGGGGCGGGCCTGACCAACCAGGAGTACGCCCCCCTGGCCGAAATCATGGGCCGAGTGCTGTGGTCAAGCGAAGTGTTCAACTGCTCGGCGCCGGACACCGGCAACATGGAAACCATCGCCCGTTACGGCGATGCAGAAAACAAGGCCCGCTGGCTCAAGCCGCTGCTCGAAGGCAAAATCCGTTCGGCTTTCGCCATGACCGAACCTGACGTAGCGTCGAGCGATGCCACCAACATCGCCACCCGCATCGAGCGCGACGGCGACGACTACGTGATCAATGGCCGCAAATGGTGGACCTCGGGCGCGATGGATCCACGCTGCCGGGTGCTCATCACCATGGGCAAAACCAATCCGGATGCTCCGCGCCATTCCCAGCAGAGCATGATTCTGGTACCCGCCGACACCCCCGGCGTGAAGATCGTGCGTGCGCTCAATGTGTTCGGCTACGACGACGCCCCACATGGTCACGCCGAAGTGCTGTTCGAGAACGTGCGCGTGCCGGCATCCAACATTCTGCTGGGCGAAGGCCGTGGTTTCGAGATTGCCCAGGGCCGACTGGGCCCCGGCCGCATCCACCACTGCATGCGCCTGATCGGCCTGGCAGAGCGTGCACTGGAACTCATGTGCAAGCGCTCCATGGCGCGCGTGGCCTTTGGCAAGACGGTGGCACAGCAGGGCGTGACGCAGGAGCGCATCGCCGAGGCGCGCTGCAAGATCGACATGGCTCGCCTGCTCACGCTCAAGGCGGCCTGGATGATGGACGTGGCGGGCAACAAGGTCGCCAAGTCCGAGATCGCGATGATCAAGGTGGTCGCCCCCAGCATGGCCCTGCAGGTAATTGACTGGGCCATGCAGGCGCACGGTGGCGGTGGCGTGAGCGACGACTTCCCGCTCGCCTTCAACTACGCCCAGGCACGCACCCTGCGTTTTGCCGACGGCCCGGACGAAGTGCACCGCAATGCCATCGCCAAGATGGAGCTGGGCAAATACGCGCCTCCCAAGGCCCACTGAGCTGCCGAGGACACCGCTGCAACGCCTCCGGGGGGTCCGTTGGGAGCCCCCGTTTTCGAAACTGCGGACCCTTCAGCCCAGACGCATGCTGTTTCCTGCCACGCGAAATTCAAGCAGGACCCCTCCGGTCTCAAAGGGCGTACCCAAGGCGATTTTTCCGCTGCCGTACAGTCTGCAGGAATCGCGCCGCACGGCTACTGCAGCATCACTGCCGTCGTAGTGAACCCAGGTCCCGAAACTGCTGACATCCGTCAAGACAAAAGCGCTGTTGTGCCAGTCAATGCGAAGATGCATTCGCGAGACACGCGGATCAGCGATACACAGTTGCGCTGCACTTGAGCGTCCCACCTGCACGGGCATGTCAGCCGACGAATAGCACTGACTCGATCCTTGCCAGGACAGCTGCAAGGTACCGAAAAATGAATCCAAGGGCGCTATCGCGCTGTGCAATGGAGCCTGCATGGTGAGCATCTCCGGGCTCTCTGCGTCACGCCATTCCGCCTGAAAGATGGCCTGGGGCTCCGACTTGCCACGCAGCTCGAACACCCCCAGCTTACGAAACCGCACCTGCGGTACAAGACCAGCAGCCGCTGCCGTACCATCGTTGGTCCAGATTTCTCCGGGCCCGGCCCGCTCACACAGACGGGCTGCCAGATTGACAGCGTCACCATATGCGTCCCCATCGACTTCCAGAACATCCCCGGTGGCCAGGCCGACGTGCATTTCCATGCGCCCAACTTCGGGCCAGCGCTGAAGGTGAATCTGGTGGCCGCGCTGAAGTTCAGCCGCCGACGCAGTACCGTCAGAGGCACTGCGAAACACGCCCAGCACGCCGTCACCCAACACCTTCACGACACGACCGCCATGCGACTCCATGACCTCACCAATCCAGCGGGTCAGGCGCACGACGGTTTCTGTCGCACGCTGGTTGCCGAGCGCCTCATAAAGCGGAGTACTGCCCGTAAGGTCGGCAAAAATCACCGTCAAGGTAGAACTCATGGGCGCGGTGGGACGATGGGGCACATGCTCTTCAGTCTAGATCATGTGAGCCGCGCAAGCCGCAAATCTGTGACGATTCTCTACACCGATGCGCTCAACCCCAAGACCCGGAACCTGGACCCTCTTCCCGTGCACGCAACCACAGCAAGGCCCCCCTGCCCGCGCGCACACCGGTCGACAAACAGGCCGTCAGCAGATACCCCCCCGTAGGCGCTTCCCAATCGAGCATTTCGCCCGCACAAAAAATGCCGGGATGCGACCGGAGCATCAGGTGTGAATCCAGTTCTCCGAAATCGACGCCGCCGGCCGTGCTGATGGCTTCGTCCAGGGGCCTGGTCGCCACCACCGTGACCGCGAGCGCTTTGATGGCATGTGCCAGGGCGACCGGATCCGCCAAATGGTCCTTACGCAGTTGCTCATAAAGAATTCCCATTTTGATCCCATCAATTCCCAGGCGGCTTTTGAGATGACTGGAGAGCGATCGCGAGCCGCGCGGGTGACGGACTTGCACGAGAACATGTTCGGCAGAGTGGTCTGGCAAAAGATCCAGAAAGAACGTCGCGCTTCCATGGGCCTCAATTTCATCGCGCAACAAGGCCGAAACCGCGTACACGAGGCTACCCTCCACCCCGGTCGAGGTGGCCACAAACTCGCCCTTGCGGTGAAAGCTGCGCCCATCGCTGGCATTGAAGGACAGGGCTATCGACTTGAACGGCTGACCAGCATATCGCTCGACGAAATGGGGCGACCAGCCGGTCGGCAATGCCGGTGGGTTTCCCAGCAGATCTTGAAAAAACTCTCGCCTCGTCTCTCCTGTCTGAGCTTTTCTCGCATGGACATCGAAACCGCAGTTGGCGGGGCGCAATGGCGCCACCTTGACGCCCTGCTCCCTCAACACAGGGGCCCAGGCCCCATCCGAACCCAGACGCGCCCAACTACCCCCTCCCAATGCCAACACCACCGACTTCGCTGGAACATCGACTCGGCCTGAAGGCGCTTCAAAGACGAGTCCATGATCGGCACTCCAGCCAATCCAGCGATGGCGCATGTGCAGGCGAACCCCGATCGAACGCAAGCGCTGCAGCCATGCACGCAATAAGGGAGCAGCCTTCATATCGGACGGAAAAACCCTGCCGGAAGTGCCTACAAACGTCTCCACCCCCAGACTACGTGCCCACGCTCGGACCTGGTCCGGACCAAAATCCTGCAGCATGGGACGCAAGACAGGCTCCTGCCCGCCATATCGCTGCCAGAAAACATCCAGAGATTCGGAGTGCGTGAGATTCAATCCGCCTCTACCAGCGAGCAGGAATTTGCGGCCAATGGACGGCATCGCATCAAAAAGATGCACGGCCACACCAGCGCGAGCCAGTTCCTCTGCAGCCATCAATCCGGCAGGCCCACCCCCGACCACGGCCGCCTCACAAGGCAAGTTCTGCAGCGAAAGCAATGAATCGTTCATGTATCTTTGTTCCATGCCCGGTCTGGGCAACGTAACTTGAGTATTGGAGCATCGGGCCGTTCAAGTGCACACAGGCAATTCGAGCCCATCGATTTTCACTATGCCTGCCATAGCATCCCGCCGTCTTGGTGGCATCTGGGACAGGTCTGTTTCTGTCACAATCCACAGACTTTATACGTATCTTCTGCATCTCAAACGTAAGGAAAGCGCATGGCAAGCGAACTCATCAAACATATTTCAGACGCCAGTTTCGAAACCGATGTGCTGAAGTCAGCCACCCCCGTGCTGGTGGATTACTGGGCTGAATGGTGCGGCCCGTGCAAGATGATTGCGCCCATTCTCGATGAAGTGGCTGGCGTCTATCAGGGCAAGCTGCAAATCGCGAAAATGAATGTGGATGACAACCGCGACATTCCAGCCAAATTTGGGATCCGTGGCATCCCGACACTGATGATTTTCAAGGATGGACAACAGGCCGCAACCAAAGTCGGCTCCATGAGCAAGGCTCAGCTGACCGCCTTCATCGACCAGCACCTGGCCTGACAATCACGTTCGAGGCTCCAGATGCAAGGGCTGGGCATCGGGCCAGCTACCTGGGGCCTGATACAGGGCAGATTCCTGATCCTGCATGAAAGGGGGCAGACGCCGGCCTCCTTTTTCCTGTCATAATGTTGTCCGATCGCTGAGCAATCCGCAGCGATTACCAGCCTGAGACACCAGGCACGCCAAGGCTGCAAACGGCAGCCCCCCGGCAGACAGCATCCCCCCAGATTCAAATCGCTCCGCTCAGGAGTCACTCCATGCATCTCAACGAACTCAAGGCACTGCACGTGTCTGAAGTCCTCAAGCAGGCCGAAGAGCTTGATATCGAAAACACGGGCCGCATGCGCAAACAAGAATTGATGTTTGCCATCATCAAGAAACGGGCTAAAGCGGGCGAACAGGTTTTTGCCGACGGCGTGCTCGAAATTTTGCCCGACGGCTTTGGTTTTTTGCGTAGCCCCGACACCAGTTTCACGGCCAGCACGGACGACATCTACATCAGCCCCAGCCAGGTGCGGCGCTTCAATCTGCACACCGGCGACATGATCGAAGGCGAAGTGCGCACACCCAAGGATGGCGAGCGTTATTTCGCCCTCACCAAACTTGACAAGGTCAACGACGGCCCGCCGGAGCAGAACAAGCACAAGGTGATGTTCGAGAACCTCACGCCGCTGTTCCCCAAGGAACACATGCGGCTGGAGCGCGACATCAAGAGCGAGGAGAACATCACCGGCCGCATCATCGACATCATTGCCCCCATCGGCCGTGGCCAGCGCGCGCTGATCGTTGCGCCCCCCAAGAGCGGCAAGACGGTGATGATGCAGCACATCGCCCACGCCATCACGGCCAACAACCCCGACGTGCATCTGATGGTGCTGCTGGTGGACGAACGCCCTGAGGAAGTGACGGAAATGCAGCGCACGGTGAAGGGCGAAATCATTGCCTCCACCTTCGACGAGCCTGCAGCCCGCCACGTGCACGTAGCCGAAATGGTGATCGAGCGCGCCAAGCGCCTGGTCGAATTGAAGAAGGACGTGGTGATCCTGCTCGACTCCATCACCCGCCTGGCCCGCGCCTACAACAACGTGGTGCCGTCCAGCGGCAAGGTGCTGTCGGGCGGTGTGGACGCTGCGGCACTGCAGCGCCCCAAGCGCTTCTTTGGCGCGGCCCGCAAGGTCGAAGAAGGCGGTTCGCTCACCATCATCGCCACGGCGCTGGTCGATACCGGCAGCCGCATGGACGAAGTGATCTTTGAAGAATTCAAGGGCACTGGCAACTGCGAAATCCACCTGAACCGTCGCCTGTACGAAAAGCGCGTGTTCCCCGCCATCGAACTCAACAAGAGCGGAACGCGCCGCGAAGAACTGCTGCTGGCACCCGAGATCCTGCAGAAGACGCGCATCCTGCGTCAGTTCATGTACAACATGGACGAGATCGAGTCGATGGAGCTGATGATCAAGAAAATGAAGGAAACCAAGACCAACGTGGATTTCTTCGATGCCATGCGCCGTGGCGGGTAACTGGCCCATTCGTGCGATAATCTAAAGCTTTTCGCGAAAAGTGCTGTGGCAAATAGGTGTTGCAGTGGCTGCCGCAGTTGATACACACCACAAGGATTCGCCATGAAAGAAGGCATTCACCCCAACTACCGCGAAGTTTGCTTCCAGGACATGTCCAACGGCTTCAAGTTCGTCACGCGCTCGTGTGTGAACGCCAAGGAAATGATCAAGATGGAAGACGGCCGCGAACTGCCCCTGTTCAAACTGGATACCACCAGCGAGTCGCATCCCTTCTACACGGGCACGCAGAAGTCGGTGGACAACATGGGCGGCCGCGTGGAGAAGTTCCGCAACCGCTTCGGCAAAACCGCTGCCAAGTAACCCAGCGTCTCTTCGCAACAAGGCAGCCCGGGCAACCGAGCTGCCTTTTTATTTGCGTTTATTCTCGGCGACACCCCTTTTTTGCTGCTGTGTGAAGCAACCAACACCTGCCATCGTTTCCCAGAGCGCTGTACGCCGCCTGCCCCGCTGGGCGCTGTGGCTGCTGTGTTTCGCCTATCTTGTTCCAGGCTTCCTTGGTCGAGATCCCTGGCGCGGTGCCGACATGACCGCCTTTGGCTACATGCTGGAACTCTCGCAGGGCCACACCCCTTGGCTCTCTCCACTCCTGGGGGGAATGCCGCCGGAAACGGAGGGTCTTCTGCCCTACTGGATAGGCGCCTGGTCCATGCAGCTGGCGTCGCCCCTTCTCTCTCTGGAGAATGCCGCGCGGCTGCCTTTTGTCCTGATTCTGGGACTGACCTTGCTGGCAACCTGGCACGCCATCTACCACCTGGCACGCAGCCCGGGTGCACAACCGGTTGCCTTTGCTTTTGGAGGCGAAGCCCAACCCGAAGACTACGCACGTGCCATGGCCGATGGCGGGTTGCTTGCCCTGATGGCGTGTCTCGGTCTGGCCCAGCCCTCCCACGAAACCACCTCCTACCTGACCCAGCTGTGTTGCACCGCTCTGGTGTTTTATGCGCTGGCGGCCTCTCCACAAAAGCAGGGCCTGACAGGTTCAGCCTTGGTGTTGGGGCTGGGCGGGCTGGTACTGAGCGGAGCGCCGGCCTTAGCCATGCTTTACGGAATAGGCGGCGCAGCAATGTGCCTGTGTTGCCCCACACAGGCAACGGCAGACCGCCCACAGGCCCACACCTTTGCCCTGCAGGTAGCCGTGGTGTCAGTACTGGCGGCCGTATTGGCCTGGCAACTCGGACTCTGGCGCTGGCGCCTGGTCTGGCCTCAGGACACCGGCAAGGAGTGGACCAGCCTGGCGCGTCTGCTGCTGTGGTTCACCTGGCCCGCATGGCCCCTGGCTCTCTGGACCACCTGGCGCTGGCGCTGGCAGATTCTGAACCGGCAATTGCATCGCCATTTGATGCTGCCGTTATGGTTTGTGCTGGTGTCGCTGGCAACCACCGTCAGCACACAGCCATCGGACCGCGCCTTGCTACTGGGGCTTCCGGCTCTGGCTGCACTGGCAGCCTTCGCCCTTCCCACGCTTCGCCGCAGCATGGCTGCGCTGATCGACTGGTTCACGCTTCTGTTTTTTTCCATTTCTGCGATTGCCATCTGGGTCATCTGGATTTCGACGCAAACGGGGGTCCCTGCGAAACCTGCAGCCAACGTTGCCAAACTGGCACGCGGGTTTGAACCCGAGTTTTCCGGTCTGATGCTGCTGATCGCATTGCTGGCCAGCGCTGCCTGGTGTGCCTTGGTCTGGTGGCGTGCCGGACGCCACCGCAAAGCCATATGGAAAAGCCTGGTGCTTCCTGCATCGGGCGCAACGCTGAGCTGGCTGCTGCTATCGACGCTCTGGCTTCCCATGCTGAATTACGCACGCAGCGACGCACCCCAGGTAAACGCCATCATGTCCGCTGCTGGCTCTCCCACCTGCATGCACATGCATGGGCTTGACCGCGGACAAGTAGCTGCACTGCAATACCATGGTCGCTTACGGCTGATGCCCCTCTCGGTACCGGCCTTTTGTGATTGGTTGGTGGTGGCGCCAGCGCGCAATACCGCGTATTCGACTGAGCCAGGGCCAGACCTGGGCGCATGGACCTTGCAGGCCATGCATGGGCGTCCCACGGAAAAAGACGACATTCTGGCGCTCTATCGCCGCAACACACCCTGAATGCCCGAACGGTCCACCATCACGCGCCACGCACTGACGGTTCTGGCCGGGCAGCTGGCCGTCATGGCCTATGGCGTGACGGACACCCTTGTCGCTGGTCGGCATGCCGAGGCATCGCTGGCAGCCCTGTCGGTGGGTTCTGCCATCTTCATCAGCGTTTATGTGGCTTTGATGGGAATGCTGCAGGCGCTGCTTCCAGTGTGGGCCGAATTGCGGGGTCGCCAGGACTGGGCGGGCATCGGACGGTCGCTGCGCCAAGCTCTCTACCTGTGCGCCTTGACTTCGATACTGGGCATGGCCGCCTTGCAGAACCCGCACGTCGTACTCGAATGGACCGACGTGCCTGCCGACCTGCGGGCCCCAGTGGTGGACTACCTGGGCGTGCTCGCACTGGCATTGCCACCTGCACTGTTGTTTCGCATGTACAGCACGTTGAGCCAGGCACTGGGGCAACCACAATGGGTGACGTGGTTGCAGATCTCCGCGCTGTTCGTCAAGATTCCTCTGTCGGTCTGGTTCACCTTTGGTGGCGCAGGCCTGCCCGCCCAAGGTGTGGTGGGTTGCGCCTGGGCCACCCTGGTAGTCAATTACCTCCAGTTTGGCCTGGCAGGGTGGTTGCTTCGCACGCAGGCCCTGTACACACCCCTGCAGTTATGGCACCGCATGGAACGGCCCGACCGCCAGCAAATACGCCAATTTGTCCGACTGGGGGTGCCCGCAGCGCTGGCCATCACCGTGGAAGTCACCTCCTTCACCCTGATGGCCCTTTTCATTGCACGCCAAGGCACACTGGCAGCAGCAGGCCACCAGATTGCCGCCACCATGGCAGCCGTGCTCTACATGGTGCCGCTGTCGTTCGCAATTGCCACCAGCGCCCGGGTAAGTTATTGGCGCGGTGCCAACGACGAAAAACGGGCCACGCAGACCGTTTTTATAGGTTTTAGGGTTGCAGCCCTTGTCAGTGTTGCACTATCAGCTATATTGTTTATAGCAAAAGAGACCATTGCGTCCCTTTATTCCAGCGATCCACCACTGATCAGGCTCACCGCCGGGCTGCTGGCTTGGGTTGCTGCTTACCACTTGGTGGATGCTGTGCAAACCCTGTGCATCTTCGTGCTGCGTTGCTATCACATCACCCTCGCACCCTTGCTGGTTTACGGCTGCCTGCTCTGGGGACTGGGACTGGGTGGAGGCTACTGGATGGCTTACCAGGGTATCGGGGGCCTGGCGCCACTGCAATCTCCCACCCCCTTCTGGGCTGCCAGTGCTGCGGCCCTGTCCCTGACCGCTGCCGTCTTTTCCTGGATACTGGCACGCGCCCTCCAGAACGCAACGTTCAAGCATTGACCTCTGCTGCCGGGGCCGGGTGCCGCAATCGGCCTGCCGGGAAACGCACCTGAAAGGTGGACCCTTTTCCCGGGGTGCTCTCGACTTCCAGCGTCGCCCCATGGCGTTGAAGCACATGTTTGACAATAGCCAGGCCCAGGCCTGTTCCACCCGTCTCTCGCGACCGGCTACGGTCCACACGGTAAAAGCGTTCTGTCAGACGGGGAATATGCTCAGGAGCGATCCCAGGGCCGGTATCCGATACCGAGAACACAGCGGCACCATCAGCCTGCGGCTGCCAACGTACCACGATCCGCCCCCCCGCCGGGGTGTAGCGCACGGCGTTGCTGATCAGGTTGGACAGGGCACTTTGCAGTTCGGTCACAGACCCCGAAATCTCGCCCGCCGCCGCCAGGGCGGACGGCGACGGAAACTCCCAGTCATGGGTACGCGCGTGTTGGCGAGTGAGCAGGGTCGACAGCGCACGTCCTTCCCCCTCACAGTGCTGCAGCAGGCCACTGACCGGCGTCCACTCCCTCAGCCCCGGCGACGGACTGCCTTCCAGCCGTGAGAGCGTCAGCAGATCCTGCACCACATTTTGCATACGGGCTGCCTGCTGCGCCATCATATCGAGGTAACGCGCACGTTCCTGGGCGTTGAGCGACAGCGTCTGCAATGTTTCAACAAAGCCCATCAACACCGTCAAGGGCGTACGAATCTCATGGGACACGTTGGCCACAAAGTCGCGCCGCATCGCCTCGGCTTGCTCCAGCGCCGTAACATCGCGCGAAAGCAACAAGCTTCGGCCGTCGCCATAGGGGTGCAGTTGCACCGAAATGCGCACGGGCCGCGACGATGTGCTGGCCCGCCCTTCCAGCACAACACCCGACGAGTAGTCTTGAGCGGTGTAGTAAGCACTGAACTCGGGGTCGCGAACCAGATACCGAATGGACTGCATCGCATCACGCTCGGCATCAAACCCGAAATGCGCCACAGCCGTCTCATTGCACCATTCGATGCGTCCCTGAGAATCCAGCAGCACCACGCCACTGGGCGAAGCCTGCAAGGCCGCCAGAATTTCCTCCAACTGGTGCCGGCTTTCCTCGGCCAGGGCCTCCTGTTTACGCACAAGTCGGTGCGCGCGCTCAACAGCCTCACCCCACATGCCCAGCATGGCGGGCGACTTGGTCATGTCGCCCTGCTTCAGCCATCGCAGCATGCGCACTCCGCGTACTGTGTCACCGAAAAACCAGATCCATGCAGCCAGCCCGGCTCCAACAGCCGCGCCCCAGGAACCGCCCTGCCACCATCCCAGCACACCACCAACCAGTTGCAAGGCAAGAAAAAAAGAAAAACGCAAAAACATGCGTTACGCGGTTGTGGGCCCTTCAGGCCCGCAACGGCACCTGTGGCTGGGCCGTGAGCCGATAACCAGCGCCGCGCACCGTCTCCACCATGATGCCTGCGCCTCCCAGAGCCTCACGCAGACGTTTGACGTGCACATCCACCGTGCGTTCTTCAATGAACACATGATCGCCCCAGACCTTGTCGAGCAACTGAGAACGACTGTGCACGCGCTCAGGATGCTTCATGAAAAAGTGCAGCAGCTTGAATTCGGTGGGCCCGATCTTCAAGGGCTGCCCCTGGAATGACACGCGGTGCGTGCCTGCATCGAGCGCCAGGTCGCAAATGGTGACGCTGTCTGTCACCTGCTCGGGAGCACGACGGCGCAGCACGGCGCGAATGCGGGCCAGCAATTCCTGAGTGGAAAAGGGCTTGGTGATGTAATCATCAGCACCGGCATCCAGACCCGCGACCTTGTCAGGCTCGTCGCCTCGCGCTGTCAGCATCAGGATGGGGACTGTTTTGGTGCGGCTGTCAGCGCGCCATTTGCGCGCGAGTTGCAGGCCGCTCTGACCCGGGAGCATCCAGTCGAGCAGAATCACGTCGGGCAACACCGCATCGAGCTCACGCTGTGCCGACTCACCGTCCTCTGCCCAGAACGGCTGGAAACCGTTGTGACGCAGGTTCACGGCGATCAGTTCGGCAATGGCCGACTCATCCTCCACAATCAGGACGCGGGGTAGTTTTCTCATGTCGATTTCAGAACCTTACAGCACGATCGATTCGATCTCATCCAGGGCGGTATGACGCACATCCATGCCCTTGACCAGGTAAATGATGAGTTCGGCGATATTCTTGGAGTGATCTCCGATGCGCTCGATGGCTTTGGCCAGGAACAGCAAATCCAGACTGGGCGTGATGGTGCGCGGGTCTTCCATCATGTAGGTGATCAGCTTGCGCACAAAACCATCGAACTCCCTGTCAATCAGGTCATCCTCTTTCAGAATGGCCACTGCCATCTTGGTGTCCATGCGTGCAAAAGCGTCCAGCGCTTTGCGCAACTGCCCGGAAGCCAGATCGGCAGCCACCCGCAGGTCGTTGGATGGCAATGAGCGCGGCGCACCACCCTCAATGATGGAGCGCACCATGCGCGCCATGCGACTGGCCTCATCGCCCATACGTTCCAGGTTGGCCGTGGCCTTGGAGAACGCCAGCAGCAGGCGCAAGTCGCGCGCCGTGGGCTGACGACGCGCGATGATTGAAGAGAGATCCTGATCAATCTCGACCTCCATCGCATTGACTCGTGTCTCTATCGAGAGAACGGTTTGCACTGCCTCCAGGCTGAACTGGGAAAGCGCGTAAACCGCCTGGCGAATCTGGGATTCCACCAGCCCACCCATTTCCATGACGCGTGCGGAAACACTATTGAGTTCACTGTCGAACTGCGACGAAAGATGTTTATCGGGCACCTGCTATCTCCTTAGCCAAATCGGCCAGTAATGTAGTCTTCAGTTTCCTTGCGCACGGGCTTGAAGAAAATCTCTTCAGTGGCTCCAAACTCGATCATTTCCCCCAGGTACATGTAGGCGGTGTAGTCGCTGCAGCGGGCGGCCTGTTGCATGTTGTGGGTCACGATGGCGATGGTGTAGTCGTGTTTCAACTCATCGATCAACTCTTCGATCTTGGCCGTGGACAGCGGGTCAAGGGCCGATGTCGGCTCATCCAGCAACAACACCGAGGGCTTGACAGCCACACTGCGCGCGATGCACAGGCGCTGCTGCTGGCCACCCGAAAGGGAGAGTCCGCTCTGGGAGAGTTTGTCCTTCACTTCTTTCCATAGTGCGGCTTTGGACAGCGCCCACTCCACGCGATCGTCCATTTCGCTCTTGCTCAGGGTCTCGTAAAGCTTCACACCAAAGGCAATGTTGTCGTAGATGGACATGGGGAAAGGTGTGGGTTTTTGAAACACCATACCGATGCGCGCACGCAGCAGGTTGATGTCCTGCTTGGCGTCCAGAATGTTTTGGCCGTAAAAGTTGATGGTGCCTTCGGCACGCTGCCCCGGATACAGGCTGTACATGCGGTTGAGCGTACGCAGCAAGGTCGATTTGCCACAACCCGACGGTCCGATGAAGGCGGTGACCTTGTGTTCGGCAATGTCCAGGCTCACATTGCGCAAACCCTGGAACTTGCCGTAAAAGAAACTCAGATTGCGCAACTCCAGGGCATTTTTGGCGACGGAGGCTGCGGAGGTAGCAGTGGCGATCATTGTCAAATCCTGAAAATGGAGACAGTCATGTCTGGAAAAGGTGTTTCAGGCGAGCCTCAAACGCGGTTTTTTTCGCGCATGAACACCCGTGCCACCACATTGAGCACCAGTACCGACAGCGTGATCAGCAGCGCACCACCCCAGGCGAGACGCACCCAGTTGTCGTAAGGACTCAAGGCAAACTGGAAAATCACCACGGGCAGATTCGCCATCGGCGCCCCCATGTTGGTGCTGAAAAACTGGTTGTTGAGCGCGGTGAACAACAGAGGCGCCGTTTCACCGCTGATGCGTGCCACGGCCAAGAGCAGCCCCGTCATCACACCGCTGCGGGCAGCGCGCAAGGTGACCATGGTGGAAACCTTCCAACGCGGAGCGCCCAGCGCAAATGCGGCCTCGCGCAGGCTTCCGGGAACCAGCCGGAGCATGTTTTCTGTGGTGCGCACCACCACAGGCACCGCAATCAGCGACAGCGCCAGGCTACCAGCCCACCCCGAAAAGTTGCCCACCGTAGCCACCGCGATGGCGTAGACAAACAGGCCCAACACAATGGAAGGGGCTGACAGCATGATGTCGGTCACAAATCGGGTGAGCTCTGCTGTCTTGCTTTGGTCACCATACTCGGCGAGGTACACACCCGCCAGCACACCTACGGGGGTCGATACCAGAACAGTGAACCCCACCATCATGAGGCTGCCTACAATGGCGTTGGCCAACCCGCCGCCCTCGGAGCCCGGTGCAGGGGTGGACTGGGTAAACAAATTCCAATCCAGCGCTGCAAAGCCATTGGTCAGAAGAACACTCAGAATCCAGAGCAGAACAAACAGGCCCAGCACCATCGCGCTGAGCGACATCGTCAGGCCAACGGCGTTGGCACGCTGGCGCTTTTTGTACAGTTGTTGATTGAATTCCATGGGGCAAGTCCTAGAAGGGGTTCAGGAGCAGCGTAAAGAGGCGAAGTCGGCTCAAAGGCCCTTGGCCTTCTCGGCACGCAACATCAGAATCTTGGCACCCGAGAGCACCAAGAAGGTGATCACAAAAAGCAGGAAGCCCAGAGCAAACAACGTGGAGAGGTGAAAATCTGCTGCCTCGCCGAACTCGTTGGCCAAGGTGGAAGCGATCGACGTCCCCGGCGAGAACAAAGAGGTTGGCATCCGGTTGGCATTGCCGATCACGAAGGTCACCGCCATGGTCTCACCCAGCGCCCGCCCCAGCCCCAGCATGATGCCCCCGATGACGCCCTTCTGGGTGTAAGGCAACACCACACGACGCACCACCTCCCACGTGGTGCAACCCAGTCCGTAGGCAGACTCACGAAGAATAGGTGGAACAATCTCGAAAACATCACGCATCACAGCGGCCACAAAAGGCAGCACCATGAAGGCCAGCACGATACCTGCGGCCAGGATGCCAAAACCGTTGGTACTGCCGCCAAACAAAAAACCCACCAACGGCATCGAACCCAGCAGATTCTGTACCGGCACCTGGAAATAATCGGCAAACAAAGGTGCGAACACAAACAGCCCAAACATGCCATAGATGATGGACGGCACCGCAGCGAGCAACTCCACAGCGGTGCCCAGCGGGCGCCGCAGCCAGACAGGGCAGGTTTCAGTGAGAAACAGGGCGACGCCAAAGGCCAGTGGCACCGCAATCAACAGTGCGATAGCCGCACTGGCCAAGGTTCCGACGATGGCGATCGCGGCTCCAAATTCTTCATTGATGATGTCCCACTCCACACGCCAGATGAACTGGACACCGAATTTGTGGAAAGCCGGCCATGCGTAAACGAACAACGAAACGATGATGCCCAGGAGCGCTGCCAACACCAACAAGGAGAGGCTCTGGGTCAGCCGATGGAAAAATATATCCTGAAGCCGCTGCCGCTTGGCAATCGACACCATGGACCTGGTAGGGACGTCCGCTTTGGCGGACACGGGTTGCGAACTCATGGTGGTTCCCACGCTCATGTTGACTCCCATCTGGCTTCTGGAGACACCACAAACCAGCACCCACCGGCCAGACCAGCCAACCGATGGGTGCTATTTTGGGGCAGACTGACTTATTTCTTGATTTGCGACCAGACTTTGGAGCGGATATCGGCGGTCAGACTGTCGGGCAGGGGAACATAGTCGAGTTCAGCGGCCATGCCCTTGCCGTTCTTGAAGGCCCAGTCAAAGAACTTCAGCACTTCGGCTGACTGGGCCTTGTCGGCAGGGTCTTTGTACATCAGGATGAACGATGCCGTACTCACAGGCCAGCTGTCGGCGCCCTTGGCGTTGACCATGGATACACCCATTCCCGGCACACTGAACCAATCGGCTCCGGCGGCAGCCGAGGCAAAGGTCTTGTCATCGGGGCTCACGAACTTGCCATCAGCGTTCTGCAACTGCAGAAAGTTCATGTTGTTCTTCTTGACATAGGCGTACTCGACGTAGCCCACAGCTCCCTTGATACGCGTCACGTTGGCGGCGACGCCCTCGTTGCCCTTGCCACCGACCGAAGAGGGGGCAGGCCACTTGACTGCGGCACCCTTACCTACCGAATCAGCCCATTCTTTGCTCACTGCGGAAAGATAATCGGTCCAGTTGAAGGTGGTTCCGGAACCGTCGGCACGGTGCACGACCGTGATGTTCTGGTCAGGCAGCGTCTTGCCGGGATTCAGAGCGGACAGCTTGGAATCGTTCCACTTGCTGATCTTGCCCAGAAACATCTCGGCCAGCACCGGGCCGGTCACACGCAACTCGCCGGGCTTGAAGCCTTCCAGATTGATCACAGGCACCGTTCCGCCAATGATGGCCGGAAACTGGACCATGCCGTCTTTTTCGAGGTCCGCACCCGGAACAGGCGCATCCGATGCACCAAAAGCCACTGTCTTGGCGCGGATCTGGCGAATGCCCCCGGAAGAACCAATGGACTGGTAGTTCAAGCCAACACCCGTTTCCTTCTTGTAAGCTTCCGCCCACTTGGCATACATGGGGAAGGGAAACGTAGCGCCAGCGCCAGTAATGTCTGCCGCAAAGGAGGTGCCGACAGCCATGGAGACCAGTGCTACAGCAACGGTTTTGAGAAATGTGCGTTTCATTCGATACCTTTCGGCTAGGGTTGTCAGGAACAGCACTTACTTTAGGGGCCTCAGATGACGGTTCCGTGACAAATCATCTGCCACCTGACCTTGCGCCAGAAACAATCCACACCTACGGCGCCGTCATTCTTTTGTCATCTACTCGGATCACATTCCCAATGCGGGTAGTTTGTCGGGCTTGAGGCATCCAAAGCGCAAATTGACTCCGGCGAGACCCGGAGCTGACGGATTTGCAGCGGACAATTCCCGATTTGCGCAGGCTGCAGGTGCCAATGCACAACTCTCCCTTTCGGAAACTGGACACAGGGCCACATCCAGATGCTCGCGGTACGATGCCGCACGAAGCTTCTCCAAAAATTCCATGCAAAACGGCACCCTTCTCGCTGCAGTTGATTTAGGCTCCAACAGCTTCCGCCTGGAAATCGGCCGCTACGCCCACGGACACATCCAGCGTGTCGAATACCTCAAGGAAACCGTGCGCCAAGGCAACGGGCTGGACCGCGAACACAACCTGAGTTTCGAGGCCATGCAACGCGGTTGGGACTGCCTTGCACGCTTTGCGGAACGACTGGCAGACTTTCCGCGCGCCCGGGTGCGTGCCGTTGCCACGCAGACACTGCGAGAGGCACGAAACCGCGAAGAATTTCTGCAACGGGGCTGCGAGGTACTGGGTCACCCCATTGATGTGGTGTCGGGCCTGGAAGAGGCGCGACTGATCTATCAGGGAGTCGCCCATTTGCTGCCGCAGTCCAATGAACGCCGGTTGGTGGTGGACATCGGCGGGCGCTCCACCGAACTGATTCTGGGCGAGCAGTTTACCCCGCAGGCTGTGGCCTCCTTCCGGGTGGGAAGCGTTGCCTGGTCGAGCCGGTATTTCGCAGATGGGCAATTCACCCAACAGGCCTTTGCGGCTGCAGAAATTGCCGCAAAGGCCGTCCTCGACGAAGCCCTGGTGACCTACCGGCCTGACACCTGGGAGGTGGCCTATGGTTCGTCGGGCACCATTGGTGCCGTGGGCGACATGGTGGCAGCGGCTGGTTATCCTGAGGGCATGATTTCGCGTGCCGGGCTGGACTGGCTGAGCGAACGGCTGCTACGCGCCCAAAGTGTCGACAAAATTAGGCTCGAAGGACTCAAGGAAGACCGTCGTGCCGTGATTGGTGGTGGTTTGAGTGTGCTGCGTGCCCTCTTTGACCTGCTCGGGATTGATGAAATGCGAGTTGCCCAAGGCGCTTTGCGCCAGGGCGCCCTGTACGACCTCCTCGACAGGGAGCAACCCGAAACTGACCTGCGCACAACCACCGTGCAGGGGTTGGTGCAGAGCTTTGCGGTCGACCCTATCCATGCCGAGCGCGTGTCACGAATCGCTTGCGCCTTGTTCCAGCAGGTAACTCCCTCACCGACGGGCACTGCGCTGCGCAAACTGAACTGGGCCGCCCAGTTGCACGAGATCGGGTGTCGCATTTCCCATAGCGATTACCACCGGCACGGAGCCTACATTCTCGAAAACACGGACGTAGCAGGATTTGCCCAACACGAGCTGCACCGATTAGGCTCCCTCGTGCTGGGTCATCGTGGAAAGGTTCGCAAACTTGAAACGGACCTCACCGAGCCAAGCTTTGCGTTACAACTCATGTGCCTGCGACTGGCGGTAGCACTGTGTCATGCACGCCGCGATCCCGACCTGGAAGGTCTGTCGCTGTCGCTCAACGGAAATCAGTTTGCGCTGAAAACACGCGCAGGATGGGCCTCCAGCTATCCGCAATCAGCCCACCTGCTGCGCGAGGAAATGTTGGCCTGGCAGCGCACACCATGGGACCTCGTGGCAGACTTGCCCTGAGAGATCAAACAATTCATATTGTTTATATCGTTTCAAGGCAAAAATCCATGGTCACATTCAACCGAGATTGTCCATTAGAGATTTGACGGTGTAGGCATCAGCCTCACGGGCTCGCCCGCATTGGCCCACAAGCCCTGAAACCAGTGTCGTCGCTTGCGGGCCACCGCCAGTCGAAACGTCTGCTTGGTGTTCTTGGTGTT
>JANJVG010000192.1 GCA_024710165.1 Burkholderiaceae bacterium
GGCAGGTGTATAACCTAGCCCTCTGCGGTGATGCGCGCGCGTCGCGCACCGCCGCTCACAATACAGCCCGGCGCCTGGGAGCGCCGCAACAACAAGGAACACGCACAATGGGCGCGCAGTGGAAAGCAAAAGGCAAGGCACAGGTGGCCGACGCCAAGGGCAAGCTGTTTGGCAAACTGGTCAAGGAAATTCAGGTGGCAGCCCGTAGTGGCGCCGACCCATCCAGCAATGCGCGTTTGCGCCTGGTGGTGGAGCAGGCGCGCAAAGTGTCCATGCCCAAGGACACGCTGGAACGTGCCATCAAGAAGGGCGCGGGTATTGGCGGCGAGGCGGTGCACTACGAGCATGTCATCTACGAAGGCTTTGCCCCGCACCAGGTGGCGGTGATGGTGGAGTGCCTGACCGACAACGTCAAGCGCACGGCCCCTGAAATGCGCGTGCTGTTCCGCAAGGGGCAACTGGGCACCTCGGGCTCGGTGGCCTGGGACTTTGACCATGTCGGCATGATCGAAGCCGAGCCCGCCGTTGCCGGGGCCGACCCCGAGGAAGCTGCCATAGAAGCGGGCGCGCAGGATTTCGAGCCGGGCGAAGAGGAGGGCAGCACCCTGTTCATCACCGCAGCGGCCGACCTGGATCTGGTCAGCCGTGCCTTGCCGGCGCACGGGTTTACCGTGCTCTCCGCCAAGCTGGGCTACAAGCCCAAGAACCCGGTGGATCCCGCCAGCCTGAGCGCCGAGCAACTGGAAGAGGTGGAGGCTTTCCTGGCGGCCATCGACGCCAACGACGACGTGCAGAACATGTTCGTGGCCCTGGCCGGTTAATCTTTTGCTGGACCCCGCCGCCGCATGACGGACCACTACGCCGCCCTCGGGCTGGGGGCCAGCGCGACCCTGGCCGACATCAAGAAGGCCTTCCGGCAGAAGGCCTCGTTCTACCACCCGGACCGCAACGACGCCCCCGACGCCGCACGCCGCTTTCAGGCCGTGCAGAAAGCCTACGAGGTGCTGTCGGACGAAACCGCCCGCCAGGCCTATGACGACAATCGCCGCCGCAATCTGCTCGACGACCCGCTGCACACCGCACAGGAAATCTGGCAGGCCTACACCCGGAACCTATTGAATCCGTGAATCTATCCCCTTACTTTGACGACCTGCGCTCGGCCTATCTGGCCGAGCTCGATGACCTGGCACAGGACTCCGAAGGCAACGATGTGCTGCGCCAGCGCCTGCAGCAAAAGCGTGCAGAAATCGGGTTTCTGGTGCAGATGATGGACTTGAGCCCCGAGATGGTGGCCGTGGTGTTCCACCAGGGCTTTCGCTTTCACCAGCCCAAGGTGCTGGAGCATCTGCTGCGCCAGCAGCCCGAAGACCTGCCCGCGTGGGACAGCCTGGCCGCTGCCATCACCCTGGAACCCTGGGCGCACAGCCTGGCGCAGACGGTGCTGCGCGAGCCGCAGGGCGATACCTTCATGGCCGTGGCAGCGGGGCTGGAATACCTGCTCCAGCATGCGCGTCTGGCCGCGCACGCCGGGCCGGGCCATGACGCTGCGGAGGGTGATGACGAAGAAACCCCCGAGCACGACGACGATTACGACGCCCTCAGCGCAGACGACGCGCTGGAACCGCAAGACAGCCGCAGCCGCGAGGAGGCCAGCGCCAACTGGCTGTCCGACGTCGGCTTTGATCGAAAAGACTGAACACATGAACCATCTGGCATTGATTACGCAGACCACCAGCCTGATTGCGGCGGGCGACATCGTGGGCGCCGAAGCCGCCCTGGCCGATCTGGCCGACACCGAGGGCGACAGCGCCCTGATGGTGGTGCTGGACCAGCTGGCGCCTAAGGACATTCTGGCCGTGATGCGCGAGTACGATGAGTCCAAGGCGTCGGTGGTCAACATGCTCGTCACGCCCGAGCAGTTCGCGCGTGCCATGGTGCTGGAGAAGCAGTACAAGGACCTCACCCACACGCACCTGCGCAGCATGGTCAACGCGGTGATCTTCCGCGACGATGCCGACCCGGTGGAGTTTCTGACCGCCATTGGCGACCTGGAAGGCGGCAGCGAGGCGCTGGCCAACTATTTCGCCGAGAAGTGGAGCCGGGTCGAGGCCTTTGCGCGCACCGGCCACTTTGACGCTACCGAGGACGACGGCGCCATGCTGACTGAAGACCAGCTTCTGGGCTCGGCCTATGTGCAGCCGCGCATCGATCTGGAAGAAGTGGCCGACCGTGACTGGATGCACCTGGCATGGCTGCTGCGCTACGAATGCCGCGACCTGTTCATTGAAACCCTGCTGGTGCTGCGTGCCAAGGCCCGTGCCTTCGATCTGGGTCTGGACGAGGGGGATGAGCCCGCCGAAGAGGACGACGGCAAGTTTGAAACCAGCGACACCGACCGGGGCAAGGCCACGCCGGCCGCGCGCGTGTCCGACGAAGAATCGGCAATCTAGTGCACCCCCTGAGCCGCTTCGCGTCTTCCCCCTCCAGGGGGACGCCGCCAGCGCTGCGGGGCGGCCCTTGCGCGACGGCCGCTGGCCTTTGGCGCGCCCGTTTCAAAGGCTGCGAGCGTCGCTTTGCGCCATCAGAGAACCATTGATAACGACATGAAGGTATCCACCTCTGCCGCACTGCAACTGCACGACGCACGCCCGTTCTTCGACAAGGCCCTGGCCCATGGCGTGCAGCACGGCATCATCGATGCGGCGCGGCTGGCCGTGATGAATGCCGACGCGCCCAAGGGCATCGTGCAGATCGCCCGCTACTTCGGCAGCGAGTTTTTGCGTCCCGAGCTGGAAAAAGCCCGCGACCGCATGGTCAACCTCATCAGCCTGTACCTGCTGGAGACCACAGGGGGGGACCTGCATGCGGCAGCCGTGTCGTTGCGTGACCACTCGCTGCTGTCCCGCTCCAAGGGCGGTTCGGACATGCTCAAGCGCCTGATTGCGTTGCCCGAGCACAGCAACTTTGCCCTGGCAGGCCATGCCGGTGCCGAAACCCCGCAGCTGGCGCAGTGGTCGCTGCGCAGCCATGCCGACTACCGGGCTGAACTGGCGCGGCGCAGCCAGATCGCCCAGGCGATGGACGCCGCCCTGTGGCTGGCCGGGCACTACGAGCTGGAACAAGACGCACTGGAAGAGGCGGGCGCCGATGCCGAGGCCGTGATCCGTGCGGGCCTGCTGTGGCAGGCCCTGGCGCCCCAGGCCCACGAGTGGCCCCATGCCGTGGCATTGGAAAAACGCGTCACGGCCCTGCGCAAGAAGAAAACGCCCTCCAGCGCCACGGTGGCGCTGCCACCGGGCCTGCCCGACGATCTGCGCGATGCCGTGCACGCCCACTGCGCCAGTGTGCAGGCCGATGTGGCCCGGCTGCTCGATGGCGCCACGGCGCTGCGCACGCTGTTGCGCCCCACCGGGACCTTCCGCGCACGCTACTTTCTGCAGGACGACCCTCTGGCCGAGGTGGACGACTACCTGCGCCGCCATGAGGACGTGGAAGAGGGCGCCGAGCCGCCCCAGCCCGCCAGCAAGACGTGGACCCGCGCCACGCAAGGCAACGAAGACGAACATGCGTTGCTGACCCTGTTTCTGTGCCTGGCCACCGGGGCGCCCAAGAAAACCCTGCTGACCGAAAAAACCGCCGCCAGTCTGGTGCGCAAGGTTCGCAAGAGTGGCCTGCACCCTCAGCTCGCCACCGAATTCATCCGCAGCCACGCCCCCGGGGCGCACCAGGCCGACTATTGCACGCTCTGGAACAGCTTCGTGCAGGAGTCGCAAGCCACGCTGTGCAACGACCGGGACTACCAGTTTCACGATGCCCTGGCGCTGCTGCGCCGCGAATGCCATGTGGTGGGCTGAACCATGATCGAAAACACCGGGGGGTGGATTCCGAGTCCACCGGATCAAAGCAATGCGCGGTGCACCGGTGCCCCACGGGGTGCAGGACAAGGACTGCAACGCCGGCCTGCAGGTCAGGCGCGCACCCACATGCCGCCGATTGCTCTGATGCAGCGGGCTGGGAGCCCTTCTTGATGGTTGTCCTGTCGTGCACAGCCCTACGCTTCTGATTCTTGCGGTCATCCTGATGGCCATGGTGACCACGGTGTTGTATGCCGTGTGGCATTTCAATCGCCGGATTCCGGGGCTGCGGCTGTGGACGCTGTCTTACCTGTGCGGCTTTCTGTTCAGCCTCGTCCTGATGCTGCGCGAGCAGATGTCCGAGGCAGTGGCGGTGCTGCTGGCGCAGAGCCTGGTGGGGCTCATGGGTTACCTTTGTCTGCTGGGCGCGCGAGCCTACATGGGGCGGGAGCGGCTGTGGCACGGCTACGGCGCGGGGGCTATCGGGCTGATGGTGATTGCCTCGGTTTACCTGACCGTGGTGCAACCGGCGTTTGGCGTGCGCTTTCTGATGAACAGTTGGGGTTCGGCGGTGTTTTATCTGCTCACTGCCGGCACCCTGGCCCGGGGTGGTCCGCAGACCTATCCGGCGCGCTATCTGCTGGCGCTTGCGGCCTCGGCCCACGCGCTGTTTTTGCTGTTACGACCCCTGGTGTTCGGGCTGGGGCAGGCGCTGGACCCGGCGGCCGATCTGATTCTGGCCTTGCCCCAGCTCATCGTGCTGGAGTCCATTGTGGCCATGGTGCTGATGGCCTTCGGCATCCTGATCCTGACCAACGAGTTCACCACCACGGCGCTGCGCCACTTGGCCGAAGTGGACCCGCTCACCAGCGTTTTCAACCGACGTGCCTTTCTGACGCTGCTGGACAAGGCCATCAGCCAGGCCCGGCGGAATCAGACCGGGCTGCATGTGCTGGTGATCGATCTCGACCACTTCAAGCGCATCAACGACACCTGGGGCCATCAGTGCGGCGACGATGTGCTGCGCCACTTTGTGGGGGTGGCCACCGCGTGTTTGCGCAACGAGGACGTGCTGGGGCGCCTGGGCGGTGAAGAATTTGCCATCGTGCTGCCCGGTACCGATGCGCAGGGCGCCGGTGCGGTTGCCGAGCGTTTGCGCGCCCTGGTGGTCCGTCAGCCGATGCTTGCTGAACACGGCCCGATCGCCCTGACCGTGAGCGTGGGGGTGGCTCCGTACCTGATGGGTGAGTCGTCCGGGGCTGTGCTGCAGCGGGCCGACCAGGCCATGTACCGTGCCAAGCAACTGGGCCGCAACCAGGTGTATCTGCAGGAGGCTCCCGATACGGCTTCTGTGGGATAATTGCGCTACTTAAATAGTAGCTATCAGCCATTGTGCAGCAAGGGCTAGGGCCATTTTTTGTATGGATTTTCAGTGGTGCGCGCTGTGGGGGGGCTGGCACGCAGGCCTTTTCGCACCTCAGGCCCCCAGAAAATCCACGTGTCCTGGACGACCGGGCAGATCGAGGCGGGCCTGGGGCGTTGGGCTGCTGGCCACCTGTTTGCCACGCCGGAACACCGCCAGCCGCGCCGCGCGCAGACGGATCGCCTCGACGGTATCGCGCGCATGTAGCAGCACGAAGTCGGCATGGCAGCCTGCCTCCAGCCCATAAGCTTCCAGCCCCAGCAGCCGTGCCGGGTGGGTGGTGACGGCCTCGTAGCACTGGCGCATGGCGGCCTGGCTGGTCATCTGGCCCACGTGCAGGCCCATGTGCGCCACCTCCAGCATGTCGGCGCTGCCCAGGCCATACCAGGGGTCCATCACGCAGTCCTGTCCGAAGGCCACGGTCAGGCCTGCGGCCATCAGCTCGGGCACGCGGGTCATGCCGCGGCGCCGGGGGTAGCTGTCGTGGCGGCCCTGCAGCGTGATGTTGATCAGCGGGTTGGCAACCACGCCGAGCTGCGCCTCGGCCATCAGCGGGATGAGCTTGCTGACGTAGTAGTTGTCCATGCTGTGCATGGAGGTGAGGTGCGAGCCCGTCACCCGGCCCTGCAGCCCCACGCGCTGGGTTTCATAGGCCAGGGTCTCCACATGGCGTGACAGCGGGTCGTCGCTTTCGTCGCAGTGCATGTCCACCCGTTTGCCCTGGGCGGCGGCCAGTTCGCACAGGATGCGGATGCTCTCGGCGCCCTGGGCCTGTGTGCGCTCGAAGTGCGGTATGCCGCCGACCACGTCCACGCCGAGATCGAGCGCGCGTTGCAGGTTGCGAAGGCCGTCGGGCGCGCGCAGCAAGCCATCCTGCGGGAAGGCCACCAGCTGCAGATCGAGGTAGGGCGCGACGCGCTGCCTTACCTCCAGCAGGGCCTGCACGGTCAGCAGGCTGGGGTGGCTGGTGTCCACATGCGAACGAATGGCCAGCAAACCACGGGCCACCGCCCCGTCGCAGTAGCGCAGGGCGCGCTCGACGATGGCATCGTGGGTGAGTTGGGGCTTGAGTTCCCCCCACAGGGCAATGCCTTCGAGCAGCGTGCCGCTTTCGTTCACGCGTGGCTGGCCATAGGTCAGGGCCGAATCGAGATGGAAATGCGCATCGACGAACGGCGGGCTGAGCAGCAGCCCCTGGGCGTCGAGCGTTTCGTGCGCGGGGGCAGCCAGCCCTTCGGTCACTTCGGTGATGCGGCCGTCCTGGACGGCGATGGACATGCGGGTGCGGCCATCGGGCAGGGTGGCGTTGCGAACAAGCAGGTCAAGCATGGGACGGCAGCGCGGTGGTGAAGGAGCCCCGAGAATACGCGCCAGCGCCGTGGTGCACCAGCCCGGCAGCTGGTGGGGATGCGCTGGTGCAGCATCGCACCCCCGTGGCGACTCCCGGCACCGCAGGAGTCATCGACCTATTTTGCTCCTGAAAAGAGAGCTACATGCGCTTTATGGATAAGCGCTTCAGCCCTATTTCATTCAAAATATTTGACCTGTCAGAAATCCATCACCAAGGACACATGCCCGCTGCGCCCGGGTTGGGTGTAGGCGTCGTTGGTGGTGGAGGAGGCGGCCAGGCCATAGACATCAGGCCAGATCCAGTATTTGCGGTTGGTGAGGTTGTGCACCGCAAGGTTCAGGCGCAGGTCCTTGCGCAGGCGCCATTGCATCGACACATCCAGCGTGGTGGCCGAAGGGATGGTGAACTGCGTGTTGGGCAGCTTGACGGACGACGCGCTGTCGATGTCCTTGGCGGTCTTGGCGGCATGGTGGCGCATGTCCAGGCGCAGGCCCCAGGCGACAGTGTCGTACTTCAGCCCCAGTGCCAGTTGCGCCGGATCGACCGAGTTGATGGGCATGCCGGTGGCGCGGTTCACGCCACGGGCCTTGCCGTACGAGAACGGGGTGGCCAGGCGCCCGCCCGCCATGCGGCCCCAGTCGTACTGGCCCTTGACCTCAAAGCCGTGGATGCGGGCGCGCTCGGTGTTGATGGTCTGGAAGATGCGCGGGTCGGCTGCCGTGCCCGTGCCGCGGATGAGCACGGTGTCCATGATGAGGTTGGAGTAGTTGCTGGTGAAAGCCGCCACGTCCAGGCTCAGGCGGTCCAGCCGGCCGCGCACGCCCACTTCAAAGCCCCGGCTTTTCTCGGGTTTGAGGTCGGGGTTGGGGATGATGATGACCTGCTCGGCCATGTTCTCGTAGTAGCCATTGATCTGGCTCGCGTCGGGTGCGCGAAAGCCGGCCGAATACTGGCCGAACAGGCTCCACTGGGGCGTGGCGCGGTACAGCACGCCGATTTTGGGCGAGAGCGCCGAACCAGAGAGCGACTGCCCCGGCTGTTTGGCGGGCGGGTAGAAGCCCGCCTGGCTGGTGACGTCCAGCGCGAAATGGTCATAGCGCAGACCCGGCGTCAGGCTCCAGTTGCCATGCACCGATTCGTCCTGCACGTAGAGCGCGCTGGTGGTCTCGCGCGTGTCGGGAAAACGCTTGAGCGGAAACACTTCGGGCGGCAGCGGGGCCAGGCCGGTGTAGAGGTTGGTGATGTCGCTGCGCACATGGTCCAGCCCGTAGGTGATCTTGTGCGCCCAGCCGCCGCTGCGCAGAATCTTGTCGGCCTGCAGACCGGCCTGCCAGGTGCGCTCGGCGTAGGAGTTGTCGCGCACCCGCAGGGGCAGGGTGTTGCGCACGCTGGTGCCTACCTGGCGTGATTGCGCATCCTGGAAGGCAATGACGGTGCGCACATGGTCTGCCCAGTCCGCGCCCAGGCCAAAGCGGGCGTCCCAGGTGAGGCGGTCGCGCTCCATCGAGCGCGAGGAGTATTCATCGACGATGGCACCGGCAATCTGCGCGGGTGTGCCTCGCAGGGGTAGCGGGTTGCGGCTCGAGAGCAGGTCGACATCCGACTTTTTTTCGACATGCTCGAATGTGAAGACATGGCGCTGCGTGGAATGGGGGCGCAGCACGATCTTGCCGAGCACCGCGTTGTCGCGGTCGTCCTGCGGGTTGGGTCGGGTGCGGTTGGTGTTGGGCTCGTCGTTGGTGCCCAAATTGTCCACGGCGTGGGCGCCGCGGGTAGTGGCGGTCAGCATCCACTGCAGGCGGTCGTTGGTCTTGCCCGCCACGGTGCCTGCCAGCGTGTGGCCGTTGTCATCGCCACTCCAGCCGGCAGCAACGCGCCCGCCCAGGGTTTTGGGCGCGTCGCCCTCCTTGCTCACCAGAAAGTCTGCCGGCTCGTGCGTGATGAAGTTCACCAGGCCGGCCATGCCGTCGGAGCCGTACAGGGCCGAGGCCGGGCCCCGCACCACCTCGATCCGCTTGAGCAGTTCGAGCGAGAGATACTCGCGGTCGAAAGTGGTGGTACGGTAGGCGTAGCTGCGCGGCATGCGCACGCCGTCGGTCATCAGCAGCACCCGGTTGCCACCGAGGCCCCGGATATTGATGCCGACATTGCCATCGCGTCCGGCGCTGGCGGTGGTGCCACCCACGGAAAAACGGGCGGGCGAACGCTTGACGGAGGCATTGGGCAGGTCTTGCAGGGCTTCGCGCAGGGTGCGGCTTTGCTGGTTGCTCAGGGTGCTTGCGTTGATCACGTCGTACGACAGCGGCAGATCGTCGGCGGCCTGCTCCTGGCGCGAGCCGCTCACCACCACTTCGGGCAGTGCCGCATGGGCGGCCGCAGCCGGGCTGCCGGTTTGTGCGTGGGCGGTGCCGATGTCCAGGCAGGCCAGTGCCACGGCCACGCACAGGGCACTCAGGGGGAGGTGCGAGCCTGGAGCCGGCATAAGGGATTCGAACGGTTTCATGGTTATGGTGGTGTCAGAAAAAAGAGCATCGGTCTGGGATAGGATTGTTGCGTGAAGTCGAAAAAGAAAGTGTCATTTCGAGTTCTACTTTGTCCTTGATCAAAGAAAACCCTGACCCAACGAGGGAATAATAAGTGAACGCCCGCTGGACCACGTTGTCGCAGCCCGCAGCGGGCAATCCCTGAGGAGGGGTTTACGTTTCGGGCAGCGGCATATAAGGAGTCTTCCCATGACAACCCGTACGCTGGTGAGCCTTGCGGCCCTGGCAATGTCCACCCTGGCAATGACCGCCGTGGCGCAAGAAAAGAAAGATGTCTCCAAGCCTGAGATGAACTACCAGGCGGGTTCGTCCCCTCTGGCCGATGTGCCGATGTACCAGAGCACGAACCCCAAGGCGCCCAAGATGACGCAAGCGGAGTTCGACCGTGCCCGTCAGATCTACTTCGAGCGTTGCGCTGGTTGCCACGGTGTGCTGCGCAAGGGCGCTACCGGCAAGCCGCTGACTCCCGATATCACCCTGGAGAAGGGCACCGACTACCTGAAGGTGTTCATTGCCTACGGCTCGCCCGCCGGCATGCCCAACTGGCAGACCTCTGGTGAAATGGACGAAGCCACCGTCGACCTGATGGCCCGCTACATCCAGCACGACGCTCCCACCCCACCCGAGTGGAGCCTGGCGGACACCAAGAAGACCTGGAAGGTCACGGTCGCTCCCAAGGACCGTCCGACCAAGAAGATGAACAGCTACAACATCGAGAACATCTTCTCCACCACGCTGCGTGACTCGGGTGAGATTGCTCTGATCGATGGCGACACCAAGGAAATCATCAACATCATCAAGACCGGCTATGCCGTGCACATCTCGCGCATGTCGGCTTCGGGCCGCTACCTGTTCGTGATTGGCCGTGACGCCAAGATCAACATGGTCGACCTGTGGATGGAAAAACCCGATAGCGTGGCAGAAGTGCGCATTGGCCTGGAAGCCCGCTCGGTGGAAACCTCCAAGGCCAAGGGCTACAAAGACAAACTGGTGATCGCTGGCGCCTACTGGCCGCCCCAGTTCACCATCATGGACGGCGACACGCTCGAGCCCAAGAAGATCGTCTCCACCCGTGGCATGGTCGTGGGCACGCAGGAATACCATCCCGAGCCCCGTGTGGCTTCCATCCTGGGTTCGCACTACAAGCCCGAGTTCATCGTGAACGTGAAGGAAACCGGCAAGACCTTGATGGTGGACTACTCCAATCTGGACGCCCTCAAGATCACCGAAATCGGCTCTGCTCCGTTCCTGCATGACGGCGGTCTGGATGCGTCCAAGCGCTACTTCATGGTGGCTGCCAACAACAGCAACAAGATTGCTGCGATCGACACCAAGGACGGCAAGCTGGCTGGCCTGACCGAAGTGGGCAAGATCCCCCACCCCGGCCGTGGCGCCAACTTCACGCACCCCAAGTTCGGTCCCGTGTGGGCTACCGGCCACCTGGGCGACGAGACGATCTCCCTGATCGGCACCGACCCCAAGAAGAACAAGCAGTACGCTTTCAAGGAAGTGGCCAAGCTGACGGGTCCTGGCGGCGGCGCTCTGTTCGTCAAGAGCCACCCCAAGTCCAAGAACCTGTGGTCTGATGCGCCTCTGAACCCCGATCCGAAGATCTCCCAGGCGATCGTGGTCTATGACATCAACAACCTGGACAAGGGCTTCAAGACGCTGCCGATCGCCGAGTGGGCCGACCTGAAAGACGACGGTGCCAAGCGCGTGGTTCAGCCTGAATACAACAAGGCTGGCGACGAAGTCTGGTTCTCTGTCTGGTCTGCCAAGAACAAGCAGAGCGCGATCGTGGTGGTGGACGACAAGACCCTCAAGCTCAAGAAGGTCATCAAGGATCCGCGCCTGATCACCCCCACGGGTCACTTCAACGTGTACAACACGCAGCACGACGTGTATTGATCCCGCTGCGATCTGACTCGTAGCCCGGCCCGCCACGGTGTTCGCACCCTGGCGGGTTTTTTCTTTGGGCCTTCAGCAGGCCAGAATCTCCAGCATTTCCTGTGCCCAGCCGATGGATGCCTCTTCGTAGAGGATGCCTTTCTTCAGGATCATGTGCTGGATGCGTGCCTCGCGCGGCAGGGGGCGGCCCTGCAGGAAATCCCTTTCCTCGATGCTGCGGTAGTGCGCCAGCCTGTCCTGGTGGTGCGCAATCTGGCGCCGGATGTCGGGGCGCAGGTCCACCTCGCTCAGTGCAGCGTCGGCCCGGAGCTTGACCATGAATTCGTCCCGCAGATCGAGCGCAGGCGTGGGCTCGTTGGCCCAGCGGATCAGTTCTGCGCGGCCGGCCGGGAGCACGCGGTATTCCCGCTTACGCGTCTTGCCGGCATCGGGGGCCGAGCTGGATTCGATCCAGCCTGCGGCCTCCATGCGTGCCAGCTCGCGGTAGATCTGCTGGTGCGTGGCGTGCCAGAAATAGCCGATGGACTTGTCGAAACGCCGCGCCAGGTCGTAGCCCGAAGTGGATTTTTCCAGCAATGAGGTGAGGACGGCATGCGGCAAGGACATGTACCGCAGTCTATCCGGGTGATCCCTACTATGCAACCAGTTGCATAAAAATGCGAACGACCGTACACTTTTGTGCAACTGGTTGCATAGTGCACCGTTTGAACCCAGATTTCCCATTAGTGCTTGGGATGGCAGCGAGGGCAGTTGCGAGGCAGTTTTGATCCGACTGAGGAGCCCATAGCCGCAGCTATGGGCGACGAAGAGGGGCAAAAATGGCCGCAAATGCACCGCTGACACCCAAGCAGCACTGAAGGTGCGCCTCATGGGAAATCTGGGTTATCCCAGCCAACCTTTTTCAAGGAACCGCCATGACCGCCTTTCCCCACATGCTTGCGCCCCTGGACCTGGGCTTCACCACCCTCAAGAACCGCGTGCTCATGGGCTCCATGCACGTGGGGCTGGAGGAGGCCAAGGACGGCTTCCAGCGCATGGCTGCGTTCTACGCCGAGCGCGCCCGGGGCGGTGTGGGCCTG
>JANJVG010000194.1 GCA_024710165.1 Burkholderiaceae bacterium
ATGTGCGCATCGTCAGCGCCACACACCACGATCTGGCCGCCGCCGTGCAGGCGGGGCGCTTCCGGCAGGACCTGTACTACCGGCTCAATGTCATCGAGATCTTCATCCCGCCCCTGCGCGAACGCCGCGAAGACCTGCCCGTCCTGTGCCGGGCCCTGCTGGCACGCATTGCCCAGGAATCCGCCAGCCCCGTTCCCCGGCTCACGCCCGAAGCGCTGGCGGCCATCGCCACCCACGCCTTGCCCGGCAATGTGCGTGAACTGGAGAACCTGCTGCACCGCGCCGTGGCCCTGAGCGACGGCGACGAACTGGTGGTGGAGCCCGCCGGCCCTTCTGCGGCCGATCGCGCCTTCAACCACGTGGCGCACACCACCCCCACCCCCGCCACACGCAGCGCCCTGGTGCCAGCGGCCAACGATCCCGATGCCTTGCCCCATGACCTGCAAGCCTGGCTGGACCAGCAGGAGCGCGACATTCTGGTGCGGGCACTGCAGGCCACCCACTTCAACCGCACGGCCACCGCCGTTCGGCTGGGCATCAGCCTGCGACAGATCCGCTATCGCATTGCGCGCTTGAACATCACCGTCCCGCAAAACGACTCCCATGGCGATGCCGAACCCTGACGGCACGCACCACGGCCTCTGGGAGCAGGGCTGGCATGGCAAGGCCCGCCGTATGGAATCTCCCAACTTTGGCCCCCGGCCCGCGCAGGCCTGCGTGGACCTGATCGTGGTGCATTCCATCAGCCTGCCGCCAGGGGAATACGGCAGCCAGGCCGTGCAAGACCTGTTCATGAACCGCCTGGACTGGGATGCCCATCCCTACTTCCAGAGCATCCGCGGCCTGGAAGTATCGGCCCACTTTTTCATAGAGCGCGACGGCACGCTGTGGCAGTTTGTCGACTGCGACCAGCGCGCCTGGCATGCGGGTGCCTCCAGTTACCGAGGACGCAGCCAGTGCAACGACGACTCCGTGGGCATTGAACTGGAGGGGCTTGAAGGCGAGACTTTCGAGCCTGGCCAGTACCGTGCACTGGCCGCGCTGTGCGCCGACCTCGCCCGGCGCTACCCCATCGCCCACATCGCCGGACACGAGCACATCGCCCCCGGACGCAAGGCCGACCCGGGTGCGGGGTTCGACTGGCCGCGCCTGCAGCAAGCCCTGGCCTGGGATGCGCGGTTCTTTCCGGACGGGGTCCTGCCCATCCAGGGCTGATATTTCGCCGGCGCATCCTGCGCCCCCACGCTCGACGCCCCCTCCTGAGGCCGCCCGCCTGTACCTCTGAGCGCCGCTCCAGGGGCGCGCAGCCCTGTGCGCGACCGCCATCCTGCAGCCAGCGGCCAGCGGCCAGCGGCCAGCACGATGCGGCACACCTCGATACACTACCTGTAGCGTTTGACACAGCAACTCAACTGTACCTATAGTGTGCAGTTGATTGACATCAATCGCACCTTCAGACACCCGGGCCCCCTGACAACCTGCCCGGCACGATTTCCCGACCACACCGAGAGGACGCCATGCACGCCACCGCGAACATCCACACCACGCCCCTCGCGGGCTCCACCATGGCGCCCACCGCGCCCATCACCCAGCCCACCACTGCAGCCGAGCTATCGCACTACCAGATCATCCGGCGCAACGGTGCCGTGGTGCCATTCGAGCCGCAAAAGATCGCCGTGGCCCTGATGAAGGCCTTTCTGGCCGTGCATGGCACGCAGGGTGCCGCGTCGGCCAGCGTGCGCGAGACGGTGGATGCACTGACGAATGCCGTGGTGCGTGCCCTCATGCGCTCGCGCCCGGCTGGCGGCACCTTCCACATCGAAGACGTCCAGGACCAGGTCGAACTGGGCCTGATGCGCGGCAGCCACCACGAGGTCGCACGCGCCTATGTGCTCTACCGCGAGCGCCGCGCACAGGAACGGGCCCGCCAGCTTGAAACCCAGGCACCTCCCACCCCGGCGCTGCATGTGGTCGATGCGGGCCAGCGCGTGGTGCTGGACCTGGACAGCCTGCGCGCCCTCATCACATCGGCCTGCGCCGGCCTGGGCGCCGATGTCCCGGCCGAACCCATCGTGCAGGAAACCCTGCGCAACCTCTACGACGGCGTGCCGCTGGAGGAAGTGCACAAGGCGTCCATCCTGGCAGCGCGCACGCTGATCGAGACAGACCCTGACTACACCTATGCCACGGCTCGCCTGCTGCTGCACACCATCGCGCACGAGGTGCTGGGGCATGAGGTGACACCTGCGGAGATGGCGCAAAACTATGCCGAGTACTTCCCGCAAGCGATCCGCAAGGGCGTCGAGAACCAGTTGCTCGACGAGCGCCTGCTGCAGTTCGACCTGCCACGCCTGGGTGCCGCGCTGAAAGCCGAGCGCGACCTGCAGTTCGACTACCTCGGCCTGCAGACCCTGTACGACCGCTACTTCCTGCATGTGCGCAAGACGCGCATCGAGCTGCCGCAGGTGTTCTTCATGCGCGTGGCCATGGGCCTGGCATTGGGTGAAATTGACCGCGAAGCGCGCGCCATCGAGTTCTACGAGGTGCTCTCCTCCTTCGACTTCATGTCGAGCACGCCCACGCTGTTCAACAGCGGCACGCTGCGCTCGCAGCTCTCGAGCTGCTACCTGACCACCGTGCCCGACCAGCTCGACGGCATCTACGAGTCGATCAAGGAAAACGCCCTGCTGTCCAAATACGCCGGAGGCCTGGGCAACGACTGGACGCGTGTGCGCGCGCTCGGCAGCCACATCAAGGGTACGAACGGTGAATCGCAGGGCGTGGTGCCCTTCCTCAAGGTGGTCAACGACACCGCCGTCGCGGTGAACCAGGGCGGCAAGCGCAAGGGCGCCGTCTGCGCCTACCTGGAAACCTGGCACCTCGACATCGAGGAATTCCTGGAGTTGCGCAAGAACACCGGCGACGACCGCCGACGCACGCACGACATGAACACGGCCAACTGGATTCCTGACCTGTTCATGAAGCGCGTGATGGAAAAAGGCGAGTGGACGCTGTTCTCGCCCTCCGACGTACCCGACCTGCACGATCTGTTCGGCACAGCGTTCGAAACGGCCTACGTGGCCTATGAAGAGAAGGCACGGCGCGGCGAGATTCGCCCCAGCAAGACCGTGCAGGCCACCGACCTGTGGCGCAAGATGCTGACCATGCTGTTCGAGACCGGCCACCCCTGGATCACGTTCAAGGACGCCTGCAATGTGCGATCGCCCCAGCAGCATGCCGGCGTGGTGCATTCCAGCAACCTGTGCACCGAGATCACGCTCAACACCAGCGACCAGGAAACCGCCGTCTGCAACCTGGGCTCCATCAACCTGCGCCAGCACCTGAAAAATGGCGGTATCGACCATGAGAAGCTGCTGCGCACGGTCACCGTCGCGATGCGCATGCTCGACAACGTCATCGACATCAACTACTACGCCGTGAAGAAGGCGCGCGACGCCAACCTGCGCCACCGCCCGGTGGGCCTGGGTCTCATGGCTTTCCAGGATGCACTGTACGAACTGCGCATTCCCTACGCCTCGCAGGAAGCCGTGGAGTTTGCCGACCGCTCGATGGAGGCCATCTGCTACTACGCCTACTGGGCCTCCACCGATCTGGCCGCCGAGCGTGGCCGCTATTCCAGCTACCGAGGCTCGCTGTGGGACCAGGGGCTGCTGCCGCACGACACGATCGACAAGCTGGCCCAGGCGCGCGGCGGGTATGTGGAGGTAGACCGCTCGGCTACCCTCGACTGGGACGCGCTGCGCGGCAAGATCGCTCGCGACGGCATGCGCAACTCGAATTGCGTGGCCATCGCACCCACGGCCACCATCTCCAACATCATCGGCGTGGACGCCTCCATCGAGCCGAGCTTCGGCAACCTCTCGGTCAAGTCCAACCTGTCGGGCGAGTTCACCGTGATCAACCACTACCTGGTGCGGGACCTCAAGCGCCTGGGCCTGTGGGACGACGTGATGGTCATGGACCTCAAGCACTTCAAAGGGTCGCTGCACGCCATCGACCGCGTGCCGCAGGACACCAAGGCACTGTACGCCACGGCGTTCGAGGTCGAGCCGCGCTGGCTGGTCGAGGCTGCGGCGCGGCGCCAGAAGTGGATCGACCAGGCGCAGAGCCTCAACATCTACATGGCGGGCGCCTCCGGCAAGAAGCTCGACGAGACTTACAAACTCGCCTGGGTGCGGGGCCTCAAGACCACCTACTACCTGCGCACGCAAAGCGCCACACATGTCGAGATGAGCACGGTGAACACACGCCAGCTCAACGCCGTTTTTTCCGGTTCGGCCCACGGCTCGATGGCAGCGCATGGCACGCCCGCCGAAGCGACCGACAGCACCGCCCCTGCAAGTGATGTTCGGTTCTGCGCCATCGATGATCCGTCGTGCGAGGCCTGCCAGTGATCCGGCATGCGAGGCGCCCCGACATGCGGCCTCGCATGTGTATTCAAGCAACAAAACACCGCGGCACAACGCATAGGCGCTTTTCATTTTGCAGTGCTGCTTCCATAATCCGAACACTGGAAAAACCATGCTGACCTGGGACGAAGAAGTCACCTCCACATCGC
>JANJVG010000207.1 GCA_024710165.1 Burkholderiaceae bacterium
TCACCATTTGGTAATATCAATTACCATGTCGGAAAGCCATCGTCCCGAAGCCAGCCCAGGCACCACAGAGTTCTCCCCCAAGGCACCCCTGACTGCCATGCGCAGCGACACGCTCGCCCGCGTGGAAAAAGCGGTGCTGGATCTGTTCTCCAGCCGCGACTTCCACGAAGTGAGCCTGCACGACGTGGCCCGCAGCGCCAACGTATCGCTGCAGACCATCTACAAATACTTCGGGAGCAAGGAAGCGCTGGTGTACAGCATGCTCGACATCATGCTGGGACGCCTGGCCGAGCGCATGATCGACCACCTGCAGGGCATCGACGACGCGCGCGAGCGCCTGCGCAAGACCTGCTGGGTCACGCTGGACTACATGGACAAACACCCCGCCGTCATGCTGCTGATGTTCACCGCCGTGCCCGTGTCACGGCACAAGAACATCGGCATTTACGAGAGCCCGGAGCTGATGAGCGCCTTTCTGGGCGTGTTCAAGGACGGCCAGGCACGCGGCGTGCTGAACGACCGGGTGTCCAGCAAGGTGTTGCTGGACGTGTTCATGGGCATCGTCGGTCGCGTGGTGCTGATGCACATCGTGCGTGGCGAAAAGCAACCGCTGACCGGACAATTCAATGAACTGTTCCACATCCTGTGGCGTGCCATGTCGGCTGATGACACGCGGAACAGCCAGCGATGAGAAAGAGTGAATGGTGGGTCCTGACGGTCTCGAACCGCCGACCTACTCCGTGTAAAGGAGCCGCTCTACCAACTGAGCTAAGGACCCAACAAAAAACCCAGCAACGCTGGGTATTTGAAAATGGTGGGTGATACATGGATCGAACATGTGACCCCTGCCGTGTGAAGGCAGTGCTCTACCGCTGAGCTAATCACCCGTCGCCACCCCATAAGGGCTTGCGATGCTGTCGGCCAACGTGGTGGGTGATACATGGATCGAACATGTGACCCCTGCCGTGTGAAGGCAGTGCTCTACCGCTGAGCTAATCACCCGATGCCGTTGCGACAGCCCTCAATTATGACACAGCTTTCAACCCGCCTGAACGGCTCGCCAAATTGTTTTGCCTCCACTGGCCTTGTCGATCTGTTTCAGGATCTCCTCGTGCGCGCTCAGTTCCTGATCGTTGGCCTGCAAAACCTGCAAAACAATACTGCGCAAATCCACACTGGCGACGACCGGGCCGGATGAACTATCGGACGCCTCATCCAGGCTCAGCAGTGGATCCTGTCCGCGGGTCAGGTTGATGTAAACATCCGCAAGCAGCTCGGCGTCAAGCAAGGCACCGTGCAGCGTGCGGCTGGAGTTGTCCACACCCAGACGATCGCACAGGGCATCAAGCGAATTGCGCTTGCCCGGATACAGTTCCTTGGCCATCGCCAGGGTGTCGGTGATCGTGGCCACAAAGGTCCGAAATGCCGGACGACCGGTCAGCTCGAGCTCTTTGTTGAGAAAACTGACGTCGAAGGCCGCATTGTGGATGATGATCTCAGCACCCTGCAGGTAGTCCAGCAGTTCATCTGCCACCGCCTCAAACCGGGGCTTGTCACGCAGGAACTCATTGCTGATGCCGTGCACCTTCAAAGCATCTTCATGGCTGTCGCGCCCGGGGTTCAGGTAGTAATGACGGTTGTTCCCCGTAAGTTTGCGCGCAACCAACTCCACGCAGCCAATCTCGATGATCCGGTCACCGCTGTCCGCGGAAAGACCGGTGGTTTCTGTGTCCAGAACAATCTGGCGCATCAGTGGTTTTCCTTGGCGTGGTTGATCGTGTACTTGGGTATTTCAATGGTCACATCCTTGGCTGCCAGGATGGCTTGACAACTCAGACGCGACTGTGGCTCCAGGCCCCAGGCGCGGTCCAGCAGATCCTCCTCCTCGTCTTCGGCCTCGTTGAGGGAAGCGAAGCCTTCGCGCACGATCACGTGGCAAGTGGTGCAGGCGCAACTCATGTCGCAGGCATGCTCGATATTGATGTGGTGTTCCAGAAGGGCTTCGCAGATCGAGGTGCCGGCAGGCGCATTGATTTCGGCGCCCTGCGGGCAGTACTCGGCGTGGGGCAGTATCTTGATGACTGGCATAACTCGGTCGGGTGTGTGGGGTCAAAGGGTCTGCACGGCTTTACCTGCCAGTGCCTGGCGGATACCCCGGTTCATGCGCTGTGCAGCAAAAAACTCCGTGGCCTGCGCAAGCGTCTGTGTGGCGGCCTCCAGGTCTGCGGCCTCGCAAGTGGTAGACATCAGGATCCGCAGGGACTCCATGCGCGCATCAATCGCAGCCCGGTCGTCCTCGGTCAGAAGGTCGGCATCGGCGTCAAGCGCGCTTTGGGTGGCGATCAGCATACGGTCAGCATCCACACGCGCTTCGACCAATGCGCGCGCCTGCATGTCCTGAGCCGCAGTGGCAAAACCCTCCTGCAACATGCGCGCAATCTGCTCGTCGCTGAGGCCGTAGCTGGGCTTGACGGCGATCTGCGCCTCCACACCGCTGATCTGTTCACGCGCATTTACGCTCAGCAGCCCGTCGGCATCCACGGTGAAAGTGACTCGGATGCGGGCTGCACCCGCCGCCATGGGCGGAATGCCGCGCAGCTCGAAACGCGCAAGGCTGCGGCAGTCCTGCACCAGATCACGCTCCCCCTGCACCACATGCAGCGCCAACGCAGTCTGGCCGTCTTTGTAGGTCGTGAAGTCCTGCGCCTTGGCAGTGGGTAGGGTTTCATTGCGGGCCACGATGCGCTCGACCAGGCCACCCATGGTCTCGATGCCCAGTGAAAGCGGAATCACGTCCAGCAACAGCAGGTCACCCGCCATGTTGTTGCCAGCCAGCTGATTGGCCTGAATGGCGGCTCCCAGCGCCACCACTTCGTCCGGGTTCAAATTGGTGAGCGGTTCGCGGCCAAAAAAGTCGGCTACTGCCCGCCGCACCTGCGGCATGCGCGTGGAACCGCCCACCATGACAACGCCCTGCACGTCATCGCGCGCAAGCTGAGCGTCACGCAGTGTGCGGCGTACCACCGCCAGGGAGCGGGCCGTCAGATCGGCCGTGACCGCATCAAAGTCACTGCGTTTCACGTCAAATCGCACTTCAACGCCCGCCAGTCGGGCGCTAAAAGCTACTTTTTCTGTAGCAGTCAAGGCCTCTTTGCAGGCCCGTGCGGCCAGGCGCGCAGCGGTCTTGTCGGTGGCCGTCTCTGCCTCGAGCCCCAGTTGGCCCAGCACCCAGTCGGAGAGCAGCGCGTCGTAGTCATCACCGCCCAGGGCCGAATCGCCCCCCGTGGCCAGCACCTCGAAGACGCCCTGTGTCAGCCGCAGGATGGAAATATCAAACGTTCCACCGCCCAGGTCGTACACGGCGTAAATGCCCTCGCTGGCGTTGTCCAGGCCATAGGCGATGGCAGCGGCTGTCGGCTCGTTGATGAGGCGCAAAAGATGAATGCCCGCCAGTTGTGCTGCATCCTTGGTGGCCTGACGCTGGGCATCGTCGAAATACGCCGGTACGGTGATCACGGCACCGTACAAGTCGTCGTTGAAAGTGTCTTCGGCTCGGTAGCGCAGCGTTACCAGTATCTCGGCGCTCACTTCGACCGGCGATTTGAGGCCACCCAGGGTGTCGATACTGACCATGCCACCACCCGCGTCACTGCCTACCAGGTCATAGGGCAGCTTGCCGGGCAGGGCAATGTCGGCGAGCCCGCGGCCCATGAAACGCTTGACCGAAGCGATGGTGTTGCGCGCATCGGTGTGCTGCATGGCAGCAGCGTCATGGCCGATCTGGCGACCACCGCCAGCCAGGTAGCGCACCACGGATGGAAGCAGCACCCGGCCCTCACCGTCGGGAAGACACTCGGCAACGCCATTGCGCACCGCAGCCACCAGTGAATGCGTGGTCCCCAGATCGATGCCCACGGCAATACGCCGCTGGTGGGGGTTGGGGGACTGGCCGGGTTCGGAAATCTGCAGCAGCGCCATGGGTTCCTGTCGTGTCGGGATCTGTGCCTGCACAAGCAAGGCACGCAAATGCGGTGATTCGGGACTCTATTGTCCCAGTTGCTCCAGCCGTCGCTCAATATCGATTGCAAAACGCGCAATGAACATGAGGGCTCTGACCTGACGGGCTGCGCCTGCAAAGTCCTGCTGTTGATCGATGAGTTCAGCACAACGCTCCAAGGCCGCACGCCGTGCCTGGTGAACCTCGTTCTCCAGGGCCTGCACCTGTGCCAGCTGATCGGCCTCTTCCAGCGCCTCGCGCCACTCCATCTGCTGCATCAGGAACTCGCCTGGCATCGCGGTGTTGTCTTCGGCGCGGACAGGCGCGCCATGCAGCTCGCACAGGTACGCCGCACGGCGCAGCGGGTCCTTGATGCGCTGGTAGCCCTCGTTGATGCGAACGGACCACTGCATGGCCTGGCGTTGTACTGCGGCGCTACCGGAGGTATGGCGATCGGGATGGGCTTCGCGCTGGAGTTCCTTCCAGCGGGCATCCAGTTCACTGCGGTCCTGAACAAAACGCCGGGGCACACCAAACAGTTCGAAATCGTCAGATTGAAGGTTCATTTCAGCAAAAAACCGCCAACACAGTGCGCGATGGCGGTTTCGAAAAGTGGAGAACAGAAGGCATCAGACCCGGAAGCTCTCTCCGCAGCCGCAACGGTCGCGCTCGTTCGGATTACTGAAACGAAAGCCTTCGTTCAGGCCCTCGCGCACAAAATCGAGCTCGGTACCGTCGATATAGGCCAAACTTTTTGGATCAATGAGCACCTTGACGCCGTAATTTTCAAACACGATGTCTTCTGGCTCGGCCTCGTCCACGTATTCCAGTTTGTAGGCCAGGCCCGAGCAACCACTGGTCTTGACGCCCAGACGCACTCCCAGGCCCTTGCCGCGCCGCGACAGGTAACGGCTGACATGCCGGGCTGCCGCTTCGGTCAGGGTAATTGCCATGATTTCAGACGGTCGCTGCACTACCGTGTTTGGTCTTGTAGTCGTTGACAGCCGCCTTGATGGCGTCCTCGGCGAGGATGGAGCAGTGGATCTTGACCGGCGGCAACGCAAGCTCTTCAGCAATCTCGCTGTTTTTAAGCGCAGCCGCTTCATCCAGCGTCTTGCCCTTCACCCATTCGGTCACGAGCGAAGAAGAAGCGATGGCCGAGCCGCAGCCGTAGGTCTTGAAGCGTGCGTCCTCGATCACCCCGGTGGTGGGGTTGACCTTGATCTGCAGCTTCATCACATCGCCACAGGCCGGCGCGCCCACCATGCCGGTGCCCACCGTATCGTCACCCTTTTCGAAGGAACCGACATTGCGGGGGTTTTCGTAGTGGTCAATGACTTTGTCGGAATAGGCCATGATTTACTCCTTTTTTAGTAGCTGCCTCCCCTTGTAAAACAAGGGCTAGAAGCCAATTTGATTCATTTCTTAGTGGGCCGCCCACTGAATGGTGCTCAGATCGACGCCGTCTTTGTACATCTCCCACAAGGGGCTGAGTTCGCGTAGCTTGGCCACCTTTTCGCGGATCGTGGCAATGGCGTAGTCGATCTCTTCCTCGGTAGTGAACCGACCGATGGTCATGCGCAGGCTGCTGTGCGCCAATTCGTCGCTGCGGCCGAGCGCACGTAACACATAGCTGGGCTCAAGGCTGGCCGAGGTGCAGGCCGAGCCCGAGGAGACGGCCAAGCCCTTGATGCCCATGATCAGCGACTCGCCCTCGACGTAGTTGAAACTGATGTTCAGGTTGTGCGGAACGCGCTGCTGCATGTCGCCATTGATGAAGACCTGCTCCATGTCGGTCAGGCCGTCGAGCAGGCGCTTTTGAAGGTGCCGGGCCTTTTCCTGTTCCTGGGCCATTTCTTCGCGGGCGATGCGAAAGGCCTCGCCCATACCCACGATCTGGTGCGTGGGCAGCGTGCCCGAACGCATGCCGCGCTCATGACCACCGCCGTGCATCTGCGCCTCCAACCGCACGCGCGGCTTGCGGCGCACATACAGCGCGCCAATGCCCTTGGGCCCATAGCTCTTGTGCGATGCCAGGCTCATCAGATCGACGGGTAGGCTCGCCAAATCGATCTCGATCTTGCCGGTAGCCTGAGCGGCATCCACATGGAAAATAATGCCCTTCTCCCGGCACAAGGCGCCAATGGCCGGGATATCCTGAATCACGCCGATTTCGTTGTTCACGAACATCACGCTGATCAGGATGGTGTCGGGGCGGATGGCGGCCTTGAGCACTTCGAAATCGAGCAGACCATCGGGTTTGACATCCAGATAGCTGACCTCGAAACCCTGGCGCTCCATTTCGCGCATGGTGTCCAGCACCGCCTTGTGCTCGGTCTTCACCGTGATCAGGTGCTTGCCCTTGCCCTTGTAGAAATGGCCTGCGCCCTTGATGGCCAGATTGTTGGATTCGGTGGCGCCGCTGGTCCAGACGATTTCGCGCGGGTCGGCGCCAATCAGTTCTGCCACCTGGGTGCGGGCTTTCTCGACTGCTTCTTCGGCCTCCCAGCCCCAGGCATGGCTGCGCGAGGCAGGGTTGCCGAAATGCTCGCGCAACCACGGGATCATTGCGTCCACAACGCGCGGATCGACCGGCGTGGTGGCACCGTAATCAAGATAAATGGGGAAATGCGGGGTCATGTCCATGGCTGGCTCGGTGGGTATTCGGGCTGGCAATTGCAGTACGTAAGTCGATAGCTTGCCGCAAACAGGCGCCGCACGCCGTTCGGTGCGCAGCCGCCCTCGTCCCGATCAGGGTCTTCAGGACTTGGCGAATACGTTGCCCAAGGCGAAGACCGAATTGGGTGCATTCACGCGGATGGGTTTAACCACCGGCGTCGTCGAAATGGCGCGACGGACCATGGGTTTCTCCTCGATCTGCAGGCCCTTGGCCAACTGTTCGTCCACCAGCTTTTGCAGCGTGACGGAATCAAGGAACTCCACCACGCGCTGGTTCAGTGTGGCCCACAGATCGTGCGTCATGCAACGGCCGGAGTCTCCAAGGCAGTTTTCCTTGCCTCCGCACTGCGTCGCGTCAATCGGCTCATCGACCGACACGATGATGTCGGCGATGGTGATGTCGGCGGCCTTGCGCGCCAGCGTGTAGCCGCCTCCCGGGCCGCGGGTGGATTCCACCAGCTCGTGCCGGCGCAGTTTGCCAAACAATTGCTCCAAGTACGACAGCGAAATCCGCTGACGCTGGCTGATGGCGGCCAGCGTGACCGGCCCGTTGTTCTGGCGCAGGGCCAGGTCGATCATGGCAGTGACCGCAAAACGGCCTTTGGTTGTGAGACGCATCGCAAGCTCCTTAGTCTGGCTTGTTGGTTCATGAAACGCCTGAATGGTTCAGATCCACCAGGTCACCGTCTCCACCCGTACCTGCCGCAGCAGGCCCTTCATCGAGAGGTCTTGTAGTTTTGTGGCATTAGTGTAGCACAAACCATATTAATTTTGTCGGGTAAACAAACTCTGTGGTCACGATTACATCTGACAAGTTCCAAAAACCCCTCATCCCTAGCGTGACGTAGGGATATTATCAGCTCCGTGCGCGCCAAACGCCATGTCCTTGAGGCGTGCCAGCTGGTCGCGCACCCGCGCTGCCTGCTCGAACTCCAGGTTGCGCGCGTGCTCCAACATCTGTTTTTCCAGGCGCTTGATCTCCCGGGCCATGTCTTTTTCCGACATGTCCTCGGCCTTGGCCCGCTGCATTGCCTCTTGCTCCAGACGCTCGGCGTCCTTGCCCGCCTTCTCGCTGTACACCCCGTCGATCAGGTCGCGCACCTGCTTGACGATGCTGCGCGGCGTGATGCCATGCTCGGTGTTGAAGGCGATCTGCCGCGCGCGGCGTCGCTCGGTTTCGCCGATGGCCCGCGCCATGGAGTCGGTCACCCGGTCGGCATACAGAATCGCCTTGCCCGACAGGTTGCGCGCCGCGCGCCCGATGGTCTGGATCAGGCTGCGTTCGGAGCGCAAAAAACCCTCCTTGTCCGCATCCAGAATGGCGACCAGTGACACCTCGGGTATGTCCAGACCCTCGCGCAGCAGGTTGATGCCCACCAGCACGTCAAAAGCGCCCAGGCGCAAGTCACGAATGATCTCCACGCGCTCCACGGTGTCCACGTCGGAGTGCAGATAGCGCACCTTCACGCCGTTGTCGGTGAGGTAGTCGGTCAGCTGCTCGGCCATGCGCTTGGTCAGCGTGGTCACGAGCACGCGCTCGTGCAGGTCGGAGCGGAGGCGGATTTCCTGCAGCACATCGTCCACCTGGTGGGTGGCGGGGCGCACCTCTACCAGCGGATCGACCAGGCCTGTGGGACGCACCACCTGCTCGACCACCTGGCCAGCGTGCTGCTTCTCGTAGTCGGCCGGTGTGGCCGATACAAATACCACCTGGCGCATGCGCTGCTCGAACTCCTCGAACTTGAGCGGGCGGTTATCCAGCGCACTGGGCAGCCGGAAGCCGTATTCCACCAGCGTGGTCTTGCGCTGGCGGTCGCCGTTGTACATGGCGTTGAGCTGGCCGATCATCTGGTGGCTCTCGTCCAGGAACATGATTGCGTCGCGCGGCAAATAGTCGGTCAGGGTGCTCGGTGGCTCGCCCTCGGCTGTGCCCGCCAGGTGGCGCGAGTAGTTCTCGATGCCCTTGCAATGCCCCACCTCGCTGAGCATTTCCAGGTCGAAGCGCGTGCGCTGCTCCAGCCGTTGCGCCTCCACCAACTTGCCCTCGGCCACGAAGAACTTGAGCCGCTCGTCCAGTTCCTGCTTGATGGTCTCCACGGCCGCGAGCACCTTGTCGCGCGGCGTCACGTAATGGCTGCTGGGGTACACCGTGAAGCGCGGGATTTTTTGCTGGATACGCCCCGTGAGCGGGTCGAACAGCTGCAGGCTTTCCACCTCGTCGTCGAACAGTTCGATGCGCACCGCCAGCTCGGAATGCTCGGCAGGGAACACATCGATGGTGTCGCCACGCACGCGGAACTTGCCCCGGCTGAAGTCCTGCTCGTTGCGCTGGTACTGCATGCGGATCAGCTGCGCGATCGCGTCACGCTGGCTCAGCTGGTCACCCACGCGCAGCGTCATGATCATGCGGTGGTAGCTCTCGGGCTCGCCAATGCCGTAGATGGCCGACACCGTAGCCACGATGACCACATCGCGCCGCTCCAGCAAGCTCTTGGTGCACGACAGGCGCATCTGCTCGATGTGCTCGTTGATGGCGCTGTCCTTCTCGATGAACAGGTCGCGCTGAGGCACATAGGCCTCGGGCTGGTAGTAGTCGTAGTAGCTCACGAAGTACTCCACGGCGTTCTTGGGAAAGAACTCGCGGAACTCGCTGTACAGCTGTGCGGCCAGCGTCTTGTTGGGCGCGAAGATGATGGCCGGCAGTCCCAGGCGGGCGATCACGTTCGCCATGGTGACGGTCTTGCCCGAGCCCGTCACCCCCAGCAGGGTCTGGAACACCTCGCCGTCCTGCACGCCCTCCACCAGCTTGGCGATGGCCTCGGGCTGATCACCGGCGGGCGGGTATGGCTGGTACAACGAAAAGGGCGAACCTGGAAACTGGACGAACTGCCCGTCCGCCGCGCCAGCGGCCGGCTCAGAGGTGACTTCATGCATGGCGGAGGTAAACGGCGCGCGGAGGCGGCCGTTAAAATCAAGAGTGGACCGAAAGCCTACCGTAGGTGAGGTCCCGTCGTCAGATTTCCATCCCCTCAAGGACTTTTCATGTCTCTGTTCACCGCCGTCGAAATGGCTCCCCGCGACCCGATCCTGGGTCTCAACGAACAATACGCCGCCGACCCCAATCCAGCCAAGGTCAACCTGGGCGTGGGCGTGTACTTCGACGACAACGGCAAGCTGCCCCTGCTGCAGTGCGTGCAGGCGGCCGAAAAGGCCATGATGGACAAGCCCGCTGCGCGCGGCTATCTGCCCATCGACGGCATCGCCGCCTATGACAGCGCGGTCAAGGCCCTGGTGTTCGGCGCGGAGTCCGACGTCGTCAAGGCCGGCCGCGTGGCCACGGTGCAGGCCATTGGCGGCACGGGCGGCCTGAAGATCGGCGCAGATTTCCTCAAGAAGATCAGCCCGAACGCGAAGGTGCTGATCTCCGACCCGAGCTGGGAAAACCACCGCGCCATCTTCACCAACGCCGGCTTCGAGGTGGGCAGCTACCGCTACTACGACGCCGCCAACCGCAAGGTGGACTTCGACGGCATGCTGGCGGACCTGAACGCCGCCGCGCCCGGCACCATCGTGGTGCTGCATGCCTGCTGCCACAACCCCACGGGCTACGACATCACCGCCGCGCAGTGGGAGCAGGTGATCGCCGCCGTGAAGGCCAAGGGCCTGGTGGCCTTCCTCGACATGGCCTACCAGGGCTTCGGCCACGGTATTGCCGAGGACGGCGCCGTGATCGGCAAGTTCGTCGCGGCCGGCCTGAACATTTTTGTGTCCACCTCGTTCTCCAAGAGCTTCAGCCTGTACGGCGAGCGCGTGGGCGCGCTGTCCGTGGTGGCCAACGACAAGGACGAGGCCGCGCGCGTGCTCTCGCAGCTCAAGATCGTGATCCGCACCAACTACAGCAACCCTCCCACGCACGGTGGCGCCGTGGTGGCCGCAGTGCTGAATAACCCCGAGCTGCGCGCCCTGTGGGAAAAGGAACTGGGCGAGATGCGCGTGCGCATCAAGGCCATGCGCCAGAAGCTGGTCGACGGCCTGAAAGCCGCCGGAGTGCAGCAGGACATGTCCTTCATGACCCAGCAGATCGGCATGTTCAGCTACTCGGGCCTGAGCAAAGACCAGATGGTGCGCCTGCGCAGCGAGTTTGGCGTGTACGGCACCGACACCGGCCGCATTTGCGTGGCCGCACTCAACAGCAAGAACATCGACTACGTCTGCCAGGCCATCGCCAAGGTGATGTAAGCCTTCCCGGCCCCGGCCCCATGAAGACCCGGGGTGCACTGCACGGCGAGCCCACGACTAGGACAGCCTTGCACTGAAAGCCCGCCGCCCTTCAGGGCGGTTTTTTTTGGGCGCACAGGCGCAGCGGCGCCCGTCATGCTCTGGTTACAAATCCTTGCATAATCCCGACACGTTTTTGTCCACTCCCACCCTAACTCTTCCCGCAACAGCGCACCATGAACCATCTCAAAATCTCGACCCGCCTGATGCTGCTGATCGGACTGATGTCCGTTTTGCTGCTGATCGTCGGAGGTATTGGCCTGTATGGCACTGACCAGACCAAGGATGGCTTGCGCACCGTGTACGAAGATCGCGCCGTTCCGCTGGGTCAACTGGCGCAGATTCAGGCCAATCTGCTGGAAAATCGCCTCTCGCTGACCAATGCCATTGCCAGCTTCACACCCGAAGAAGTGAAACGCGTCAGCACCGATATCGAAAAAACCCTTGCCGACACCGGAAAGCTCTGGAGCGAGTTCATGGCCACCAACCTGACCGTCAAGGAGAAGCAGCTGGCCAGCACCTTCGAGGCCGACCGCGCCCGGTTCATGAAAGAGGCGCTCCAACCCACCCTGGCGGCCTTGCAGGCAGGTGATTACGACAAGGCAAAAGCCCTGAACGACACCGTTGTGCGCCCGGGGTACAACCCCCTTCGGGAGGGCATCAGTGCCCTGGTCACACTGCAGCTGGACGAAGCCAAGGCCGAGTTCCAGGCCGCCAACAGCCGTTACAACTCGATGCGTGCACTGTCCATCGGGTCCATCGTTTTCGGCATTGCGTTTGGTGTCCTGTTTGGCCTGACCGTGATGCGCAATATCAGCCGCTCGCTGAAAGATGCCGTGGAAGCTGCCGACGCCGTGGCCCAGGGCGACCTCAGCCGCAGCATTCCGGTCCATGGCAAGGATGAACTCTCCCTGTTGCTGCGCTCGCTCGCGGCCATGCAGCAATCGCTGGCCCAGGTGGTGCAGCGCGTTCGGCATGGTTCTGAATCCGTGTCCCTGGCCAGCGCCGAAATTGCTCAGGGCAACCAGGATCTCTCGGGTCGCACCGAAAGCCAGGCCAGCGCACTCGAAGAAACCGCTGCCAGCATGGAGCAGCTGGGCTCAACCGTGCGTCAGAACGCCGACAACGCCCGCGCAGCCAACCAGCTGGCCCAAAGTGCCAGCACCGTGGCCGTTCAGGGCGGGCAGGTGGTGGCCCAGGTGGTGGACACCATGAAGGGCATCAACGACAGCAGCAAGAAGATTGCAGACATCATCAGCGTCATTGATGGCATTGCCTTCCAGACCAACATCCTGGCCCTGAATGCGGCCGTGGAAGCCGCCCGCGCGGGCGAACAGGGCCGCGGCTTTGCCGTGGTGGCCAGCGAAGTGCGCAGTCTGGCCGGGCGCAGCGCCGAAGCCGCCAAGGAAATCAAGGGCCTCATCACCGACAGCGTCAACCGCGTGGAGGCCGGTAGCGCTCTGGTGGATCAGGCCGGCATCACCATGCAGGAGGTGGTGGGCTCCATTCGCCGTGTAACCGACATTGTTGGTGAAATCAGTGCCGCCAGCTCCGAGCAGAGTGCGGGCGTATCGCAAGTGGGCGAAGCCGTCACGCAAATGGACCAGGCCACGCAACAGAACGCAGCGCTGGTCGAGGAAATGGCGGCGGCTGCCAACAGCCTCAGCAGCCAAGCGGCAGAGCTGGTGAGCACGGTGGCCGTGTTCAAGCTCGGATCACAGGAGGCAAACGTGGCCCGAGTGCACCGCACGCCCACGCCGGCCCCAGCCGCACGCCCGGCCACACCCGTGCCTGCCCCCGCGGCCCGCCCTGCACTGCACAACGCCGGCGCACGGCCTGCACCCCGCCCCTCTGCACCGGTCAAGACCGCCAAGGTGGCTGCACTCCCCTCCAGCCCGAACAAACCCGCCCCAGCCAATACCGGCAAGGACGACGACTGGGAGTCCTTCTGATCATGACCATGCCACTGGCCGACACCCGCATCCTGAGCCTCGCCCTCAACCTGCCAGGCCCCGCCGCGCTGCTGCGCTGCGCCCAACTGGGTGCGCAGTGCACCAAACTGGAGCCGCCGCCTGCGCCAGGCCACCCGAGTGCTGACCCTATGGGCCTCTATAGCCCGGCTGCCTATGGCGAACTGCACCAGGGCGTGCGCGTGCTGCACGCCCACCTCAAGACCGACGAAGGCCAGGCCGCGCTGCATGTCGAGCTGGCCCACACCGACGTGCTGATCACCTCGTTTCGCCCCTCGGCGCTGGCCAAACTCGGTCTGGCCTGGGACGCCCTGCACGCACGCTATCCGCGTCTTTCCCTCGTGCGTATTGTGGGCGCCCTGGGCGAACGCGCCGAAGAGCCCGGCCATGACCTCACCTACCAGGCCGACGCAGGTCTGGTGGCAGGCGTGCAAATGCCCCCGACCCTGTTTGCCGACATGGCTGGCGCGCTGATGGCCAGCGAGGCCGTGCTGCAAGCCCTGTTGACCCGGGCCCGGACAGGCACCGGTGTGTGCCTCGACATCGGCCTGGCCGAGGCAGCGCAGTGGCTGGCCCTGCCGCACATCTGGGGCCTGACCACGCCCGACGGCGACGTGGGCGGTGCGCATGCCGGCTATCGCATCTACCCCTGCGCCGACGGGCGCGTCGCCGTGGCCGCTCTCGAGCCACATTTCGCAACGCGCCTGTGTGAAGCCGCAGGCCTGGAGGCTCGCGGCGACGCAGAGTATCTGCGCGCACCAGCCACCCACGAGGCCATTGCCAGCTTCCTTCAGGCCCAGACCCGTGCACAACTCCAAGCGCTGGCCGAGGCGCGCGATATTCCGCTGCACGCACTGCATTGATCGACCGCTGCAAGCCAGCACCGATTTGCACCCCGCACAACCCCATTCAGCGCTGAAACACGGCCCCGGATGCTGGCTTTGTTCTGGCAGGCACCGGCTGGGCTGCTGCACTGGCGTCGGGCTGTCCTGCCCGCCTGCGTTGCTGCGCCTAACCCCGTTCACGCGGCTTACCTTGTCGCTGCACTGAACCACCACGCTGTGCAGTTCATGCTGCAGATGGTGCTTTTAGTGCTATTTTTTGTATAGCTACAAGTGCTTTATCCGCTTGGGCATGAACTCTAAAAGCCTCATATTTCCACGGGATGCAATTTCTCTTGCGCGCTACCGTGGCGCGCGATGGCTCGTGTCATGGCATCCCTTTTGCTGAGGGTTTTCCCTGTATTTCTTTGGACTCATATTGTTAACAATCTGAATATCAACAGAGGAAAACCATGCACAAAGTTCTTTCAGATGTCACGGGGACCGTATGGAAAGTCGAGGTCCAGCCGCAGCAGCAAGTTGCTGCAGGCGAGACCTTGCTGATCGTTGAGTCCATGAAGATGGAGATCCCGATCAGTGCGCCCCGTGCGGGCGTCGTACGGGAAATCTTTTTCGCCGAAGGTGAAATCATCGAAGACGGCCAGGTAGTGGCCCTGCTGGGTTGATCGGCATGCGACCATCCGATACCCCCATCGATACCTTCACTGCCCTTGAAGGTGCCGTGGCCTTCCGGCTATTCGCCGACAAGACCGACCCCACCCTCACGGTGCCGGAGCAGATTGCAGCCCGCATCGGGGAGCGCATCCTCGACGACCGGATGCCCAGCGGATCGCGCATCGGCGAGCAGGAGCTGGCCGATGAATTCAGCGTCAGCCGAGGTCCAATCCGGGAGGCGCTGCGCATCCTGGAGCGCGAAGGCCTGGTCACCATCCTGGCCCGCCGCGGGGCCATTGTCAGCGAACTAAGCGCCGCCGAACTGCGTGAACTGCAGGAAATCCGCGCCGGTCTCTTTGAAATCGTTGTACGCAAGCTGGTGGCACGATCACACCCCGACCTGATGGGACTGCTCAGGGCCGGTACACGGCGTCTCATGGAGCAGGCGGGCATGCCCAACGGCGGTGACGCCTATGCGGAAACGACCTACCGCCTGCTGATCCTGTGCGCCGGGCTCACGGGCAACCAGCGCCTGCAGCGAATGCTCACCGCCTTGTCTCTGCAAACACTGCGCTACAGCAAGCTGGGGCTGGCATCCGCCGAGCGGCGGCAACGTTCAGCGCAGCTATGGGTCCAGGCTACCGAGGCCCTGGAACAGGGCGATGTGGAGCGCATGGTGTCCCTCACACGCCAGCGCATCGAGGAATCCGGCGAAGAAGCCATCCGCCAGCTCCAGCCACGTACCCCGGGAACTGCCGCATGACATCCACCACCCCCCAGGCCGCTGGCCCCCTCGCCGGCATCAAAGTCATCGAGATCTGTTCGACCATTGCCGGTCCGGCCTGCACGCGTCTGCTGGCGGACTTTGGCGCCGATGTCATCAAGATCGAGCCACCCGATGGTGACCCGGTGCGCCAGATGGGCCAGCATGTCGGCGATATCTCGCTCTACGCAGCCTCCATCCTGCGCAACAAACGCTCCATTGCTCTGGACCTTAAGACCGATCAGGGCCGCGCGATCGCTGCCGCCCTGATCGACCACGCCGATATCCTCGTGGAGAACAACCGTCCCGGCGTGATGGAGCGCCTGGGTCTGGATTACGAGGCTATCTCGGCGCGCAATCCCGGCATTGTCATGGTGCGCATCAGCGGATACGGCCAGACCGGCCCTTATTCCGAACGTCCCGGTTACGGCGCCATCTGCGAGGCCGTGGGCGGGGTGCGCCACATGACGGGCGACCCTGACCGCCCGCCGGCGCGCGTGGCACTGGCCACCACCGACTACCTCTCCTCGGTCTATGCCGCCTTCGGCGCCCTGGCCGCTATCCATGCACGAGCTTCCACGGGCCGAGGACAGGTGGTGGATGTGGCTCTCTACGAGACTGCATTCACCCAGATGGAGCCTGTCGTCCCTGCGTTCGAGAAAATGGGCACCATTCCCAAGCGGGAGGGGCCCAACCTGCCGTCCATGGCGCCCAACAGCCTGTACCCCACCCGCGATGGCAGCTGGGTGCTGATTGCCGCCAACAGCAACCCGACCTGGAAGCGCCTCGTCGGCCTGATGGAACAGCCCGAACTCCTGACCGACCCGCGCTTTGCCACTATCCAGCAGCGCGGCCGCCCCGAGAACATGGTGGCCATCGACGCCATCGTGGCACAGTGGACTCGAAAGTTCGACGCCGAACCGCTGGAAGCCCTGCTGCGCCGGGGCGAAGTGCCTGCATCGCGCGTCTACACCATTGCGGACATCTACGCGGACCCGCACTTCAAGGCACGGGAGATGCTGCAGACCGTACCCCATCCGGTGCTGGGGCACACCACACAGGCCGGTGTCGTCCCCCGTCTGTCCTCCACCCCCGGACGCATCCACCGCACCGGGCCGGACCTGGGCGCAGACGGTCAGGACGTGCTGGAGCACGTGCTCGGCCTGGATGCGTCGCAAATCGACACCCTGGTCAGCGCAGGAGCCGTGCGGCTCCCGGGCACCCCTCAACCAGCAACGCAAGGATGACGCCATGAACCACCCTTCAATGGACCGCCGCCAGGCGCTCGGCCTGATCGCGGGCTCTGCCCTGTTTCCCGCACTGGCCCATGCGCAGGCCGAAGCCTGGAAGCCAAGCCAGTCACTGACCTACAACATCGGCGTCGCCGCAGGGGGATCGGTCGACCTGTATGCGCGCGGCATCAAGACCGGTCTGGAATCGCTCGGCCTGCTCAACGGCCAGGCCATGCTGACGGACAACAAGCCCGGCGCGGCCGGTCTGTTGTCGCTGCAGCAACTGCAACGCAACACCGGCAATGCCCACCACCTGGGCACCTTCCACACCGGCAGCATCGCAGGGCAGGCCACCGGCATTCTGAAGGCCGATATGCGCCTGTTCACACCCGTGGCCATGCTGGTGGAAGAGACCACGCTGGTGGCGGTGCGCGAGGATTCTCCGCTGCGCAGCGCCAAGGACCTGATCGAGGCGCTGCGCAGCGACCCTACTTCGCTGAAGATCGCCGTGGCACCGCTGCGGGGTCTGAACATCCACCTGGCCATCGTCAAACCGCTCAAGGCGGCCGGCGTGGACGTGGCGCGGCTGACCATCGCCCCTTTCCGCTCCTCGGGCGAGTCAATGACCGCGCTGCTCGGCGGCCATGTCGATGTGGTCTCGGCCACAGGCCCCACCGTCGTGCCCATGGTGCAGGGCGGCAAGGTGCGCATGATCGCCAGCGCGGCCCCCGTGCGCGGCACTGGTCCGCTGGCGGGCGTGGCCACCTGGCGCGAGCAGGGCGTGCCGGCCGACTACGTGAGCTACAACGGTGTGCTGCTGCCGCCCGGCGTAAACGCCGACCAGATCCGTTACTGGGAAAACGCGCTGCGCAAGGTGTCCGAAACGCCCGACTGGATCGCACTGGTCGAAAAGTCGGGCAACAAGCCCATGTTCAAGGGCTACGTGGACTCGCACCGCTACCTGCAATCTGAATTCACAGCCACCCAGGCCCTCGTGGCCCAACTGGGACAGGATGCCAAATGAACGCAAACCACCCTACCCCGCGCAACCTTCCCGGCACCTTCGAACCTGCAGGCGAATGGCAGGCCGAACTCACCGAACTGCAGCAGCGCCGGGCCCATGCCCTGGCCATGGGAGGCCCCGAGGCGCTGGCCAAGTTCAAGGCCGGCGGTCGCATGAACGCACGCGAGCGCATCGACCAGCTGCTCGATGCAGACACGTTCCGTGAGGTAGGTCGCATCGCCGGCAAGGGCCACTACAGCCAGGACGGCCACTTCACGCGGCTGGACCCGACCAACGCCATCACCGGCACCGGCCGCATCGAGGGCCGCAAGGTGGCCCTGCATGTGGACGACTTCAGCATCCGGGCAGGCTCGTCCGAGGCCACCATCGCCGACAAGTGGATCTACATCGAGCGCATGGCGCACCAGCTGCGTATGCCGCTGATCCGGCTGGTCGATTCGGCCGGCGGCAGCGTCAAGCTGCTCATGCAGATCGGCGGCACCAAGATCCCGGAATATCCCAGCTGGCCCGCCAACGAACTGCTCAAGACCGTACCCGTGGTGGGCGTGGCGCTGGGGGCCTGCGCAGGCCAGGGCGCGATCAAAGTGCTTTCGTCCCATTTCTCCGTGATGGTGCGCGAACAGGCCCAGGTCATGGCGGCCGGCCCCCATGTGGTGCGTCAGGCCTACGGCACCGATGTGGACAAGAACGACCTGGGCGGCCACTCCGTGCACCGCAAGAGCGCACTGGTGCACAACGAGGCCGAGGACGAGGCAGACGCCCTGACGCAGGTACGCCGCTTCCTGTCGTACCTGCCGCGCAGCATCTACCACCTGCCCCCGGTCACCCCGGCCACCGACGAACCGCACCGCGCCGACGATTGGCTCAAGGACGCCATTCCCCACGACCGCCGCAAAATCTACGACCCACGCCGCATCATCGCTGCGGTCCTGGACCAGGACTCGGTGTTCGAGATTGGCCGCTGGCAAGGCGGCTCGGTGATCACGGCACTCGCGCGTCTGCGGGGCATCCCGGTGGGCGTGATTGCCAACGACCCCAAGGTCCAGGGCGGCGCCATGACCACCCAGGCCGCCTACAAGATGGAGCGACACATCCAGCTGTGCAGCCAGTTCGGCCTGCCGGTGGTCAACTTCGTCGACCAGCCAGGCAACCAGACCGGTATCGAGGCGGAACTCGGCGGCACCCTGCTGGGTGCCACGCGGGTCTCGCATGCCTTACACGAATGCCAATCGCCCTGGATGTCCATCCTGATCCGGCGCTGCTTCGGCATGGCGGGCGCGCTGCACGCCCCCAAATACGGCGAAGCACTCAACCTGCGCTACGCCTGGCCATCGGCTCGCTGGGGATCCATCCCGATCGAGGGCGGCGTCATGGCGGCACACAAGGCCGAGATCGAAGCCGCACCCGACCCCGCAGCCAAGCGCGCCGAGCTGGAGGCGTTCTATCTGAACATGACCTCGCCGTTCCGCACAGCGGAGAAGTTCGGGATCCTCGACATCATCGATCCGCGCGAGACCCGCTCCATTCTGTGCGACTGGATCGAGGACGCCTGGGAACGCGTGCGCACCGACCGTCTGGAACCCACAGGCGCTTGATCTTCCATGCTGAACGCTGCCACCCGCTGGACACGGAGCCAGGCACGGGGCGTCATGCTGTGCGCCATGCTGGCAGTCACAGCCATGTTCGTTTCCCAAAACCATGGGGGGCCTCAGCTGCTGTACGCGCTGTTGCTGGGGCTGGCCTTCCATTTTCTGTCGCAGGACGATAGGCTGCGCCCGGGCATCGACTTTTGTTCGCGCACCCTGCTGCGTGCAGGCGTGGCGCTGCTGGGGCTGCGCATCACCCTGGCACAGGTGGCAGATCTGGGCTGGCATGCCGGGGGTACGGCTGTTCTCTGTGTGGTGCTGACCATCACGCTGGGCGTGCTGCTGGCACGCTGGCTGCGGCGACCCGTGACCGAGGGACTGGTGTCCGGCGCATCGGTCGGGATTTGCGGCGCATCGGCGGCACTGGCGGTGTCCTCTGTGCTGCCGCAAACACCCGGGAACGAGCGATTCACGCTGCTCACGGTCGTTGGCGTGACGCTGATGTCCACCGCTGCCATGGTGCTGTACCCGCTGATGCTCAAGGCAGGCGGAGTCCCGCTGCAGCAGGCAGGTGTTTTTCTCGGCGCCACGGTGCACGACGTGGCCCAGGTGGTGGCGGCCGGCATGCTGCTGTCCACCCCGGGGGAAACGGCTGCAGTGGACAGCGCTACGGTGGTCAAGCTGCTGCGCGTGGCCATGCTCATGCCCGTGGTTCTGATCATCGCTGCCCTGTACGGGCGTTCTGGCACCCGCCGCAACGGCGCGGCCGCAGGATCGAGCCTGGTCCCGGGCTTTCTGATTGCCTTCATTGCTTTCATGCTGCTGTCCAGTTCGGGCTGGATCAGCCCGGCGCTGGTACAGACCGCCGGCGATGCCTCGCGCATCCTGCTGGTCATGGCCATTGCCGCCGCCGGCGTCAAAACATCTTTTGCGGATCTGCTTCAACTCGGCTGGGCACCGGTGATGATGCTGGCCGCCGAGACGGCATTCATCGCACTCGTCGCAGCCACCAGCCTGGCGCTGGCCTGAACCTTGCCCGAACCCGGGGTAGACCGGTTTCACGCTTGCGGTGTTGCAGGCCTGAAACGATCGATCACATACCTGCTCATGCCCTTGGCCAGCTCTTGCTCGCCATGGAACACTGTGCCCAGGCCTTCCATGCGCAGCATCTGCGATTCGGTCTCGCTGTGGGTTCGCAGCACGATTTCGATGTCGGGGTTCAGTGCACGGGCGGTCTCCACCATCTGGCGCACGTTCAACGGGTCGGGCGTGGCCACCACCAGCATGGCAGCGTCGGCGATATGGGCCTGGATGAGCACGGCAGGGTCGGCCGCATTGCCTGACACCGCCGCCATACCCCGCTTGCGCAGGTCTTCGACCAGTTCGCGGTTCTGCTCCGCCACCACATAGGGAATGCCGCCTTCATCGAGCGAGCGGGCGATGCGGCGGCCCACCCGCCCATAGCCCACCAGAACCACCTGGCCCTGCAGGTATTTGCGTTCGGTGCTCATGGGCAGCTCGGCGTAAGGGTCGTCCCGCTGCTCCAGGCGGCGGGCCAGGTCGGAGCGCACCAGAACCCAGCGGCGCACCGGCTCCACCGCGGCAAACAGGAAAGGATTGAGCGCAATCGATATCAGCGCGCCCGCCAGCACCAGGCTCATGCCCTCACGGGGCAGCAGACCCAGCGACAACCCCAGACCTGCCAGAATGAACGAGAACTCCCCAATCTGCGCGAGGCTTGCCGCCACCGTGAGGGCGGTATTGAGCGGGTAGCGCAAGGCCAGCACCAGGCACAGCGCGGCAATCGACTTGCCGACGATGATGATGCCCACCACGCCAAGCACACGGGTGGGTTCATCCAGCACAATCTGCGGCTCAAAGAGCATGCCCACCGACACAAAAAACAGCACCGAAAACGCATCGCGCAGCGGCAACGACTCCTGCGCCGCCCGGTGGCTGAACTGGGATTCGCGCATCACCATGCCTGCAAAAAAGGCACCCAGGGCAAACGACACGCTGAACAGGCCGGCTGCGCCATAGGCAATACCGATAGCGCAGGCCACCACAGACAGCGTGAACAACTCGCGCGAGCCGGTTTTGGCCACTTGCCACAGCAGCCAGGGCAAGGCGCGCCGACCAAAAACAAGCATCAGCGCAATGAAGGCCGAGACCTGCAGCAGGGTCTGGCCGATGGTTTGCCACAACGGCTGATCAGGCATGGCGCCTGCGGGCACCGGTCCGCCCAGCATTCCGGCCAGCGGGGGCAGCAGCACCAGCACCAGCACGGTGGCCAGGTCCTCAACCACCAGCCAGCCCACGGCAATGCGCCCGTTCATGCTGTCAAGCACGCCCCGCGACTCCAGCGCCTTCAGCAATACCACCGTGCTGGCACACGACAGCGACACCCCGAACACCAGCCCCTGCCCCCAGGTCCAGCCCCACAACGAAGCCAAGCCCATGCCCAACAGCGTGGCCAGGCCCATCTGCACCACAGCCCCCGGGATGGCAATGCGCTTGACCGCCATCAAATCGCTGAGCGAGAAGTGCAGGCCCACGCCAAACATCAGCAGCATCACGCCGATCTCGGAGAGCTGCGCAGCGATGTGCACATCGGCCACAAAACCCGGCGTGGCCGGGCCGATGATGATGCCCGCGATCAGGTAGCCCACCAGCGCCGGCAGCTTGACCCGCTCGGCAACAAAGCCCAGCACCAGTGCGATGCCAAAGCCTGCCGCAAGCGTCGTGATCAGGGGAAAGTTGTGTTCCATGGCGTCCAGGGACGAGACGGGGCGGACCCATGACGCGGCCGATGCACGCATACACCAAGCCCATCGTCATCAGGATGGGCTCATTCTGTGGGACTTGGCGTTCTTCTTCAACCCAGGTTTCCCCATGAACCGCACCGAAAAAAGCGCCCCATGAACTGGGGGAGTGCGCCCATGCGCCAAAGCGCACGCCGGGCGCACGCTCAGCGAGGCTTCTTTTTCGGCCCGGGCCGCGCGTTGCCGGTCACCCGGGGTGGCAGGCCGGTGTGCTGGGACAGTATCTGTCCGGGCTTGGGCCCCGCCGCCTTGGGGGGCAGCTTTTCGGTCACCATCGACGGAATGGTGAGGAATTTCTCATTCTTGCGCGCACCACAACCGCCCGTATTCATCGGCTGGAAAGTCGGAATCAGGTGGTGCTTGCCGTTGCCGATAAGATCGGCGCGGCCCATGGCCTTGAGGGCTTCCCGCAACAGCGGCCAGTTGGCCGGGTCGTGGTAGCGCAGGAAGGCCTTGTGCAGGCGCCGGCGCTTCTCGCCGCGCACCACGTCCACCTTCTCGCCGCGTTCGTCGCGGTGCACGCCCTTGAGCGTGTTGATGCCCGTGTGGTACATGGCCGTGGCGGTGGCCATGGTGCTGGGGTAGAAGGTCTGCACCTGGTCGGCGCGAAAGCCGTTCTTCTTCAGCCAGATGGCGAGGTTCATCATGTCCTCGTCGCTGGTTCCTGGATGGGCGGCGATGAAGTACGGGATCAGGAACTGCTTTTTGCCCGCCTCCGCCGTGTACTTCTCGAACAGCTGCTTGAACTTGTCGTAGTTGCCGATGCCCGGCTTCATCATCTTGGTGAGCGGGCCCGATTCGGTGTGCTCGGGCGCGATCTTCAGGTAGCCGCCCACATGGTGCTGCACCAGCTCCTTGACGTATTCGGGCGACTGGATGGCCAGGTCGTAACGCAGGCCCGAGCCGATGAGGATCTTCTTCACGCCCTTGATCTCGCGGCCCCGGCGGTAGATCTTGATCAGCGGGTCGTGGTTGGTGGTGAGGTTCTGGCAGATGCCGGGGTAGACGCAGCTGGGCTTGCGGCAGGCGGCCTCGATCTCGGGCGTTCGGCAGCCCAGACGATACATGTTGGCCGTGGGGCCGCCCAGGTCGGAGATGGTGCCGGTGAAGCCCTGCACCTTGTCGCGCACGTCCTCGATCTCGCGGATGATGGAATCTTCCGAACGGCTCTGGATGATGCGCCCCTCGTGCTCGGTGATCGAGCAGAAGGTGCAGCCGCCAAAGCAGCCGCGCATGATGTTGATCGAGAAACGGATCATCTCCCACGCCGGGATCTTGGTCGCGCCGTCGTGGCGGCCACGCTCGTCGGCATAGCGCGGGTGCGGGCTGCGCGCGTAGGGCAGGTCAAAGATGAAGTCCATCTCGGCCGTGGTGAGCGGGATGGGCGGCGGGTTGAGCCAGACGTCGCGCGCGGTGGTGCCCTCGCCGTGCGCCTGCACCATGGCGCGGGCGTTGCCGGGGTTGGTCTCCAGGTGCATCACGCGGTTGGCGTGGGCATAGAGCACCGGGTCGCTGCGCACCTGCTCGTAACTGGGCAGACGAATCACCGTGCGGTCCTGCGGCGGCAGCTTGCGCTTGGCCGCCAAGGCGGGGTTGGGCACGAAGGTGAGTTGGTGCGTGCTGCCGTCTACTTTTTTGGAGGCATTTTGGCTTCCAGCGCTTACTGGATCTCCGCTACCAGCTATCGAAACCGCAGCATTCGGGGCGCTGCAACTGGCGCCCTGGGCCGCCGCCTGCTCGCTCGTCGTCTGGTAGGGGTTGATGTGGTCTTCCACACGGCCGGGCTGGTCCACGCTGGTGGAATCGATCTCGAACCAGCCTTCCGGCGTGGTGCGGCGCACGAATGCGGTGCCACGCACATCGGTGATCTTCTCCACGGGCTCACGCGCAGCCAGGCGGTGAGCGACCTCGACCAGGGCGCGCTCGGCATTGCCATACAGCAGCAGATCGCACTTGGCATCGACCACGATGGAGCGGCGCACCTTGTCACTCCAGTAGTCGTAGTGGGCGATGCGGCGCAGCGAACCTTCGATACCGCCGAGCACGATGGGCACGTCCTTGTAGGCCTCGCGGCAGCGCTGGCTGTAGACGATGGCGGCACGGTCAGGGCGGCGGTTGCCTTCGGCACCCGGGGTGTAGGCGTCGTCGCTGCGGATCTTGCGGTCGGCCGTGTAGCGGTTGATCATGGAATCCATGTTCCCCGCCGTCACGCCCCAGAACAGGTTGGGCTTGCCCAGCGCCTTGAAGGGTTCGGCGCTTTGCCAGTCGGGCTGGGCAATGATGCCGACGCGAAAGCCCTGGGCTTCGAGCGTGCGTCCGATCACCGCCATGCCAAAGCTGGGGTGGTCCACGTAGGCGTCGCCCGTCACCAGTACCACATCGCAGCTGTCCCAGCCCAGCTGCTCCATCTCGGCGCGGCTCATCGGCAGGAACGGGGCCGTGCCAAAGCGCTTGGCCCAGAAGGGGCGGTAGCTGCTCAAAGGCTTGGCGGCGCGCGGAAACAGGGAGACGTCAACGTAAGCAGTCATGGGGGGGTGGGCGGCCTGGGTGAAAGGGCGGCGGCCGGTTGGGGGAGGCCGTGATTTTACGATGCCCCCCCGGAATTTCGCACCCAGCAGGGCTTGCCCCCACGCGGTGCGGGTCTTGGCCCGGGACGTAGGCAGCCCGCCAGGGCCATGATCGACTGCTATGCTGGAATCACCCCCCGCTGTTGTCACGCCCGAACCGCCATGAAACGCATCTCCCAGTACTTCTTCCGTGGCCTCATCGCCTTTCTGCCCGTAGCCCTCACGGTGTATGTGCTGATCCTCTTCGTCACCTGGACCGAGCGCTCCGCCATGGCGCTGATCCGCCCCATCACCGGTGATTTTTACCTGCCCGGCCTGGGCATTGCGCTCGGTGCACTGCTGATCGTGGCGCTGGGCGTGCTGATCTCGCTGCCGATTGCCTCACGACTGCTGTCGTGGGTGGAACTGCCCTTCACCAACCTGCCGGTGGTGAAAAGCATTTACTCGTCGCTGAAGAACTTTGCCGACTATTTCGCGCCGCACGAGCAGGATGCGCAACAGGTAGTGCTGCTCAAGATGCCGGGCAACGATCTGGGCATCATCGGCCTGGTCACCCGCCAGAGCATGAAAGGCCTGCCCCGGGGCATCGGCGATCTGGAAGACCAGGTAGCCGTCTACCTGCCCATGGGGTACATGATCGGCGGCTACACCGTGTTTGTGCCGCGCAACTGGACAGTGCCGGTGGACATGACGGTCGAAGAAGCCATGCGCATGGCCTTGATTGCCTTCATGGCATCGGGCAAAGGCAAAGTGGAGTGAGCCAGTCGCGCGCCCCTGCGTCCATGCCACCCTGACAAGGTCAGGAGCCTCGCCACCCCCGGTACTGCCCCGGCCCCACCCCCTGCCACTGCTTGAACGCATGGTGAAAAGCCGATGGCTCCTGGTAGCCCAGCAGGTAGCCCACCTCGGTGATGGGCATGTCCGAATGGGCCAGGTAGTGGCAGGCCAGTTCGTGGCGTGTGGCGTCCAGCAGGGTCTGGAAGGCTACACCCGCATCCATCAGGCGGCGCTGCAGGGTGCGGGTGGACAGGTGCAGGTCGTCGGCCACGTCGGCCAGCTTGACGGCGCCCAGCCCCAGCCGGGCCGAGATACGCTGGCGCACCTGGGCCACGATGCCGGTGTCGCGCGGGTGGCGCGCCTGCAGCAGTTCGTCGGCATGGCGCTGCAGCAGCGGCAGCAGGGCCTTGTTGGCCTGGGGAATGGGCAGGTCCAGCAGCGCCGCCGGAAAGATGGCGCGGTGCGCCGCACCACCCCAGCGCAACTGCGCGCCGCTGGCCTGGGCGATGGCCTGGGCCGTGGCCTCGTCGCGCGTGTGGGCGAACTCCAGCACAAAACCGCTGATGGGCTGGCCCACCAGCCACTGCGCGCAGGTCTGGATGCCTGCGAACACCGACTCGGCCAGCGCATCGGCCGCCGGGTGGGTGGCCCAGTCGTTGCGCCAGGCGTACTCCACCGTGTCGCCCTGCCGCGCAAAGGACGAGCGCCCCAAATCGTGCACCAGCGACTCGAAGCGCAGCACCTGCGCCAGCGCCTCACCCAGCGTGGGGCAGGCCAGCAACAGGATGCCATTGACGCCGTAGGTGGTGGGCTTGACACTGCTGCCGAGGCGCCAGCCAAAGCCCGGCCCCGCGTGCGCCAACGCCTGCTGCAGCAGGGCGAGGTAGGCGGTGACGGGCATGTCGTCCTCGCCCGGCGCGTCGTGGCCCAGGGCTTGCGCCAGGGCGGCAGCGGGCACACCCTCGGCGCGCGCGGCGTCCCACAGCGTGCGCGCGTAGGGGGCCACAACCCGGGGCGCGGGCGTGTTTGGCGTGATGGAACAATCGGTTGGCGGCATTGCGAAATGGCAAACGGGCGCCCCATCCCTACAGTAGCGCCCATTGTTGGGAGTATGTCATGCGACGCTGGAACGGCTGGGGCGACGACGCCACCGCGATGAACCTGGGCGAAGGCGCCCGTGCCATGCTGGCCGAGCGGCTCGGCCCGGGCCACCCTGCGCAGGACGCGCGGCGCGAGGACCTGCTGGCGCACATCCCGCCCTCGCGCCTGCCCGAGCACCCCTTGATCGACCGCAGCCCCGAGGCGCGCCTCCCCGTGGCCTGGGGCGAGAGCTATGCCGACTGGATCCGCAAGCGCCTGGGCCACCTGCCGCCGGTGCCCGATGGCGTGGCCTTTGTGGAATCGGGCGAGCAGGTGCGCGCACTGCTTCATCTCGCGCACGCGCAGCGCTGGGTAGTGATTCCGTTCGCGGGCGGCACCAGCGTGTCGGGCCACCTGGACTGCCCCGCGGGCGAGCGGCCCGTGCTCTCCCTGCACCTGGGGCGCCTGAACCGCCTGCTGCACCTGGACAAGACCAGCCAGCTCGCCACCTTCGGTGCGGGCACGCCCGGGCCGCTGGTCGAATCGCAGTTGCGCGCCCAGGGCTACACGCTGGGGCATTTTCCGCAGTCGTTCGAATACTCCACCGTGGGCGGCTGGGTGGTCACGCGCTCCAGCGGGCAGCAGTCGCTGCGTTACGGGCGCATCGAGCAGCTTTTTGCCGGGGGCCGCATGGAGACGCCCGTGGGCACGCTCACCCTGCCCACCCTGCCCGCCGCCAGTGCCGGGCCGGACCTGCGCGAGATCGTGCTCGGCTCCGAAGGGCGCTTGGGCGTGCTGACCGAGGCCACCGTGCGCGTCTCGCCCCTGCCGGGGCACGAGAGCTTTCACGCCCTCTTCCTGCCCGGCTGGGACGCCGCCGAGGCCGCCGTGCGCGCGCTGGTGCAAGAGCGCCTGCCGCTGTCCATGCTGCGGCTGTCCAACGGCATCGAAACCGAGACCAACCTGCGCCTGGCAGGCCATGAGCGCCAGATCGCGCTGCTGGAGCGCTACCTGGGCTGGCGCGGCTGCGGCCAGGGCAAATGCCTGCTGACCCTGGGCGTGACCGCCGCCCCCGCCACCGCGCGCCACGCCCTGCGCGCCGCGCGCAAGCTGCTGGCGCGGCATGGCGCGGTGTACATCGGCCCGGCCCTGGGCAGCAAATGGGCGGCCAACCGCTTCAAGGGCCCCTACCTGCGCAACACCCTGTGGGAGCTGGGCTACAGCGTGGACACCATCGAGACCGCCGTGGACTGGCCCCAGGTCAAGCCGCTGATGTTGGCCATGGAACAGGCCGCGCGCGATGCCTTCGCGCCCTTCGGCACGCCCGTGCACGCCTTCACCCACCTCTCGCACCTGTACCCGCAGGGCAGCAGCATCTATGCGCAATACGTCTGGCCCACGGCACCGGGCGGCTTTGCGCCCAACTTTGCGCGCTGGCAGGCGCTCAAAAAAGCCGTGGCCGCACAGATTGCCGCGCACGGCGGCACCGTGAGCCACCAGCACGGCGTGGGGCGCGACCATGCCGCGCACCTGGCACAGGAGAAAGGCCCGCTGGGCATGGCAACGCTGGCCGGGCTGTGCCGCCAGTTCGACCCGCACGGCATCATGAACCCCGGCAAGCTTTTGCAGGATGGCGGACCATGGAGGGACTGAACGGCGCACTCCCCCCCGGCGCATTCCCGCCGCGCGCCCAGGCGCTGGCACGGCTCACCGCGCAGGAATGGGACCTGGCCGTCATCGGCGGCGGCATCACCGGCGCGGGCGTGGCGCAGCAGGCCGCGGCCCAGGGCTGGCGCGTGCTGCTGGTGGAGCAGCGCGACTTTGCCTGGGGCACGTCGAGCCGTTCATCCAAACTGGTGCACGGCGGGCTGCGCTACCTGAAGCAAGGCGACCTGAAGACCACCCTGCATTCGGTGCGCGAGCGCAAGCGCCTGCTGCGGGAAGCCCCGGGCCTGGTGGAGCCGCAGAGCTTTCTGTTCGCCGACTGCGCGGGCCGCAAGCCGGGGCGCTGGCTCATGCAGACCGGCCTGGCGGTGTACGACCTGATGGCGGGAAACCATCGGGCACGTGGCAGCCACTACCACGCAGACCTGGCAGCCACGCAGATGCTCGCGCCCGGCCTGGCACCGCCCGGCCTGCGCGGCGCGCTGGTCTTCCAGGATGCCAAGACCGACGACGCCCGCCTGGTGCTGCGCGTGTTGCAGGAGGCGCGGCGGCTGGGCGCCACCACGCTCAATTACCTGGCGGCCCAGGGCCTGCAGACCGAACAAGGCCGCGTGGCGGGCCTGGAGCTGCAGGATGCCCTGGAGGGGCAGCGCTACACCGTGCGCGCGCGCTGCGTGGTCAACGCCACCGGTGCCTGGGCCGACCGGCTGCGCACCGGCACGGGCGCCCGGCCCCTGCTGCGCCCATTGCGCGGCAGCCATCTTGTCGTGCCCTTCTGGCGCCTGCCGGTGGCGCAGAGCATCAGCTTTATGCACCCGCAGGACGGGCGCCCGGTCTTCCTCTACCCGTGGGAAGGCGCCACGCTCATCGGCACCACCGACCTGGACCACCACGCACCGCTCGACGCCGAGGCGAGCATCACGGCCGCCGAGGTGGACTATCTGCTGGACGCCGTGAACGACCAGTTCCCCGCCACGCACCTGCGAGCAGCCGACGTGATCGCCTGCTACGCCGGCGTGCGCCCGGTGCTCGACGACGGCCAGAAGGACGCCTCGAAAGCCACGCGCGACCATGTGGTGCGCGACGAAGCGGGCCTCATCACGCTGACGGGCGGCAAACTGACCACCTTCCGCCTCATGGCGCAGGACGCGCTGGCCCTGGCCGCGCCGCATGTGGGCCAGCCGTTTGCGCGCAGCGATGCGCCCTTGTTCACCCCCGCCAGCCCGCTGGACCCACGCTGGAGCCCCGCCGTGCGCCAGCGCCTGCAGGCGCGCTACGGCAGCCTGGCCTCCGCGCTGTGCGCCAGTGCGAACCGCGACGACCTGGAGTGCATTCCCGGCACGCAGACGCTGTGGATCGAGCTGCCCCTGGCCGCCCGCCACGAGGCCGTGGAGCACCTGGACGACCTGCTGCTGCGCCGCACTCGGCTGGGCATTCTGCTGCCGCAAGGCGCACTGGAACACCTGCCGCGCATCCGCGCGCTGTGCGCACCGCACCTGGGCTGGAGCGATGCGCGCTGGGAGGCGGAAATCGCCCGCTACCGCGCACTGGTGCACACCCACTATCAGCTGCCGAATTTAGAAAAAATTGGCATCTAACGCTTATCCATATTGCGTAAGCAGCTATCAAAACAATAGCATTTGACTCCAGGAGACCCCATGACCCAGCCCTACCTGCTGGCCATAGACAACGGCACCCAGAGCGTGCGGGCCCTGCTGTTCGATCTGCACGGCAACCTGGTGGACAAGGCACAGGTGCCCATCACCACCTACCAGTCGCCCCAGCCCGGCTGGATGGAGAACGACCCCGAGGCCTTCTGGCAAACGCTGTGCCAGGCCTGTCAGCGCCTGTGGGCCAGCACGGCGGTGCCCAAGGAGGCGATTGCCGGCGTGGTCGTCACCACGCAGCGCGGCACCACGGTGTCGCTGGGGGCCGACGGGCAGCCGCTGCGCCCCTCCATGATCTGGCTGGACCAGCGCCGCGCCGAGCTGGCCCCGCGCCTGCCCTGGTGGTGGGAGGCGGCCTTTGCCGCCATCGGCATGCAGGGCACCGTGCGCCACTTCCAGCGCGAGGCCGAGGCCAACTGGATCGCCCAGCACCAGCCCGACCTCTGGGCGCGCACCGACAAGTTTTTGCTGCTCTCGGGCTACCTGCACTGGCGCCTGGCGGGGCGCATGGTCGATTCGGTGGCCTCGCAGGTCGGCTATGTGCCCTTTGATTACAAAAAAGGCCGCTGGGCGCCGCCGCACGACTGGAAGTGGCACGCCCTGCCCGTGCGCCCGTCCATGCTGCCCGAGCTGGTGCAGCCGGGCACGGTGATCGGCACCGTCACCCCCCAGGCCGCGCAGGACACCGGCATCCCCGCCGGCCTGCCCGTCGTGGCGGGCGCGGCCGACAAAGCCTGCGAGGTCATCGGCGCGGGCTGCCTCACACCCGAGATCGCCTGCCTGTCCTACGGCACGGCCGCCACCATCAATACCACCACGCCGCGCTACCTGGAGGCCACGCCCTTCATCCCGCCCTACCAGGCCGCCGTGCCGGGGCACTACAACACCGAGGTGCAGATCACGCGCGGCTTCTGGATGGTGAGCTGGTTCAGGGAACAGTTCGGCCAGCACGAGGAGCGGCTGGCGCGAGAGCGCGGCGTGCCGCCCGAAAGCCTGTTCGATGAACTGGTCAACGCCGTGCCCCCCGGCGCGCAGGGCCTGATGCTGCAGCCCTTCTGGAACCCCGGCATCAAGGTGCCCGGCCCCGAGGCCAAGGGCGCCGTGATCGGCTTTGGCGACGTTCACACCCGCGCCCACCTGTACCGCGCCATCCTCGAAGGGCTGGCCTACGCGCTGCGCGAGGCCAAGGAGCGCATCGAAAAGCGCGGCGGCGCGCCCATCGAGCGCGTGCGCGTCTCGGGCGGCGGCTCGCAGAGCGACGCGGCCATGCAGATCACCGCCAACATCTTCAACCTTCCCTGCGAGCGCCCGCACCTCTACGAAACCAGCGGCCTGGGCGCGGCCATCATTGCCAGCGTGGGCCTGGGGCTGCACCCCGACTTCGCCACCGCCGTGCGCGCCATGACGCGCATCGGCCAGATGTTCCAGCCCGAGCCAGAGCACGCGCGCACCTACGAGCAGCTCTACCGCCGCGTCTATTGCCGCATGTACGAAAGGTTGCAGCCCCTGTACCGCGACATCCGCGCCATCACCGGCTACCCTTCGCAAGACTGAAACCGCACAAGGCACCCCCGTGAAACGCCTCCTCATCACCACCCTGCTGGCCGTCAGCGCCACCAGCCCCGCGTGGGCCTGGAGCAACCACGCCCTGGCCAACTACCGCGCCTTCGAGGTCCTGCCCGAAGTCGCCCAGGCCGCCGCCGTGCCCGCCGAGCCTCTCGAAAGCTTTCTGGCTGCGCAGGCCCAGCCCATCGCCGCCCTGCTGGACAGCCAGGACGCCTGGGCCCGGGCCCACATCGCGCACTACCCGCCCCTGCCCGCCGCACTGCGCTTTGATGCCCAGGTGGCGCAGCAAGGCCCGCAGGCGCTGCGCAAGGCCTTTTTGACGGCACTGCGCGTCTCGCCCGAAAGCCGCCTGGCGCTCTATGTGCAACCCGATCCCTGGGCACCGGCCCCCGACCCCGCCACGCGGCTGGAGCACGATGTCGTCAGCGCCCTGCCCGCACGCGACAAGGACGGCGGCGGCCACACCTTCGTGCGCCTGCGCGCGGGTGACAGCGTGGCGCCCCTGGCCGTGCTCGCCTCGGCCAGCGACGAACCCGACTACGGCATGGACCTGAACCTGTGGGAAGATAGCCCCTCCGACTGGGGCCCGCGCTACGGCTTCGGCAAGATTCCCTTCGGCAACCCGAACCTCAGCTTCTCCACCCAGGCGCCCTTCCACATGGGCTACCACCATGAATCCAGTGTCATCTACATGGCGGCGGGGTTCTTGAAGCGCACCTACCCGCTGCTGCGCATCCACCAGTACGCAGGGCTGTCGGAACTGGCGTTTCGCACCGGGCACCCCTACTGGGGCTGGCGCTTTGCCGGGCTGGCGCTGCACTACCTGCAGGACCTGACCCAGCCCTACCATGCCAGCCTGGCGCCGGGTTTCTCGTCCACGCGGCTCATCGGCATCAACCTGATGGCCATGCTGGGCATGCCCGGCGCCAAGAACGACATGGTCATCCTGCTGTCCAACCGCCACTTCGTGCTGGAACGCTATGAAAGCCAGATGATCCAGGCCAGCGCCCTGGCCCGCCAGAGCGGCAGCGTGGACCAGGCCCTGCGCGACACCAGCACCGACGCCAGCCACCCCACCTGGAGCGAAACCTACGCCCGCCACACCGTCGCCCGGCAGGCCCACGCCCTGGGCCCCGCCGTGACCGAGCAAATGCTGGCCAGCGTGCAGCCCGGCTACGTCAACGACCCCAGCTTCGACTTCGGCGTGCACGCCAAGGACATCGACCTGGTGGCCGAAGTCGCCAGCCAGGGCGAAGCGCAGCGCCAGGTGCTGGAATCCACCATCGCCACCCTGATGCGCAACTTTGGCGCGCACAGCCGCAACATGCTGCGCGGCATCCTGGGAGAGACCACCCCGCCCTGACCCGGTGCACGCCCGGGTAAGCTATTGCCCCCATGCCCCAGACCCTCGCCGCCCCCGCGCACAGCGAACTCATCATCAAAAAGAGCCGCTTCATCGGCTGCGTGCAACCCATGCCCGACCGCGCCAGCGCCCAGGCGCATGTCGATGCGCTGTGGAAAGAACACCCCGGCGCCGCCCACATCTGCTGGGCGCTGCTGGCGGGGGGCCAGTCTGCCGCCGTGGACGATGGCGAACCCGGCGGCACGGCCGGCCGCCCCATGCTCGACGTGCTGCGCCACCAGGACCTCGAAGGCGTGCTGGCCACCGTGGTGCGCTACTTTGGCGGCGTCAAGCTGGGCGCAGGCGGCCTGGTGCGCGCCTACACCGACACCGTGGCCCAGGCCCTGCTGACGGCGCCCAAGGTGCAGCTACAGCGCATGAAAACCCTGCAATGCCTGGTGCCCTACGCGCAAGAAGGCCTGCTGCGCCGCGAGATCGACGCCGCCGGGGCCGAGCTGGTGGACGTGCAGCACGGCACCTTGGTCACCCTGCGCCTGCGCCTGCCCGAAGCCCAAGCCGCCGCTTTTGTGCAGCGCATCAACGACATCGGCCAGGGCCGCGTGGGCTGGGAAGACGCCACCGGCTGAACCGCTGCCGATTACAGAAACCGCTGCGCGAGCCGATAACCAGGGAATCCCCTGCCCGGAGTTCCACCATGGACGTTTCCCTCGCCAACAGCATCGTCAACACCGCCACCACGCTGGCCAGCGCCAAAACGTCCGACGCCGTCAACATCACCATGCTGAAAAAAGCGCTGGACATGCAGGAAGCCACCGCCACGATCATGATCGACGCCATGGCGCAATCCGTGCCCCAGCCCCAGTTGGCCACCTCGGGCACGCTGGGGACGCAGGTCAATACCTACGCCTGAAGCCCCATCGCTGGCTGCGCCAACACACGCAGCCAAAGGCCTGAACTGCGCGCGCCGGTTATAGAACATAGTCAATGAATGTTGTGTAGCTCCCCATGCGCCCCGCATCCACCGCCCGCCTTGCCTCCGCCCTGATGCAACTGGGCACTGCTATGTGCCTGCTGCCCGTTGTGGCCGTGGTGCTGCTGCGCACCGGTGCGCTGCTGCCGCTCCTTCCCTGGGGTGCGGGCGTCGCGGTACTGGGCATGGCGATCGGGCTGAGCGCTCGCGACTGACACCCCCCGCTATCATCTCCCGCATGGGAGACAACCACACCGCCACAGGCACCCAAGCGCCCGCCGACCACGCCGCCGCCACCGCCACCGCCGCCCACGCCTTCATCCAGCGCTGGAGCGGCACCACCGCCAGCGAGCTGGCCACTGCGCAAAGCTTTGTGATGGACCTGTGCCAGCTGCTCGGTGTGGACAAACCCCACCCCACGCCCGAGCAAAGCTACATGTTCGAGCGCCCCGTCACCTTCACGCATGGCGACGGCAGCGCCAGCAGCGGGCGCATTGACTGCTACCGGCGCGGCCACTTTGTGCTGGAGGCCAAAAAGCTCAAGGCCGGCAGCCACACCAAGGGTTTTGACGACGGCCTGCTGCGCGCCCGCAGCCAGGGCGAGGCCTACGCCCGCGCCCTGCCCGCGCAAGAGGGCCGCCCGCCCTTCGTGCTGGTGGTGGACGTGGGCACGGTGATTGAGGTGTATGCCGAGTTCAGCCGCAGCGGCGGCACCTACACCCCCTACCCCGACCCGCGCAGCCACCGCCTGCAGCTCGCCGACCTGGCCCGGCCCGAGGTGCAAGACCGCCTGCGCCGCATCTGGACCGACCCCGAAAGCCTCAACCCCGCACGCATCAGCGCCCAGGTCACGCGCGACGTGGCCGCGCTGCTGGCGCGGCTGTCGCAGTCGCTGGAGGGCGGAGGCAACGCAAATACCAAGCAAAATCAGCTTCAAGCCCTTGTCAATCAAGCGCCAGTAGCTCCTGACATCGTAGCAGCCTACCTCACCCGCTGCCTGTTTTCAATGTTTGCCGAAGACGTGGAGCTGCTGCCCAAAGGCGCCTTTCTGGGCCTGCTGCAAACCCACCGCGACGACCCCGCCACGCTGCAGCACATGCTGCGCATTTTGTGGACCGACATGGACCGGGGCGGCTTTTCTGCCGCGCTGGCAAGAGAAGTGCTGCACTTCAACGGCAAGCTGTTCAAAGGCGCGGGGAAAGACGGCTACAGCCTGCGGCTCACGCCCGAGCAGGTGGACCTGCTCATAGCAGCCGCCCGCGCCAACTGGCGCGAGGTCGAGCCCGCCATCTTCGGCACCCTGCTGGAGCGCGCGCTCGACCCCGCCGAGCGCCACGCCCTGGGCGCGCACTACACGCCCCGCGCCTATGTAGAGCGGCTGGTGCTGCCCACCGTCATCGAACCCCTGCGCGCCGACTGGGCCAACGCCCAGGCCGCCGCCCTGGTGCTGGCCCACGAAGCCGCCGCGCTGCAAGGCAAGGCGGCAGACGCCAAACTGGCCGAAGCCCGCGCCGAGGTCAAAAAATTCCACCATCAGCTGTGCACCACCCGCGTGCTCGACCCAGCCTGCGGCAGCGCCAACTTTTTGTACGTGACGCTGGAGCACCTGAAGCGCCTGGAGGGCGAAGTCGTCAACCAGTTGGAGGAACTCGGCCACACGCAAGACCAGCTCGGCTTTGAAGGCGAAACCGTCACCCTGCAGCAACTGCGCGGCATCGAGCTGAACGAACGCGCCGCCGCCCTGGCCGAACTCGTGCTGTGGATTGGCTACCTGCAATGGCACATCCGCACCCGGGGCGCCGCCAGCGTGGCCGAACCCGTGGTGCACAACTACGGCAACATCGAATGCCGCGACGCCGTGCTGGCCTGGGACGCGCAGGAAGTGGCGTACGACGCCCACGGCCAGTTGCTCAGCCGCTGGGACGGCACCACGTTCAAAACGCACCCTGTCACCGGCGAACAGGTGCCCGACGAAGCCGCCCAGGTGCCCCAATGGCGCTACGCGGGTGCCCGCCAGGCGCAGTGGCCGCAGGCGGATTTCATTGTGGGGAACCCGCCGTTCATTGGCGCCGCCAGCATGCGCGCTGCCCTGGGCGACGGCTACGTGCAAGCACTGCGCGGCGCCTGGCCCGAGGTTCCGGAAAGCGCCGACTTTGTGATGTTCTGGTGGCACCACGCCGCCGCCCAAGTGGCCGCAGGTCACACGCGCCGCATGGGCTTGATCACCACCAACAGCCTGCGCCAGACGTTCAACCGGCGCGTGGTGCAGGCCGCGCTGGACAAGGGCTGCCACCTGCTCATGGCGATTCCCGACCATCCGTGGGTGGATAGCGCCAACGGTGCTGCCGTGCGCATTGCCATGACGGTAGCCGCGCCCGGTGCGGGCGAAGGGCAGTTGTTCACGGTAAGGGACGAGCAGCCCGGCGAGCATGGAGAGATGGCCGTCACACTGTCAGAGAGCACGGGCGTAGTTCACGCCGACCTCAGCAGCGGTGCCAATGTGGCCAGCGCACTTGGATTGCGCGCCAATGAAAACCTCAGCAATCGGGGCGTACAGCTTTTTGGCGCGGGCTTTATCGTCACACCGGAAGAGGCCAACGCACTGCATAGCCCACAACTCATACGCGACTATCGCAACGGGCGCGATCTCACCGCAGAGTCGCGCAATGTGATGGTGATTGATGCCTTTGGCGTGTCCGCCGAACAACTGCGTGCGCAACATCCCGCCGTCTATCAATGGCTGCTGGAAAAAGTCAAACCCGAGCGCGACCAAAACAACCGTGAGAGCCGCCGCAAAAACTGGTGGCTTTTTGGCGAAACCAACCCAAAGCTGCGCAAACAGCTAGCAGGACTGCCCCGCTACATCGCTACCGTCGAAACCGCTAAACACCGCACCTTTCAATTCCTCGACGCCAGCATCCTGCCGGACAACATGCTGGTCGCCATTGCGGTGAATGACGCTTACACATTGGGCGTGCTCTCCAGCCAATTGCACATCGAATGGGCGCTCGCAACCGGTGGCACGCTGGAAGACCGCCCCCGCTACAACAAATCCCGCTGCTTCGAAACTTTCCCCTTCCCCGACGAAGACACCGGCCTGACCCCGCCACTGCGCGAGCGCATCGCCCACCTGGCCGAGCAGATCGACCAGCACCGCAAGCGCGTGCTCGCCCCCGAATCCGGCAACACCGGCCTCACCCTCACCGGCCTCTACAACGTGCTGGCAGCCCTGCGCGAAGGCCGGGCGCTCACGGCCAAAGAGAAAACCCAGCACACCCAGGGCCTGGTGGGCGTGCTGCGCGAGCTGCACGACGAGCTGGACGCGGCTGTGCTGGCCGCCTACGGCTTGAGCGCCACGGCGGGCACCGACGACATCCTGGCCCACCTGGTGCAGCTCAACACCCAGCGCGCGGCAGAAGAGGCCCAGGGCCGCGTGCGCTGGCTGCGGCCCGACTTTCAAAATCCGCAAAATTCACTGCAAAAACAGGAGCTGCTGGCGCACGAGGATCAAGCGCTGGATGCCTATTCGGATGGTGAAAAACCACTATCAAAACCAGAGCAAACCAAGCCCCAGCAACTCCCCTGGCCTGCCACCTTGCCCGAGCAGGTGCGCGCCGTGGCCGCCGTGCTAGCCGCCAGCCCCGCGCCGCTCACATTGAGCGCCATCGAAGCGCGCTTCAAAGGCCGTGGCCCCTGGAAAAAGGGCCTGCCCACGCTGCTGCAAACGCTGGAGGCGCTGGGCCGGGCGCAGGCGGTGCCCACCGGGGGCGAAGTGGCCTGGCGCGGCTGACGCCCCCGGGCCGGGGTGCCGGCGGTGCCGGGCAAGGCCCCACCCCGGCGTTTTCTGCGTGAACTTGCTACCATGGCCCATGACTTCCATGCCCCCGAAGCCTGCCGATGAAGCCCAGATTCAGGCCGCGCTCAGCGACCCCCGGCGTCTGGCCGCAGTGCGCGACACCGGCTTGCTGGACACCCCCGCCGAAGAAAGCTTTGACCGGCTGACCCGTCTGGCGGCCAAGCTCACCGGGGCGCCCGTCACTTTCGTGTCGCTGGTGGACGCAGACCGCGATTTCTACAAGAGCGCCTATGGCATGGGCGAGCCTTTGCGCAGCACGCGCGAGCTGACGGGGCGCACGTTCTGCCACTATGCCCTGGCGTCCGGAGAGGCGCTGATCCTGGAGGACGTGACGCAACTGCCGGTGTTCAGTGACGTTCCTACGGTCGGGTCGCTGGGGGTGCGGGCCTATGCAGGCGTTCCGCTGCGCACCGAAGACGGAGAAGTGCTGGGGAGTTTCTGCGCGGTGGATTTCAAGCCCAAACAGTGGACCGAGCAGGACATCGAGGTGCTCGTCGAGCTGGCGCACTCGGCCCTGCGCGAAATCCGGCTGCGCCAGGCGCTGCAGAACGCCGATGCGCTCAACCAGCAGTTGCTGACGCAGCTGCAAAAGGTCGATGAACTCAACCGGGCATTGAGCGAGCTGGCAACCACCGACGCCCTGACCGGGCTGCGCAACCGGCGGGCGTTCGACCACAGCCTGCAACTCGAACTGGCCATTGTGGACCGCCGGGATGCCCCGCTGAGCCTGCTCATGCTGGACGTGGACCATTTCAAGCGCATCAACGACACCCTGGGCCACGAGGCGGGCGACAAGGTGCTGCTGGCGATCGCCCGGTTGCTCAGCGGCTGTGCCCGGGTCATCGACGTCGTTGCCCGCGTGGGCGGCGAAGAGTTTGCCGTGATTCTGCCGAACACCGATGCCCAGGGCGCCCTGGAAGTGGCCGAGCGCATGCGCATCGCGGTGGCACAGGCCCACTGGCTGGGGCACCCGACAACCATCAGCCTGGGTGTGGCAACGCTGCAGGAGAAGGAAGACGCTGGCGGCCTTTACGCCCGGGCCGATGCCGCGCTGTACGCTGCCAAAACAGCCGGTCGAAACCGGGTGGTGAGCGCCGAGGGGTGAAGCGGCCCCCGGATGCCTTTTGGGTGGCCGACAGTGCTTGTCAGCAAAGCGCGAAAGCTTTTGCGGGCTGAAGCACCCGAAGCGGGTGTGCGCCGCAGGGGCGCCTCACCCGCCCACGCAGGTCTGCACCTGCTCACCCAGCCCGGTGGCGCCCAGGCGCAGCACGTCGCCCGGTTGCAGGAACCAGGGCGCAGGCTTCTGGCCCAGGCCCACGCCGGCGGGGGTGCCGGTGAGCACGATGTCGCCGGGCTCCAGCGTCATGAACTGGCTGATATAGGCCAGCACCGTGGGCACGCCGAAGATGAAGTTGCGCGTGCTGCCGCTTTGCACACGTTGGCCGTTCACCTCCAGCCACAGATCAATGGCGTGCGGGTCGGGCACCTCATCGGCCGTGAGCAGCCACGGGCCGATGGGAGCGAAGCTGTCGTAGCTCTTGCCCTTGTCCCATTGGCCGCCACGCTCGATCTGGTAGGAGCGCTCGGACACGTCGTTGGCCAGCACATAGCCCGCCACATGGCGCAGCGCCTGGGCCTGTGGCACATGGCGAGCGCGCGTGCCAATGACAATGCCCAGCTCCACCTCCCAGTCGGTCTTGAGCGCGCCGGGCGGGATCTGCAGGGGGTCATTCGGGCCGCTCAGCGCGGTCACGGCCTTCATGAACAGCACCGGCTCGGCGGGCGGCTGCATGCCGGCTTCGAGCGCGTGGTCGCGGTAGTTCAGGCCCACGCAGACGATCTTGCCCACGCCGCCCACCGGGCAGCCCAGGCGCGGCAGGCCCTCGATGGCGGGCAGGCGCGCGGCATCAAGGGCGGCCAGAGCCGCCAGGGTGCGGGGGTTGAGCTGCGCCGGACCGATGTCGGCGAGCAGCATGGAGAGGTCGCGCAGCACGCCCTGGGAATCAACAATGCCCGGGCGCTCGGCACCAGGCTGGCCATAGCGGATGAGTTTCATGGAGATATTCCTGCAAGCCAAAGGGCGTCAGCACAGCTGGCGGATGTGTGCAAGCGTACCATCGGGGCACTTGGAACTTGCCCGCAAATAAGCGGGGCGGCCGACGGCCTGCCTCAACCCGCCTATTGACGGACCAGTTCGTGGCATTCAATTAAATGCTCTTACATTTGTAGCTATTTGCGCTTGATCCATGGGCGCAAAGGCCATTTTTGTGTTGAAAACCATGGCACACCACCCCTTGCCTCCCGAACTCCGCCCCCGACCCCGACCCCGCAACCCTGCCGACCTGTTCTGGTCCTTTACCTGGCTGGCCCTGCAGGGCTTTGGCGGCGTGGTGGCCGTGGTGCAGCGCGAGCTGGTGGAAAAAAAGCGCTGGATGACGAACGAGGAGTTTCTGGAAGACTGGGCCGTGGCCCAGGTGATGCCCGGGCCCAACGTGGTGAACCTCTCCATCATGATTGGCGACCGGCATTTTGGCCTGCGTGGCGCGCTGGCCGCGCTGGCGGGCATGCTGTCGTTCCCGCTGGCGATTGCACTGGCGGTGGCGCTGGTCTATGCCCAGTGGGCCAGCCACCCGGCCATGGCAGGCGCGCTGCGCGGCATGGGCGCCGTGGCGGCGGGGCTGATTGGCGGCATGGGCCTCAAGCTGGCGATGGCCTTGCGAACGCACCCGCTGGGCCCTGCGCTGTGCGCGGCAATTGCGGCCCTGTCGTTTGCGGCCATCGTCTGGCTGCGCGTGCCGCTGTATGCGCTGCTGCTGGTGGTGGGCGGCGGCGCCTGCGTTCTGACCTGGCGAAAGCTGGCCCCATGACGCACGCCATCACGCTGCAGCCGCTCGACTGGCTGAACCTGTTTCTGTATTACCTGTCGATCTCGCTGCTGGCAGTGGGTGGCGCCATTGCCACGGCGCCCGACATGCACCGGTTTCTGGTGGATCGCACGGCCTGGCTGACCGACATGCAGTTCAATGCCAGCATCGCCATTGCCCAGGCCGCACCGGGCCCCAATGTGCTGTTCATCGCCCTGCTGGGCTGGCATGTGGGCCTGAACGCGGGTGGCCCGGGCGCCACAGGCTGGGCCTACGGGCTGCTGGGCGCAGCGTTGAGCATGCTCGGGATCATGCTGCCCAGCGCCACGCTGACCTGGGTGGCCACACGCTGGGCACATCGCAACCGCGAGCGGCGCGCGGTGCGGGCGTTCCGCCAGGGCATGGCGCCGCTGGTCATCGGCCTCTTGATGGCGGCCACCTGGGTGCTGGGCCGCGCCCAGGGCCAGCCCGCCACCGACGGGCCCCTGTGGCTGCTGACAGCCGCCACCGCGCTGCTGGTGTGGCGCACCCGGCTCCACCTGCTCTGGATGCTGGGCGCGGGCGCCTTGCTGGGAGTACTGGGCTGGGTGTGACATCGGGTTCACCGCCCGTTGCCTGGACATTCCCCGGTCAAGGGTTGCGTAAGTCTTTTTCCCTTCAAAACAGGCCGGACGAGGCGCCGCCTTGATCCAGCGCAGTGGCCGGGCGCTTTCTGGAACGTCGCCCGGTCAAACCGCGTATGCTTTTTCCGCAGAAACGCGGCGGTGGCATTGTTGCCCGACCGCCTGCGCCACGGAGACATGCAATGGAACCCCAGGCGACCATTTTGGTGGTGGACGACTCCCCCGAGAACCTGCAGGTGATCTCGGCCGTGCTGAAGGAGCACTACAAGGTCAAGATCGCCATCAACGGCGAACGGGCGCTGGCCCTGGCGACATCGGCCGATCCCCCCGACCTGATTTTGCTGGACGTGATGATGCCCGGCATGGATGGTTACGAGGTGTGCAGCCGCCTCAAGGCCCACCCGGCCACGGCACGCATTCCGGTGCTGTTCGTATCCTCACGCGACGAAGAAGAAGACGAGGCGCGCGGCCTGTCCCTGGGCGCCATCGACTACCTCGTCAAGCCCATTCGCCCGTCCATCGTGCAGGCCCGGGTGCGCAACCACATCGAACTCAAGCGCAGCCGCGATCTGCTTGAGCGCCTGACCACGCAAGACCACCTGACCGACATCAGCAACCGGCGCCGTTTTGACGAGTTTCTGGCCATGGAATGGGGCCGCGCAACGCGCGAGCAGTCGCCACTGTCCCTGATCGCCATCGACATCGACCACTTCAAGGCTTTCAACGACCACTACGGCCACCCCCAGGGCGACCAGTGCCTGATCCAGGTAGCCCGGGCGCTGGCGGCCAGCGTCACACGGCCCACCGATCTGGTGGCACGCTGCGGCGGTGAAGAATTTGCAGCCGTACTGCCCGGCACCGACAGCGCAGGCGCCACCCGCCTGGCCGAGCAGATGCGCACAGGCGTGCTGGCGCAGGGCCTGGCACACGCACATTCGGCCACACACAGCCACGTCACCATCAGCCTGGGCGTGGCCACCCTGGTGCCCCGGGCCGACGAGAGCGTGCAAGCGCTGGCCGACATGGCGGACGCCGCCCTGTACGAGGCCAAGAGCGCCGGGCGCAACCGCTTCGTGGCCCGGCAGCGCTGAACGCTGCGGCGCTACACAGCGCTGGCACGCATCAGCCCGAGTGCGGCTTCAAAGTCAAAGCCCTCGATCGCCCGCTCGATCGCCGCGTGTTGCGCCGGGCAGGCTGCGGCCAACAGCACCCCCCGGTCTTCGCTGATCAGGTCCAGGCACTCTGAATCGCCCACGGCCAGCAGGTCAAGCAGTTGCTCCCGAAACGCTGCCACCCGCGCCGGGTCGGGTGCAGGCCCGGGCGCGGCCTGGGTATCGGGCGCGGGCTCGCCAGTCGCCAAGAGCCAGGCCAGACCAGCGAGCACCGGGGCCAGCTCGGCCACCACCTGGTCTGCCAGGGCGTCGATGCGCTGCGCGGGCTCGGCGGCGCGGCAGGCGCGCTCCAGTTCGGCTGCGGCCGCCTGCACGCCGCGCGCACCCACACTGCCGGCCACCGATTTGAGGGTGTGCGCCACCCGCTCGGGCGCGGTGGCATCACCTTGTGCGCGCGCGGTGCGAAAAGTCTCCGCAAACGACACCTGCCCTGCATGGAACTTGGCCAGCAAGGAGCGATAGAGCGCCTCGTTGTGCATGGTGGTGGTGAGCCCGGCGCGGGTGTCAATGCCCGGCAGCGGTGGCAGGGGCAGTGCGGCTGATGCCGGCGGCTGCACGGGCGCCGCGGTGCAGGCATCCTGCAATCCGGTGGCCTGCGGGGCTGCATCGGCCTGCCCCACCCAGCGTGCAATCGTGCAAAACATGCTGCCCACATCGAGCGGCTTGGCGATGTAGTCGTTCATGCCGATGGCCAGCGCACGCTCGCGGTCGCCCGCCATGGCGTTCGCAGTCATGGCAATGATGGGCAGCGCCCGGAGTGCGGGTTGGGCACGGATGTGCTGCGTGGCCTCGTAGCCGTCCATGACGGGCATCTGGCAGTCCATCAGCACACAGTCGAAGCGGGCATCGTGCTCCAGCCGATCGAGCGCCTCACGGCCATTGGTGGCCAGCACAGCCTCGACCCTGGCGTTGCGCAGCAGTTCCAGCGCCAGTTCCTGGTTGATTTCGTTGTCTTCCACCAGCAGCATGCGCTTGCCGGCGAGATGGCGCATGGCGTTCTGGCTGTCCTGGGCCATGGCGGTGCTGCGGTGCCCGGTGAGCCCCTTGCGATCGATGGCGCAGCCGATGGCTTCGAGCAGCTGGCTGGCCATGACCGGCTTGGTGAGCACTGATTTGAGCGCAACGCCCTGGCGTTCGGCCGCTCCCAGGGCCTCTTCGCGGCCGTAGGCGGTGACCATGATGGTGGCTGGCACCTGGAGCTGCTGCACATCGTGCATGTGCCGCAGGGTTTGAATGCCGTCCATCAGCGGCATCTTCCAGTCGATCAGCACCAGGTCGTAGGGCTTTTGGCACTGCTGGGCGGCGGCCACGGCGGTCAGGGCCTGCGGGCCGTCGGCGGCGGTATCCACCTGCAGGCCCAGGCTTTGGGCCATGCGGGCCGTGATTTCGCGGGCACAGGCGTTGTCGTCCACCACCAGCACCCGCATCGCCTGCAGCGCCTCACGCCCCGGCGTGCGGCCGGTGGCCACCGGGCTCTGCAGGCCCAGTCGCACCGTGAAGTGAAACACCGAGCCCTTGCCGGGCGTGCTCTCCACCCAGATGCGGCCGTGCATCTGTTCTACCAGCGCCTTGGAAATGGCCAGGCCCAGACCGGTGCCCCCGTAGCGGCGCGTGGTCGAGCTGTCGGCCTGGCTGAAGGGCTGAAAGAGCTTGTCGCACTGCTCGGGCGTCATGCCGATGCCGGTGTCGCGCACCCAGAAGTGCAATTCAATGCCCTGGTCATCTTCGGGCCCTTTTTCAATGCCGATGACCACCTCGCCCTGCTCGGTGAACTTGACGGCGTTGTTGCCCAGGTTGACCAGGATCTGCCCCAGGCGCAGCGGGTCGCCCACCAGGCGGGCGGGAATGTCGGGGGGCACATTGAACAGCAGCTCCAGGCCCTTGTCTTCGGTCTTGAGGCCGATGAGATTGGAGAGATGGTCCATGACCTCATCGAGCTGGAAGCCCGTCTGCTCCAGCACCATCTTGCCAGCCTCGACCTTCGAGAAATCAAGGATGTCGTTGATGATGCCCAGCAGGCTGACGGCCGAGCGGTGCGCCTTCTCCACGTAGTTGCGCTGGCGGGCGTCCAGTTCGGTCTGCAGCGCCAGGTGCGCCATACCGATGATGGCGTTCATGGGTGTACGGATTTCGTGGCTCATGTTGGCCAGAAATTCGCTTTTCGCCTGGGCCGCCTCTTCAGCCACGCGGCGCGCCTCGGCCATGGCACGCTCGGTGGCCTTGCGCTCGGCGATGTCTTCAAACACCCAGATGGTCACCTTGCGGTGCTCGGCCGCGTGGATGGCGCGCCCGGACACCTGGGCCACGAAGTTGCCCCGGTCCTTGCGTGCAAAGTCCCACTCCACGTTCACGTCCTTGCCCGTGCCCAGCAGCGGGCCCACCAGGGCGCCAAACCGGGCGTAGTGCTCGTGCGAGTGGTAAATCACGCTTCCAGGCTGCCCGATCAATTCTTCCGGCTGGTAGCCCAGAAATTCGCCCATGCGGCGGTTGACCCGCAGGATCACGCCGTCGGCGGTGTAGATGATGCCGTTGGGGGCATTGTCAAAAATCATCTGCTGTTCGGCCAGCAGGTTGCGGTTGTAGGCCTCGCTGGCGCGCAGGCTGGCCTCGGCGGCCTTCTGCTCGGTGATGTCCTGGTTGATGCCCACCAGCCGGCGCGGGCAGCCATCGGGCCCGCGCAGGGCGGCGTGCCCGATGTCGAGAATCCAGCGCCAGTCGCCAATGGCCGTACGCATGCGGAAGGTTTCGGTGTGGTCCGGCATTTCGTTGACCAGAAAGCTGCGCAGGCGCGCCTTGACCCGTGCCACGTCGTCGGGATGAATCAGGTCCTCCCAGCAGGCCATGTGGTTGGGATACCGGGCCAGCAGCGCTTGTTTGTCATAGCCCAGCATTTCTGCCCAGATGTCGTTGACGGCCACGTCCACGATCTCGTGGTGCTCGTCGATGGCGCAGTCGTACATGCCCAGGTTGGCGCCGCGCAACGCGAGGTTCAGGCGTTCTTCGCTGCGGGCAATGCGCTGCTCGACGATCTGCCGCTCGGTGATGTCGTACAACCACGAGACCAGGTGCCGACCATCGGAGAAATCGAGCAAGATGGACGACAGCAGCACCGTGATGGGGGTGCCGTCGGTACGCACAAATTCGGCCTGGTAGCCCTTGACTGCGCCGTCGCGGCGCAGCAAGGCCAGGAAATGCGCACGATCGGCCGGGTTGCGCCAGGAGCGGCTGGCATGGTGCGATGCCAGGTCCTCGGTTTTTACACCCAGCATTTCGGCATGCTGGCGGTTGGCAAAGAGCAGGTGCCCTTCCTCGGTGCCAATGGCCACACCCACGGGGCTGTTCTCCAGAATGCGGCGCAGGCGCTCCTCGTTTTGCTGGCGGTCGCGTTCGAGCTGTTTGCGCTCCGTGATGTCTTCGTAGACCCACACGGCAGAGCGCTCAAAACCGGGAATGCTGATGCCCTGGCCCGACACCATGGCCACAAAAAGGGAGCCGTCGTCGCGCTGGTATTCCCACTCGGTGCGCACCTCCTTGCCGGCACTCAGGAGCGGCGCGGCAACTTCGGCAAACGCGCGGTAGCTGTCTTCGGTGCGGAACATGCGACGGGATGCGGGTTGGCCGATCACCTCGTCGTGCCGCAACCCGAGGTTTTCGCACAGGCGCTTGTTGGCGCGCAGGATGATGCCGTCGGCGGTGTAACAGATGCCGTTGGGCGCGTTCTCGAAGATCACCTGCTGCTCTTCCAGCAGTTTGCGGATTTCGGCCTGCTGGCGGTCGATTTCATCGCGGGCGCGGCGCTTTTCCGACACATCATCGACCGTGAAGCGCAGCAGAATGCGCCCGCCGCAGTCAAAGGCCATGAGGTTGACCTCGGCATCGAAAATTTCCCCGGTGGCACGGCGTGCACGCCACAGAAAATTGGCAATGCCGTGCTCGAAAATGGCCCGTGTGATCTCCTCGCCGGCCGTTTGCGTGTCGGTGCCGTCGTACTGGACCGGTGCAGAAAAGTCCAGCGGCATCTTGCCCAGCACCTCCTCGCGCGAGGAAAACCCGTAAATGCGCACCGCTGCCTGGTTGCAGTCGATGATGCCGATGGCCGGGTCGATGATGACGATGGGCACCGGAGCATCCTGGTACACCCGCTGGTTGTAGGCCGCACTGCGGGCCAGCGTGGCACGGGCGTGCTCCAGCGCCTGCTGGCTATCGGCCAGTTCGGCCTGCAGGGTCTGGTGGGCCTGCTGCAGGCGTGCCAGCTCCTGCTGCAGGGCGGCTGCGGTTTCGGGGGGGTGCGGCATCACGTCTCCTGGGTCCTGGTGCCGCAGCACCGGCACGGAGCATTCCGCTTGCCTGGTCCACGGTCTGGCGCAGTATCCACAGCCCGATCGGGGGGCGTCAACGCGGCAAACCAGCATCCGGGACGCCGAAACCGGCGGTGTTTGAGCTATCGCAAGCTGTCTGCCCCGAACAGCGCCGGCAGGACCTGCGCAGCGCGACCGCGCAGCACGGCATGGGCCACGTAGTCGAGCTCACTCGGAGCGGTGTTCACCACCACCACCCGGGCACCTGCGGCGCGTGCGCTGTGTGCCAGGCCGGCCGCCGGGTAGACGGCGCCGGCGGTGCCAACCACCAGCATCAGGTCACAGCCACGGGCGGCCTGCTGGGCTGCTTCGAGCACAGCCCAAGGCAGCGGCTCGCCAAACCACACCACCCCCGGCCGCAGCAGGTTGCCGCAGCGCGGACAGTGCGGCGGGCTGCCCGCCTTCACGGTATCGGGGTGGCAGCACGGACGCGGCAGGTCAAGAAAGCGGTCTTCCATCAGGTCGCCGTGCAGACACAGCACCTCCGCACTGCCCGCACGCTGGTGCAGGCCATCGACGTTCTGGGTGATCAGGGTGATGCGCCCCGGATGCTTCTGCGCACAGTCGGCCAGCGCGCGGTGCCCGGCGTTGGGCTGCACGTCCGCCAGCATCTGGCGGCGGTGCTGGTACCAGCCCCATACCCGCGCCGGGTGGGCCCGAAAGCCCTCCTCGGTGGCCATGTCTTCGGCACGGAACTGCGCCCAGTAGCCGGTTTGCGCATCGCGAAAGGTGGGCACACCCGATTCGGCACTGATGCCGGCCCCGGTGAGCACGGCGATATGGCGGGCCTCACGCAACCAGCCTTGCACGGTTTCCAGCGCGGCGCCTTCCATGCCGGTTCCAGCCTCTCAGACGGGGGTGCGCTGGCGCAGGGCCTCGTACAGGCACACGCCGCTGGCCACGGAGACATTCAGGCTCTCGACCGCGCCCTTCATGGGAATGCTGACCAGCGCATCGCAGGTTTTCCGCGTGAGCTGGCGCATGCCGTCGCCCTCGGCGCCCAGGACCAGGGCCACGGGGCCTTTCAGGTCGGTCTGGTAGATGGTTTTGGGTGCATCGTCGCTGGTGCCGATGATCCAGATGTTGCGCTCCTTCAGCTCGTTCAGCGTGCGTGCCAGGTTGGTCACCATGAAGTACGGCATGGTCTCGGCGGCGCCGCTGGCCACCTTGGCCACGGTGGCATTGATGCCCGAGGCATGGTCCTTGGGGGCGATGACGGCATGCGCGCCCGCGCCGTCGGCCACGCGCAGGCAGGCGCCCAGGTTGTGCGGGTCGGTCACCCCGTCGAGCACCAGCAGCAGGGGCTGCTCCACGCCATTGGCTTCCAGGTTTTCCAGCAGTTCGTCGAGCGAGGTGATCTGGGCCACGGGCTCCACGCGTGCGGCCACGCCCTGGTGGCCGTGGCTGCCGGCCAGCTTGGCAATGCGCAGGCTGTCGGCCTCGATCAGCCGGGCACCCGCCTCCTTGGCACGGTCGAGAAACTGGCGCATGCGCGCATCGCGCCGTGTGGCCTCGTAATAGATTTCGATGATGGATTGCGGCGCGGTTTTCAGGCGCACGCCCACGGCATGGAAGCCGAAGAGGACTTTGGGGCTGGACATGGAGCGATTATCCGCTGCGCCTCATTGCTATTTTATTGATAGCTACTAGCTTTTATAAATAAAGGGCTAGAGGCCAAAAACATCCAAAATCATCACAGACCTGCCACACGCCCGGCCTCGATGGTGATGCAGCGCTCGCAGCGCTGGGCAATGCCCCGGTCGTGGGTGACCAGCACCAGCGTGGTGCCCTGCTCGCGGTTGAGGTCGAACATGAGCTGCATGATGGTCTCGCCCGTGGCGAAGTCCAGGCTCCCTGTGGGCTCGTCGGCCAGCAGCACCGCAGGCTGCACCACGAAGGCCCGCGCCAGCGCCACGCGCTGCTGCTCCCCGCCCGACAGCACCTTGGGGTAGTGCCCCAGGCGCTGGCCCAGGCCCACATGCTCCAGCATCTGGGTGGCGCGCTGGCGTGCGTCGCGCTGCTGGGCCAACTCCAGCGGCAGCATGACGTTCTCCAGCGCCGTGAGGTTGCCCATGAGCTGGAAGCTCTGGAACACGAAACCCACCTTCTGCGCACGCAGCGCGGCGCGGTCGTCCTCGTTCAGGGCGAACAGGTCTTGCCCGCCCAGGCGTACCGTGCCGCGCGTGGGGGTGTCGAGCCCGGCGATGATGGACAGCAGCGTGCTTTTGCCCGAGCCGGAAGCACCCACAATGGCCACGGTTTCCCTTGGCGCCAGCTGGAAATCAATGTCGCGCAGAATGTCAAGCGTGCCGGTCGAATCGGTCACCGACTTGAACACATGCTCCACGGCAATGATCGGCGGCACAGGCGAAGAAGGAGTTTCGGACATGAAAGGCTTTTGTTTGTGATGACAGATCGGCTTCGGCGCCACTTTATCCTGACCGCAACGGTCGGAGCACTCGCGGGGCTTTGTGGCCTACCGGCCTTGGCAACATCCAAGGCACCCCGCTCCATTCTGGTACTCGGCGATTCGCTCAGTGCCGAATACGGCCTGGCACGTGGCACGGGCTGGGTCGCCTTGCTGGAAAAGCGCCTTGCCGCCGAGAAACTGAGCGCCACCGTGGTCAACGCCAGCGTGAGCGGCGACACCACATCGGGGGGGCGTGCCCGCCTGCCTGCGCTGCTGGCGCAGCACCGGCCGGGGGTGGTGGTGATCGAACTGGGGGGCAACGACGCGCTGCGGGGCTTGCCCATCAAGAACACCGAGGACAACCTGGCTGCCATGGTGCAGGCGGCGCAAAAAGCCGGAGCCCAGGTGCTGCTGGTGGGCATGCAGGTGCCGCCCAACTACGGTGGCGAGTACACCCGGCGCTTTGCCGCGGTTTTTGAAACGGTGGCACGCAAGCACAAGACGGCGCTGGTGCCATTTTTGCTGGAAGGCGTGGCCAACGGCGCCGACGCAACCCGACTGTTTCAGCCCGACCGCATCCACCCGAATGCGCAGGCCCACCCGATCATGCTGGACAACGTCTGGCCGGTGATGCGCACGTTGTTGCGTTAAAACATCAGCCGCTGCGCTGCGGCGAGGGCGTGTTCCGCAGGCCTGGAGGTGTCAGGTTTGCTATGCAGCCGCATCGGTAGCCGGGCTGGCTTCACCGGCCTGGGTGTCAGGCACCCCCTCAGGAGCATCCGCAGAAGAATCGTGGCGTGCGCCGGAGGCTTTGGCGCGCAATTTTTCTTCTTTTTTCTTTTTCTTGGCGAGCTCGCGCTGGCGCTTTTCGTATCCGTAGTTGGGGGTTGCCAAGGTGTGTGCTTTCTAAAGTTGAGACCCACTGTAACAGCTTGGCCAAGCCCCCGCGTCAAACCCCGGTCGGCTCGGGTGGCCTGACCGCTGCCCGGTAGGCATGCCAGCTGGCATGCCCCAGCAGGGGGCCCACCAGCAACAACCCGGCCCCGAAGGCCCACAGCGACAAGACCACCAGCACGGTGATCATTGCGCCCCACAGGACCATCACGGCCGTGTTGTCCAGCACCACCCGGATGCTGGTGATGCCGGCGGTCAGGGCATCGGTGTCACGGTCCAGGATCATCGGGATCGACACCACGCTGGTGGAGAACACCAGCGCAGCAAACACCCCGCCCACCAAGGTGTAGACCGCAACAAAACTCCAGTTCTGCGGGTTGAAGATCGCCTCCATCACCCCCGTGGTGGAGGGCATGCCGGTGTTGAAGAACACGGCAAACACCACCAGCGACGCCCGGCCCCAGAGCAGTTCGAGGACCACCAGCACCAACACCAGCATGCCCATGCTGCCCAGGTGCCGGTCCCAGCAGGTGACGGACTGCCCCAAATCCGGAGCCAGGCCGGCCTCGCGGCGGCGGCTGGTGTCGTACAGGCCCATCGCCAGAAACGGACCCACCAGCAGGCAGCCGCTGGCCAGCGACATGACGTACTCCGGCTGCGACCGGAACACCCAGCCCAGCACCAGCGCCATGGCCCAGAAACAGGCACCGTAAAACAGGGTGATCCCGGGGGCGGCCCGCATGTCGGCCCAGCCCATGCGCAGCCAGCGCCAGGGGTCAGACCAGCGCAGAGGCTGCAGGGCAATCGACTGCGGGGAGGAGTTGGCGGTGGTTGTGTTCATAGGGCGTCGGGTTTGAACCCACTGTATGTCGCCCTGTCACTGATTGATCCAGCTCAAGCCAATATCCAACTCTTATCGTCGGTTATCGGTGCCCTCCGGTGGCACTTGCGCCAAACGCCTGCTGCAGAGACTGGTGCAGGTCGGCCTGCAGGTCCTCGACGGCCTCCAGCCCGATGGAGAAGCGCACCACGGTGCCCGGCCGCAGGTGGGGCGCCGGACGGCTGCGCATGCTGCCCAGGTCGTAGGGCACCACCAGGCTCATCGGCCCGCCCCAGCTGTAACCGAGCTTGAACAGGCGCAAGCCATCGCAGAAGGCATCGACCTGGGCCTGACTGTAGCGCGGATCCAGCACCACACTGAACAGCCCGGCTGCGATGCCCGGCCCGCCGTCGGCCGCACCGCACAGTGCATGCCAGTGCGCATGGCCGGGCGACTCGGGCAGCGCCGGATGCAGCACCTGCACCACCGGCGCCTGTTGCTGCAACCATTGCGCCAAGGTGCGCGCGGCTTGGTCGTGGGTGCGGTAGCGCAGGCCGATGCTGGGCAGGGCCCTCAACACGGCTTCGGCATCGTTGGCCCCCACGCCCAGACCCAGGTGCATGTGCAGCAGCTTGATCTTCATGTGCAGGACCGGGTCGCGCGTGATGACGCTGCCCATGAGCACATCGCCGCCGCCGCTGGGATATTTGGTCAGTGCGTGAATGGACACATCCACGCCCAGGGTTCCATCACCGACCAGGTCGAACGGAGCAAACGCCAGGCCCGCACCCCAGGTGTTGTCCAGCGCCGTGGTCACGCCGCGCGCTCGGCAGATGCGCACAAGTTCGCACAGATCGGGAAACTCCATCGTGACAGAGCCCGGGGCTTCGAGCCACACTAAACGCGTGGCGGGCGTGATGCGCGCGGCCAGGTCGGCCGGGTCGAGCGCGTCATAAAGCCCGGTGCGGATGCCGAACTGCGCCAGCGTGGATGCGCTCATCGCCTTGTTGGGGCCATAGGCGTTGTCGGGCACCAACACCTCGTCGCCGGTCTTCAGCAGCGCCAGGGAGGCCGTGCCGATGGCGGCCAGGCCGCTGGGCACCAGCACGCATTGCAGGCCGCCTTCCAGCGCGCACAGGCGCTCTTCAAGGATGAAGGTGGTGGGAGTGCCGTGCAGCCCGTAGGTGTAGCCGCTTTTGTCCTTCCACTCGCGTGAGCGCATGGCCGCCACGTTCGGGAAGATGACGGTGGAGGCCTTGAACACGCCCGGCTGCGGGGCCAGAAAGCCCTGGGGGGGCTGGTAGTCGTGGTGAATGAGACGGGTGGACGGATCCATGGCAGGGTCAAGATCTTTCATAGGCGGCATGGTACAGCGCGCCCCGGCGCACACGCGACAATGGCGCCCATGTCTGCTTCTGTCATTTCCCGCTGGTTCCCCTTTCTTGCCTGGCCGCGGCCCGATGCCTCCTTGTTGCGGGGCGAATTCTGGGCTGGCCTGACGGTGGGCCTGATGCTGGTGCCCCAGGGCATGGCCTACGCCGCACTGGCGGGCATGCCGGTGGTGACCGGCATTTACGCCTCACTGCTGCCCGCAGTGGTGGCCGCACTGTGGGGGTCCTCATCGCGGCTGAGCGTGGGCCCCACCGCGCTGACCAGCCTGCTCATCGGCGCCTCGCTCAACGGCCTGGCCGAGCCGGGCAGCACGCAATGGGTGGCGCTGGCTGCCTGGCTGGCGCTACTCACCGGTGCGCTGCAGCTGCTGCTGGGGCTGATGCGCTTTGGCTGGCTGCTCAACCTGGTCACCTCACCCGTGCTCAGCGGCTTCACGCAGGCCGCAGCGCTGCTGATTCTGCTATCCCAGCTGCCGGCGCTCACGGGCCTGCAGGTGCCGTTGGCCACGCTGGCAGCCCATCCGGGGCTGGAGGCCTTCGACCTGCCGGGGGCCGCCATGGGGCTGGGCAGCATTGCTGCGCTGGTGCTTGCCAAACGCTGGTGGCCGGGTTTTCCGGCCGTCATCGTGGTGATGGGCGTAGCCGCTCTGGTCAGCCACGCGCTGGGCTACGCCGAGTCGGGCGGCGCCGTGGTGGGCACGGTGCCCAACGGCCTGCCACAGCTGTACTGGCCCGGCGCCCTGCCCTGGAGCACGCTCAGTGCCCTCATCATGCCGGTGCTGGTGATCACCCTGGTGAGTTTTCTGGAGACCGCTTCAAGTGCCCAGATCGAGCACCGGGACAGTGGCACGCGATGGAACGAGAACCAGGACCTGCTGGCCCAGGGACTGGCCAAAATCAGCTCGGGGCTGTGCGGCAGCTTTGCCACCAGTTCGTCTTTTTCACGCTCGGCCGTCAACCTGTATGCGGGCGCGCGCAGCGGCTGGGCCACGCTTTTTGCCTGCGCCCTGGTGCTGGTGGCCCTGCTGTGGCTCACGCCCGCGCTGCACCATGTGCCCCAGTCGGTTCTGGCAGCAGTGGTGGTGACGGCAATCACCGGCCTGATCAAGCCAGCCTTGCTGCCCCAGCTATGGCGCATCTCGCGTGCAGAGGCCCTGATGGGCGCCCTGACATTCATCGTGACGCTGGCGGCCGCACCCAACCTGTATTGGGGCGTCCTGGCGGGCTTGGTGGTGAACCTGAGCCAATTCCTGTACCAGCGCTTGCACCCGCGGATCATCGAGGTGGGACTGCACCCCGACGGCAGCCTGCGTGACCGACACCTGTGGAACCTGCCCCCGCTGGCACCGCGTCTGCTGGCCCTGCGCATGGATGCCGAGCTGGACTTTGCCTCGGCCAGTGCACTGGAGCGCACCCTCACCGAGCGCATGGCCGACTGTCCCGACCTGGCCCATGTCTGCCTCTTCGCCCAGCCGATCAATCGCATCGACGTCACGGGCGTGGAAACCTTCGCACGGATCATGGCCCTGGTGCAGCGGCGCGGCTGCACCCTGCACCTCAGCGGCATCAAACTGCCGGTGGAGCAAGTTCTGGAGCGGGCAGGTGTGCTCGTCCCCGGGCCGCGGCTATGCACCTACCGCACCGACACCGAGGCAATGAACGCGCTGCAAGGCATACGCAGCCGCCCTGAAACGGCCTGATGGCGACCGATGCGCCACGCGCGCGAGTTACACTTCTGCCCAGCCCTCAATCCCCTCAATCCCCTCAATCCCCTTCGCTCTGTGTCCTCATCACTCGTCGATCTGCGCGACCTGCGCCTGGAAACAGCCCTCTCGCTGGTCGGCACTGCGGTCACGGCACCGACCCCGGGGACCACGAACACGCCAGCCCACTACCTGCAGCGGCTGATCGACGGCCTCTGCGAGCTCTCGCTGCGGGACCCGCTGACCGGCCTGGCCAACCGCCGGCATTTCCAGTCTGTCCTCGAAAGCGAGATCGACCGCGTGACGCGCTCGGGCGAAGCCGCCCTGCTGCTGATGCTGGACATCGACCGCTTCAAGCAGGTCAATGACACCTACGGACACCTGGTCGGCGACCAGGTTCTGCAGGCCGTCGCCCAAACCCTGACCCAATGCGTGCGCCCCATGGATACGCTGGCCCGCTACGGCGGTGAAGAGTTCGCCGTGGTGCTGCCGGCCTGCCAGGCAGCCTTTGGCAAGGCTGTGGCCGAGCGCATCCGGCGCACGGTGGCCTCTACGCCCATCCGCATCGACAGCAGCACGGTGCTGGATGTGACCATCAGCATCGGTGGCGCCTTTGCCCTGCAATGGATCCGATCGACCACCCTGCTGTGGACCGACCGGGCCGACCACCAGCTCTACCGTGCCAAAGCAGAGGGCCGCAACCGTGTCTGCATTGAAGAGCAGCCCGACAGCACCGTCACGGCCGAAGAAAAGGGCATGCTGTTCGGCCCCCTCTACACCCCGTCGGGCTGGGGCGATCTGACTTCCATGAATTTCAACGACAGCGCCCACTGAAAGCAAAGAGATGAGCGACGCGCCGTCCCCCTCCCCCAGCCTGACCACAGCCCCCCCTGCAACGAACCTGCAGGGGGCGCGCATCATTGCCATCACCAGCGGCAAAGGCGGTGTCGGCAAGACCTTTGTCTCCGCGAACCTGGCGGCCGCCCTGACCCGCCGGGGCCAGCGCGTGCTGGTGCTCGATGCCGACCTGGGCCTCGCCAACCTCGATGTGGTGCTCAACCTGCATCCCAAAATCACGCTGCACGACGTCTTTACCGGAAAGGCTGGTCTGGAGCAGGCCGTGATCGCCGCTCCGGGCGGTTTCTCGGTCGTGCTGGCAGGTTCGGGCATGGTCGAATACTCGCGCCTGACGCCCGAGGTGCGCAACCAGTTCCTGAACGTCATCCAGACCCTGGCGCCACGCTACGACGTGATCTTGCTGGACACCGGTGCAGGCATTTCCGACGTGGTGCTGTTTTCGGTGTCGCTGGCCTCCGAGGTGCTGATCGTGGCCACACCCGAGCCGACCTCTCTCACCGACGCTTACGCCGCCATCAAGGTGCTGGCCATGCAACAAAAGCGCCAGCATGTGCGCATGGTGGTCAACCAGGCGGCACGCCCGGGCGACGGCCGGGCCATCACCAGCCAGTTGCAACAGGTATTGGAGCGCTTCGTCACCACCGACTCCGGTCGCCCGCTGCGCCTCATTCACATGGGCGATATTCCGGCCGACCTGGCCGTGCGCGACGCCGTGATGCGACGCCAGCTGCTGCTGCTCAACACGCCCGGCTGCCCGGCCGCACTGGCCATTTCGCAGCTGGCCGGCAAAATCGAAGAAACGCTGCTGACCCGCGCGGGCTGAGCCTCGGGGCCTGGCTTTCAGGGCTGCAGGTCGAACACCAGCACCTCGGCAGCATCACCCTGGTCCAGCACCAGGTGCGACTCCTGCACCAGCAGGGCTGCATCGCCTGCCGCCAGGGGTTGGCCGTTGGCCTGCACGGAACCACGGACCAGGTGCACGTAGTACCGGCGTTCTGGCTGCAGTGCCAGGTCGGCACGCTCGTCGGCATCGAACAGCCCGGCATACAGGCGGGCATCGGCATGGATGGTGACCGACCCCTGCGCACCATCGGGCGAAGCGACCAGCCGTAAGCGCCCGCGTTTTTCCGCCTCGGCAAACGCCCTTTGCTCGTAGCCCGGGGCCACGCCTCGGCGGTCGGGCACGATCCAGATCTGCAGGAAGTGGGTGGTCTGCCCCTGGGCGTGGTTGAACTCGCTGTGCATCACACCGGTGCCTGCGCTCATGCGTTGCACCTCGCCGGGCGGGATGGTGACCACATTGCCTATGCTGTCCTTGTGGGCCAGTTCGCCCGACAGCACGTAGCTGATGATCTCCATGTCGCGATGGCCGTGCGTGCCAAAACCTGTGCCCGGCGCAATGCGGTCCTCATTGATGACACGCAGGTTGCCAAAGCCCATGTGGCGCGGATCGTGGTAACCCGCAAACGAAAAACTGTGAAACGACTGCAGCCAGCCATGGTCGGCATAGCCACGGTCCTGTGATTTTCGAACGGTCAGCATGGTGGTTTCCTCTCGTGCCTTCACTGTAAAACCCCGCTCCCGCGGGATGGGGCAAGCGTATTGATGGAACAATTCAAAATATCTGAACCCACAGGGGCCCGTCATGCAAGACCTCCGCAATGCCCTCACCCCCGAGAACCTCGCCATGCTCCAGGTCATCGCCGAGGCCGGCAGCTTTGCAGCGGCCGCCAGGCACCTGGGGCTGGTGCCCAGTGCCCTCACTTACCGCGTACGCCAGATCGAAGATGCGCTCGATGTGCTGCTGTTTGACCGCAGCGCACGCCAGGCCCGCCCCACCGAGGCCGGGGCGGAACTGCTGCGCGAAGGCGCACGGCTGCTGCGCGACGTGGACGCAGTGGCCCACCGTGTGCGGCGCGTTGCCACCGGCTGGGAGCCACAGCTGACCATTTCTGTCGATGGCGTCATCTCGCCCCACACCATGCTGGAGCTGGTGGAGGCCTTTTACGCGCTCGCACCCCCCACACAACTGAAGCTGTCCGACGGCATCATGAGCGGCACGCTCGAAGCGCTCACTTCGGGCCGGGCCGATCTGGCCATTGGCGTCTCGGCCGCCAGCACCAGCGTGCCCGGCCTGCAGCAGGCTCCGCTGGGCGACCTGCTGTTCATCTACGTGGTGGCGCCCCACCACCCGCTGGCCAGAGCCCCCGAGCCGATCACCGATGCCACCTTGCTGGAACACCGCGCCGTGGCCGTAGCCGACTCCGCCCAGCGCGACGGCATGACCATGGGGCTGCTGGGCGGTCAGGATGTGCTGACCGTCGACACCATGCAGGCCAAGGTGCAGGTGCAACTGCGCGGCCTGGGTGGTGGCTTTCTGCCCGAGCCGATGGTGCGCCCCTATGTCGAGGCCGGCCACCTGGTGCAGCGCAAGGTGGCACGGCCCGAGCGCAGCATCCGCACGCATTACGCCTGGGGTGGCCCCGGTTTCACCGTGCCCGGACAGGCCTTGCAATGGTGGCTGAACCAGTTACAGAGCACCGCCACGCGCCGGGCACTGCTGGAAAACCACCACCACTTTTGATGTGCGGGCCGCCGCCGGGCGTGTAGAGTGCATGCATCGTCCCCCTACTCCAATGGCTCCTGCCCGAAAGACCTGCACATGCCCCCCAGCAACACCACCCGCGCCCCCCGATCCCGCAGCCCACGCGCCGCCAAGGCGCCCCGCAGCATCGCCGTGCTGGGTGCCGGCATGGCCGGCGTGGCCTGCGCACGCACCCTGATGCAGGCCGGCCACCAGGTGAGCGTTTTCGAAAAGGCCGATCATCCAGGCGGACGCACCACCACGCTACAAACCCCCTTTGGCGGCTTTGATGCCGGCGCCCAGTATTTCACGGTGCGGGACGACCGCTTCACCCAGGCCTTGGCCACAGTGCCCGACATGTGCCGCCCCTGGAGCGCCAACACCGTGCGCGTGCTCGATGCCACCGGCAAGGTCGTCGCCGCCAGCCCGCTGCCCAAAGACGCGCACTGGGTTGCCCGCCCCGGCATGGGCAGCCTGGTAGACGCCTGGGCCCAGCCGCTGCAGCAGGCCGGCTGCCTGCACACTGGCACCCATGTGCTGCGCATCGAACCCGACCGCCTTGCCCCGCAGCGCTGGCAGGTGTGTACCGAGTCTGCCGCAGGAGAACAGCATGTGTTTGCCGGTTTTGATGCCGTGCTGCTGGCCCTGCCCGCCCCGCCCGCCCGGGCGCTGCTTGACAACAGCGGCGTAGGCGCAAACCTGGCCCAGGCCATGGCACACGTGACGATGGCCCCTTGCTGGACCCTGATGCTTGCGTTTCCCCAGGCGGTACGCCCGGACCTGACCACGCTGGGGCCGCAATGGAACGCTGCCCGCAGCACACACCACCGCATCGCCTGGCTGGCCCGCGAATCGTCCAAGCCTGCACGCAGCATCATCGAACGCTGGACCGTGCAGGCCAGCGCCGACTGGTCCGCCGAGCACCTGGAGGACGACGCCGAACGTGTGCAGGCCAAGCTGAGCAAGGCGTTCTCCGAAGTCACGGGCATCCGCGCCGAACCGGCACACGCGCAAGTGCACCGCTGGCGCCATGCACAAACCCTTGAGCCTCTGGGGCGCAGCCACCTGTGGGACGCACAGGCGGGCATCGGTGTCTGCGGCGACTGGTGCCTGGGCCACCGCGTTGAAGACGCCTTTATTTCCGGTCTGGAACTGGCACTCACCGTGGCATGACGGCACAGGGCTACATCGGCCGGTTCGCGCCCTCGCCCACCGGGCCGCTGCATGCCGGATCGCTGGTGGCGGCCCTGGCCAGCTGGCTCGATGCGCGGGCCTGGAACGGGGGGCGCGGCGGCCGCTGGCTGGTGCGCATCGAAGACATTGACACCCCGCGCTGCAGCACCGGGGCGGCCGAGCGCATCCTGGCCCAGCTGGCCATCTGCGGCATGCTCCCGGACGAGCCTCCCGTCTGGCAGTCGCAGCGCAGCCCGCTGTACCAACGGGCGCTGGACGCTCTGGTGGCCCGCCAGCTGGCCTACCCCTGCGCCTGCTCGCGCAAAGACATCGAGGCGGCCCATGCGGCCGCAGGCGAGGCGCGCCAGCGCCACACGGAGCTGCCCTACCCCGGCACCTGCCGCAACGGGCTGCAGGGCCGGCCAGCCCGTGCCTGGCGCTTCGCCACCACCCACTACATACAAAAAGCGCATCAAGCCCTTGCCAGTCAAGCGCAAGCAGCTATGTTTTTTATAGTTGATAACACGCTGTGCTGGCACGATCGCCGCCTGGGCGCACAACAGCAGGATGTGGTGCACCGCGTGGGCGATTTTGTGTTGCGACGCGCCGACGGGCTGTGGGCCTACCAGCTCGCGGTGGTGGTGGACGACGGCGCACAAGGCATCACGCACATCGTTCGCGGGGAAGATCTGGCCGACAATACCCATCGCCAGCTGCTGTTGCAGCAGGCCCTGGGTCTGAGCCCGCCCCGCTACCTGCACACCCCGCTGGTGCGGGGTGCGGATGGTGAAAAGCTCTCCAAGCAGCATGGTGCCGCACCGCTGGAGCTTGCCCGGCCTGTGCAAGCCCTGCAGGCAGCGGCCGCCGTGCTGGGCCTGCCCGAACTGCAGCATCCCTGCAACACCCGCCCCAGCGAGGCACTGGCCCAATGGGTCAAGGCCTGGATGCATCTCTACAATCAGATACCGTGACAGAACAGCCCTTTACCGCGCGCGCCCCCGGCGACGCCTCCCCTCCCCGACCACCCGAAGACGCACCCCGCCCACCTGCGGGACGGGCGCCCGAGGGCGTGGCCCATCCCAAAACCATCAAGAGCTTTGTGCGCCGTGCCGGCCGCACCACCATCGGGCAGGCCAAGGCCTTTGAAGACCTCGGGCCTCGTTTCATCGTGCCCTATGCAGCCCGCCCCCTGGACGCCAGTGCCACCTTCGGACGCAGCGCGCCGCTGGTGCTCGAAATCGGCTTCGGCATGGGCGAGGCTACCGCCCACATCGCTCGCGTGCGCCCACAAGACAATTTTCTGTGCTGTGAGGTGCATGAACCCGGCGTGGGCGCTCTGCTCAAGCGCATTGGCGAACAGGGCCAGACCAACATCCGCATCCTGCAGCACGACGCTGTCGAGGTGATCGACCACATGCTGGCTCCGGGCTGCCTGGACGGCGTGCACATCTTCTTTCCCGATCCCTGGCACAAGAAGAAGCACAACAAGCGCCGCCTGATCCAGCCACCGCTGGTGGCCAAGCTGGCGGCGCGGCTCAAGCCCGGTGGCTACATCCACTGCGCCACCGACTGGGAGCCCTATGCCGTGCAGATGCTGCAGGTGCTCAGCGCAGAACCCCTGCTGGCCAACACCGCCGAGGCCTATGCGCCGCAGCCCGACTACCGGCCACTCACCAAGTTTGAAAACCGGGGGCTCAAGCTCGGACATGGTGTGTGGGACCTGGTCTTCCGGCGCCGCCCCTGATTTCCCAACACGGCAAGCTGATGAAACCCATTCTGCAAAACCTGGTAGAGATGACCGGTCACCGCGATCATTTGCGGCTGGAGGTGTCGGTGCTTTCCACGCTGCAGGCGCTCAGCAGCATCGTGCAGGTGCGTGCCCTGGAAGTATTTTCCAAGGACGATGTGGAGCACATCCGGCCGCGCACCTGGATGGACAAAGGCGAGTGGCACAGCGCAGAAACCGAGGCGGCCCTCGACTCCGCAAGCCAGCCCGTTGCACAGATTGCCGCACTACACGACTGCATTCAAGAGCGCAGCCCGCATGCGATTGCCACTTTGGGTAAGGGCCGCTACTGCATGTGGCTGCCGCTGTGGGTGCATGAAAAAGTCACGTCCTGCCTCGAAATTGTCCAGTCGCGGCCTTTTTCGGCGCAAAAAATCGACGTCATCACCCACGTCTTTCACGTCTACAAAAATTACCAGAGCCTGCTCGACTACAGCGAGCGAGATGCCCTGACCGGCCTGTTCAACCGCAAGACCTTCGATGAGCAGTTCTCACGCTTCACCGCACCCGAGCGCACGCCATCCACCGAAACGGCAGACACGGGCGACGCAGCTCATCAGTGGCTGGCCGTCGTCGACATCGACCATTTCAAACAGGTCAACGACCGCTTTGGACACCTGTACGGCGACGAGGTGCTGATTCTGGTAGCCAACATCCTGCGCTCCTCGTTTCGCAGCCACGACAAAATCTTCCGCTTTGGCGGGGAGGAATTCGTGGTGCTTCTGCGCTCGACCAGCCTGCCCACGGCGCACAAGGTGTTCAACCGCTTTCGCAAGAACGTGGAAGACTATTATTTCCCCCAGGTCGGGCAGGTCACGGTCAGCGTGGGTTTTGTATCCACCGCGCACGGCTCGCCGGTCGAAATTCTGGGCCAGGCCGACCAGGCCCTCTATTTCGCCAAGGAAAACGGCCGCAACCAGGTGCGCTACTACAACGACCTCGTCGCCGAAGGCCACCTCCAGACCAAGATCAGCAACGACGACGTCGAGCTGTTCTGATCAATCCAGCGCCTGCTCCAGCGCCTGCACGTCCACGGCATCGCGCTGCAGCGGGCCCAGGTAGCGCTGCGCGTAGTCGTGCCACACACCGCTGTGCAGGAAGAAACGGAACACCTCGGCGTCGATATGCTGCTCTTTCACCATGCCCACCATGATGGACAGGGCCTGCGACAGGGTTTTGGGTGGCTTGTAAGGGCGATCCGAAGCGGTGAGTGCCTCAAAAATGTCCGACAGCGTCATCACCCGATCCGCCAGCGAGAGCTGATCACCCCGCAGCCGTCGCGGGTAGCCGGTGCCATCGAGTTTCTCGTGGTGCGAACCCGCAATGGCCGGCACCCGAGCCAGGTGCGGCGGAAACGGCAGGCCACTGAGCATGATGATGGTCTGCACGATGTGGTCGTTGATCTTGAAACGGTCCTCGTCCGTCAGCGTGCCCCGGCGCACCGACAGGTTGTGCAACTCTCCCAGGTGCAGGGCCTGGGGCGGCAACGCCATGTCAAAACCCCAGTGGTTGGCCGGATTGCCAGCCTCCACCGGCGGGCGGCGGGCGCCCCAGGGCACGATGTGCTCGGGCCGGTCGGCCAGCAATCGCTCCTGCACCGGCAAGGCTGGGCGCGGCACACCCAAGAGCCGCTCGTGCTCGGCGTGCGACAGGCCCAATCGATCGTCAAAATGGCGCATCCAGCCCGTGGCAGCAATGGCGTGCAGGCGCTGCACATCGACATCGGCCATGGATTCGCACCCCACGTTGCATTGCGCCACAAAGGCAAAATCAGCCTGCAATTGCTCTTGTTTTTGTAGCAATTCGCACTTGATCTGCAATGGCTCCATGCCCAAAGCACGCTTATTCCAGTAGTCCAGTTCGGCATCACGCCAGAGCACCTCGAAACGCAGGCGCACTTCGTGGATGCGGTTGTAGAGCGTCTCGAGTTTGGTGGCCTTGTCGATGATGTGCTCGGGGCTGGTGACCTTGCCGCAGTCGTGCAGCCAGGCACCGAGGCGAAACTCGTACATCTCGGCCTCGGTCATGGCGACGCTGGCAAACGGCCCTTCACGGGCATCGCACAGGCGCTGCATCAGGGCCTCGGCCAGTTGCGGAACCCGCTCGCAGTGGCCACCGGTATAGGGGCTCTTGGCATCAATGGTGTCGGCCAGCACGCGGATGACGGCATCAAACAGCTTGCGCTGCCCCTCGATGAGGTTGCGCGTTTCAATGGCTACCGACAGGGTGCCCGAGAGGTTTTCGACAAAGGTCCGGAAATGCCCTTCACTCTGGCGCTGATCCTGCACGTAGCGCAGCACCAGCAGCCCCAGGGGCTGGCCTCCGCGCGTGCGCAGTGGTACACGCAGCACGGGCTGCAGGGGGGCATCGGGTGCGCCCGGCATGTCGTCCAGGGGGTGCGCCTCGTAGTTGATGAAATGCGCCATGCCCAGTTGCTCGGGGTACAGCGCCTGGTCTTGCGGATCGTCGCAGTAGCGGGCGGTACGCTGCAGGTGCTGGCTGTCGCCGTCCACCAGGTACACCGCGCCGCTGGTGCCAATGCTGGCCTGCACCAGTTCGTACAGCACGCTGGACAGCATCACGTCCAGGCGTGATTCGGCACTGATGTGGCGGCTGATGCGCAGAAAATCCTGGATGGTGTCGGACATGCGGTCCATGACCAGCCCCAGCTCGCGCACCTCGCGCACGGGTGACGCACGGCGCGCCGGCCTGCTGAAGTCGAACTGTGCCAGCGCATGGGCCTGGCTGGTGAGGCTGGCAAGACTGCGCCCCACGCGCCGCCCGGCGATCCAGCCCAGGGGCAGCAGCAGTCCGATGAGCCCCAGCGACAGCCACATCTGGCGACGCAGGTCACGGTTCAGACCCGAGAGCAGCTCCGCACTCGGAATGGCCAGCAGCAGACGCAGATCGCGCCAGCGCATCGATTCGAGCAGATACACCTGTCCCAGCCATTCTTCACCCTGGGCCTGGTAATTGCGCGACTGGCCCGGCTCGAGCTCCAGCGCGTGCAGCGCGTTCAGGCTGGGCACCCCCAGCTCGTGCAGGGGGCGCATGCGGGTCTGGTCGCCCTCGCGCTGGAGCACACGCGACATGTCAGGGTACGCCAGCACCTGCTGGTCTTTGTCGAGCACGGCAATTTCGGTGCGGTGTACCAGGCGCAGGCTGTCGATCTCGCGGCCCAGGTCGGTCAGCGCCACGTCCAGGCCCAGAACGGCGCCGCCCTCTTCGCTGGGCTGGCTCAGCGTCACGCCCACCTCCTGGGTGGTGAAGAACACGTAGGGAGCAGTAAGGATCTGGGTGCGGTTCTGCTGCGCCTCGGCATACCAGGGCCGGGTGCGCGGATCAAACCGGTAGTCGGGCCGCACGGCGCTGCCGAGCCGATTCAACTGCGCGTCGTAAAAGCTGAAGCGCCCCACCAGCGGCTTACGGCGCCCGTTCTCCCGGGCCAGGGACTGCAGCAAAAAAGCCGCCGTGGGTGGCGCACCCACGCGCTCGCGCACCTGCGCACTGCGCAGGGGGCGCACCAACAGAAACTGACCGTCGGGATAACCCACATACACCGCCGACAATAGCTGGTTTTGCTCCAGCAGACGCACCAGCACGGGCAGGCGGCGCAAGCGCTGAGCCAAGCTGCTGGCGGTGGTCACGGGGTCGAACGCCAGCAGCCGCAAGGTGGCATCGGCCGGGTCAACGATGCGGTGCACGCGCTCGCTGATCTGCAGGCTGATGCGCCGCGCGCTGTCACCGGAGGCCACCAGCACCGCCTCACGGGTGCGGGTGCCGATCTGGTAGGTGACCAGGGCGGTCAGCAGCAGCATGGTCAGCACCACGACCGATGCGGTCAGTACCTCGAAGCGCACGGTGACGCTTTGCCACCAGCGCGAAGGCGACGCCACCCGCGCCGAAGGCGGTGCCAGGTCTGGGGTGCTTCGTTGTTCCATGGGCCCTATGGTAGGGCCAGCTTGCCGCCAGGAGTCTTTCGGCTTCAGACTTTCTGGGTGACCCAGCCCACCACCGAGGCCAGCGCGGCAGGCAGCCGTGCGGCATCGGTGCCGCCGGCCATGGCCATATCGGCCTTGCCGCCCCCTTTGCCGCCGACCTGGCTGGCAACAAAGTTCACCAGCTCACCGGCCTTCACACGCGCCGTGCTGTCGGCCGTGACACCCGCCGCCAGCTGCACCTTGTCACCGTCCACGGCGGCCAGCACGATGACGGCGGTCTTGAGCTTGTCCTTGAGCTTGTCCATGGTGTCACGCAAGGCCTTGGCGTCCACACCGTCGAGCCGGGCGGCCAGCACCTTCAGACCCTTCACATCGACGGCCTGCGCCAGCAGCTCATCCCCCTGGGCCGAGGCCAGGCGACCCTTGAGCGCTGCCATTTCCTTTTCCAGATCACGCAGCTGCTCCAGCAGGGCGCCCACGCGCGCCGGCACTTCGCCGGGCACCACGCGCAGCGTGCCTGCCACGCCGCCCAGCGTGGACTCCATGTCCTGCACATAGGCCAGGGCATTCATGCCCGTGACAGCCTCGATGCGACGCACCCCTGCAGCCACGCCCCCCTCGGCCACGATGGAGAACAGGCCGATATCGCCCGTGCGCTGCACATGCGTGCCGCCGCACAGCTCGCGGCTCGTGCCGATGTCGAGCACGCGCACAGTTTCGCCATACTTCTCGCCAAAGAGCATCATGGCGCCGGTCTTCTGGGCCGATTCGATGTCCATCACCCGCGCCTGCGTGGCCACGTTGGCCAGGATTTCCTCGTTCACGCGGCGCTCGATCTCGCGGATCTCGGCGTCGGTCACCGGAGCGTTGTGCGCAAAGTCAAAGCGCGTGCGCTCGGCATTGACCAGGCTGCCCTTTTGCTGCACGTGGCTGCCCAGCACTTCGCGCAGGGCCTTGTGCATGAGGTGCGTGACCGAGTGGTTGCGCATGGTGGCGGCGCGCACAGCGGTGTTGACGGCAGCCGTGACGTGGTCGCCCACATTGAGCGTGCCTTCTTCGAGCGTACCGTGGTGCCCGAACACGTCGGCCTTGATCTTGAGCGTGTCGCCCACCGCAAAGCGGGCCGAGCCGCTGGTGAGGACGCCTTCGTCGCCCACCTGGCCGCCGCTTTCGGCATAGAACGGGGTGTTGTCGAGCACCACCACACCGGTTTGACCCGTTTTAAGGGCTGCAGCGCTTGTGCCGTCTACGTAGATAGCTACAATTTTTGCAGTAGATTCGAGCGTTTCGTACCCCACGAATTCGTTGCCTGCGCCCGTGTAGTCGAGCGCCTTGTCCATCTTGAACTTGCCGGCTGCGCGGGCCTGGGACTTCTGCTTGTCCATGGCCAGGGCAAAACCGTCGGCGTCCACCTCCACGTCGCGCTCGCGGCAGACGTCATTGGTCAGGTCGAGCGGGAAGCCGTAGGTGTCATGCAGCTTGAAGGCCACATCGCCGGGCAGCACCTTGGCGCCATCGCCCAGGGCCGCATCCAGGATCTCCATGCCGTTGGCCAGTGTCTCGAAGAAGCGCTCTTCCTCCACCTTCAGCACCTCGGTGATACGCTGCTGCTGCTCGCGGATGGCGGGGTAGGCATCGCCCATCAGGCGCACCAGCTCGGCGACCAGCTTGTGGAAGAACGGTGTCTTCTGACCCAGCTTGTAGCCGTGACGGATGGCGCGGCGCACGATGCGGCGCTGCACGTAGCCCCGGCCTTCGTTGCTGGGGATCACGCCGTCGCTCACCAGAAACGCAGTGGCGCGGATATGGTCGGCAATCACGCGCAAGCTCTTATGGTCCAGGTCGGCAACACCGGTTTCGCGGGCTGCGGCCTTGATGAGCTGGTCGAAAATATCGATTTCGTAGTTGCTGTGCACATGCTGCAGGATCGCGGCCAGGCGTTCCAGGCCCATACCGGTGTCCACGCAGGGTGCGGGCAGCGGCGTCACCGAGCCGTCTTCCGCCATGTTGAACTGCATGAACACGTTGTTCCAGATCTCGATGAAGCGGTCGCCGTCTTCGTCGGGGCTGCCCGGGGGGCCCCCGGGAATCTCCGGGCCGTGGTCATAGAAAATTTCCGAGCACGGGCCGCAGGGGCCGGTGTCGGCCATCATCCAGAAGTTGTCGGACTTGTAACGGCCCCCCTTGTTGTCACCGATACGGATCACGCGCTCGGGCGGCAGGCCGATTTCCTTGGTCCAGATGTCGTAGGCCTCGTCGTCTTCGAGGTATACGGTGGCCAGCAGGCGCTCTGGCGGCAGCTTGTAGACCTCGGTCAGCAGTTCCCACGCCCATTTGAGCGATTCGCGCTTGAAATAGTCGCCAAAGCTCCAGTTGCCCAGCATTTCAAAAAACGTATGGTGGCGCGCGGTGTAGCCCACGTTTTCCAGGTCATTGTGCTTGCCGCCGGCACGCAGGCAGGCCTGCACCGAGGCCGCGCGCACATAGGGGCGCTTGTCGGTGCCCAGGAACACGTCCTTGAACTGCACCATGCCCGAGTTGGTGAACATCAGCGTCGGGTCGTTGCCCGGCACCAGGGGGCTGGACGCCACCACGGTGTGGCCCTTGGAGGCAAAGAAGTCCAGAAAGGTCTTGCGGATGTCGGCAACGGTGAAACTGGGTGTCATGGGTTGATTCTCGGAAGGGAGAGCGGGCGGCCGCTGCAAAAACAGGCGAACCGACTATTTTAGAGACGTTCAGCCTGTCGTATGACTGCGCAGAAAGGCAAACACGGTTTCGTCCAGGCAGTGCGCCACGTTGAAACGCAGCCAGGGGCTGGGCTCCAGATCCACGGTGAACAGGTGACCAGGCCCCAGCAGGATGTCCTGCTCGGCCGCCTTGTAGGCCAGTTCGCTGGAGTTGTCGATGGCCGGGTGCCGCGCCCATTGCAGCATGCCCGCCTTGGGCTCCACAAACAACTCAAAGCCCAGGTCCAGCAGGCTGGAGGCCACGCGCTGCTGCGCCACAGCCAGGCGGTCGCGCAAGGCCTTGGTGTGCTTGCGCCAGCGGCCATCGAGCAAGGCGCCATAGGCCAGCCGCTCGGTGAATTCCGAGGAGGTCAGGCCCGAAATCATCTTGAGCCGTGCCAGCTCTTCCAGCAGATCGGCGTGCGCCGCCAGGTAACCCACACGGATGTTAGGCGAGATGGTCTTGGAAAAGCTGCTGATGTAGACCACGCGGCGCAACTGGTCCAGGCTGGCCAGCGTGGGACGCGGCTCGGGGTCGAGATCGACGTAAATGTCGTTCTCCACCACCACAAAATCGTACTTCTCCGCCAGTTGCAGCAACCGGTACAGGTGCGCCACCTGGGCGGTCGAGCCCGTGGGGCTTTGCAGCCGGGGCTGGGTGAAGAACACCTTGGGGCGATGCTCCTGGATGCGCGCCTCCAGCAGGTCCAGGTCGTAGCCGGTGGGCGTGCGAGGCGCGCCCACCAGCCGGGCGCCCAAAAACCGCAACGATGACAGCAGATTGGCATAGCCCGGTTCGTCCACCAGCACGGCATCGCCGGCGCGCACCAGTTGCCGGGCCACCAGGTCCATCGCCTGGCTCGAGCCCTGGGTCAGCAGCACCTGCTCGGCCGTGACCACCACCTCGTGCTCGGCCAGCAGGTCGCGCACCAGCTGGCGCAGCGGCAGGTAGCCCTTGGGTTCGCCGTAGCCACCCAGGTCCACTTCTTCGGCGGCCAGCGCGCGCAGACCCCGCCGTACGCCTTCGGAGAACAGCCAGTCGCCCGGCAGCCAGCCGCAGCCGGGTTTGAGGCGCAACGCCCGGTTCTCGAAGATGCGCTGCATGTACCACATCGAGTCGAAGCTGTACTGGCCGGCCGGCCCCGGCGCCTCCAGCGCGGTGTCGGCCCGCCGCCGCACGAAGAAACCCGAATGGGGGCGCGAGACAAAATAGCCCTGTGCGACCAGGCGGTCATAGGCATCGACCACCGTGTACACGCTTACGCCATGGGCATGGGCAAACTGCCGTATCGAGGGCAGCTTGGCTCCGGCACGCAGCGTGCCGTCTTCGACGAGTTGCCGAAAGCCCTCCACCACCTGGAGAACCAGCGGCGTCGACGATTGGGGATTCAAAGAAAACATGGGGTACCAGACATTGCGCCCGCAACCAAGGGTTTGTCTGTACAGGTGGTCTGAACAGCACAGTGCATTCCTGCTTGCAAGGTATCTGTATATGTTAGCCGCGCAGGGGCGCTCCTACAGTGGCGGCAGGATCAAAAAACCTCTGCCACCCCACTGAAGGACCCCCATGCAACGCGAACCCCACCTGAACAATGCAGCCCTGTTTGCCCGCCGCGAGGCCGCCATCCCGCGCGGTGTCGGGCATTCCCACCAGATCTTCATCGAACGCGGCGAAAACGCCGAAATCTGGGATGTGGAAGGCCGTCGCTATATTGACTTTGCAGGGGGCATCGCGGTGCTCAACACCGGCCACCGGCACCCCGCCATCATCCAGGCCGTCAAGGACCAGCTCGACCACTACACCCACACCTGCTTCCAGGTGCTGGCCTATGAGCCCTATGTGGAACTGGCCGAACGCCTGAACGCCAAGGCACCGGGCCACTTCGCCAAGAAGACCATGTTCCTGACCACCGGCGCGGAAGCCGTGGAGAACGCCGTGAAGATTGCCCGTGCCCACACCGGCCGCTCCGGCATCATTGCGTTCACCGGCGGCTACCACGGCCGCACGATGATGACCATGGGCATGACCGGCAAGGTCGTGCCCTACAAGGCCGGCTTCGGCCCCTTCCCGGCCGAGATTTTCCATGCGCGCTTCCCCACCGAACTGCATGGCGTGAGCGTGCAGGACGCCATCGACTCGCTGGAAAGCATCTTCAAGAACGATATCGAACCCAGCCGCGTGGCGGCCATCATCATCGAGCCGGTGCAGGGTGAAGGCGGCTTCAACATCGCGCCGCCCGCGCTGCTGCAGCACCTGCGCGCTGTTTGCGACCAGCACGGCATCCTGCTGATCGCCGACGAAGTGCAGACCGGCGCCGGCCGTACCGGCAAGTGGTTCGCCATCGAGCACAGCGGCGTGGCACCCGACCTCATCACCATGGCCAAGTCCATGGCGGGTGGCTTCCCGATCTCCGCCGTGGTCGGCCGCGCCGACGTGATGGACGCTGCCGCCCCCGGCGGCCTGGGTGGCACCTATGCCGGCAGCCCGCTGGCCTGCGCCGCCGCACTGGCCGTGCTGGACGTGTTCGAGAAGGAAAACCTGCTGCAGCGCGCCGAAGACGTGGGCCTGCGCCTGGTGGGTGGCTTGCAGGAGCTGGCCCGCAAGCACCGCTGCATCGCCGAGGTGCGCGGCCTGGGCGCCATGGTGGCCATGGAACTGTGCCAGGACGGCAACCCGCACCAGCCCGATGCAGCCCTGGCCAAGGCCCTGTCGGCCGAAGCGGCCAAGCGCGGCCTGATCCTGCTGACCTGCGGCACCTACGGGAACGTGATCCGCATCCTGGTGCCGCTGACGGCCAGCGACGCGCTGCTCGACGAAGGCCTGGCCATCATCGGCGCATCCCTGGAGGCGGTCTGCGCCGCCCGCTGATCCCGCCTTGCACGCCCGGCCTGTGATGCAGGCCACGCCCAGCCCGATGCGACCCGCGCCGCATCGGGCTGTGGCCGTTCAAGCACTCCGCCACCGGCCGCGTCAATGGCCCCAGGGATAGGTAAAAAACCCAATGACCCGCAGGCTGCCCCCCTTTAGAGTCCGCCCTACCCCACAGCAAGGCCTGAACCGCACATCGAAGCCGATGACCGGCAGACTGGGTGTCCATCACTTCTGAGGCTCGCGCCATGTACCAGCGCTTTTCCACGGCCGATGTTCCAAAAAACCATGAATTCGGTTTCTGGCGCGATGTCATCGCCAAGGCCTATTTCCACCTTCAGCTCAATTTCCGCGACCACCACCGGTTCAGCGGCACCCTGGAGTCCTGGGACCTGGGGCTGGTGTCCCTGTCGCGGCTCGATTGCAGCCCGCTGCAGTATCAACGACTCAATCAGGATTGCCGGGCGAGCGTGCCACAGATCCTGGTCACCGTGCCGCTGCGCAGCGAGGTGGAGTTTTCCCAGCTCGGGCGCCAGACCCGTTGTGCCCCCGGCCAGTTCCTTCTGGAACACAGCGATGAGCCCTACGAATTCAGCCATGCGGCGCACAACGACATGTGGGTGCTCAAGTTTCCGGACACCGCCCTCAAGGCCCGCGTGGGCAACACCAACCGGTTCTGCGCCCAGCGCTTCGACACCACCATGGGCATGGGCAAGCTTTTCAGCGATTACCTGCAACTGATCACGCGGCACTGCAACCCCGACCAGAGCCAGAGCGCCATGGCACTCATGGGCATGCAATTGATCGATCTGCTGGGTGTCGCACTCAAGGAGGCACCCTCGGTGCTGCAGTCTTCGCTGTCCATCGTGCGCACGGCCCACCTGGCGCGCATTGAAGCCTACACGCGCCAGCAGCTGGCAAACCCGCACCTCGACCCGGAAGCCATTGCCAGGGAAACCGGTATCTCGCTGCGCTATCTGCACGACCTGTTCAAGGACACGGGACAGACCGTATCGCAGTGGATCCGCGACCTGCGCCTGCAATCAGCTTACGAACAACTCTCCCTCGCGCCCGCTGGCAGTTCGGTTGCACAGATCGCCTACGCCTGTGGCTTCAACGACCAGACCCAGTTCAGCCACGCCTTCAAGCGGCGCTATGGAGAAACCCCCAGCGCAGTCCTGAAGACGCGCCCCTCACCCATCGCCCACTGACCTTGGGGTAAGGCCCCGAGGTCCACCACGGCCGGCCTACCGCACCAAGGCAGCACGCGTTCCGGAAAATGCACCCGACGCGCTTTGGGTGCAACGCCGGCCACGTCAACGCTGCGTACAGGCCAGCCAGGCGCCCGGATACCGCCGATTTCCCTGATTTATCGGACGGGGAGCCTGTCGGACCAGGGCGTTGAAACCGAAAATTGGCCCCGGCGAAGCCTGTTGTTGCCGGATTTGCAGGCCCATCGCCTGGCTGTGGGCCCAAAAGACGGCGAAAAATGGACCGCTGCGGCCCATTTGCAGCCGACGATTCCCAGGCCCTACAGGTTCATAGGGTATGTCCTGACCCGCAGTGCACCCCATCACAACGCGTGGTGCACGCAAACACAAGCCAGAAAAGGCTTCAAAACCCAGAATTTCTCCTGTACCGAGCTTCGTTTCAGCCCTCTGAAACGACCCATGGATCGCTCGCCGTTGGCTCGCGGCGCGCACAGGAGAGAACCGATGAAAAACCCGAGAAAAGTTGACCCGATCACGCTGGCCGTGGTGCGCGGCGCACTGGAGACGACGCAGCGCGAGATGACGCTGACCCTGGAGAAGACGGCACGCTCCAGCGTCTTCAACGTGGCGCACGACTACAGCAACGCGCTGTTCAACCACCGCGCCGAGATGATCCTGCAGGGCCAGGACATCCCGATCCACCTCGGCGGCCTGATGCCCGCGATGAAGGCGGTGGCGAAGTACTTCGGGGATGACATCCACGAAGGCGATGTGATCTACCACAACGACCCCGTGATGATGGGCAGCCACATCCTGGACTGCTGCATGTACAAGCCCGTGTTCCATCAGGGCAAGCTGGTGTTCTGGAGCGTGTGCAAGGGCCACGTGACCGACATCGGCGGCCCCGTGCCGGCGGGCTACAACCCCGACGCCAAGGAAATCTACGCCGAAGGCCTGCGCATCCCGCCCGTGAAACTGTGGGACAAGGGCAGGCCGCGCGAGGACGTCATCAACTTCATCCTCTCCAACGTACGCTCGCGCCGCGACTGGGAAGGGGACCTGCGCGCGCAGTACGGCGCCGTGCAGATCGGCGAACGCAACCTGCTCGCCCTGCTCGACAAATACGGCGTGGAGGAAGTCCAGGCCTGCATCGACGAACTGATGGACATGGCCGAGCGCTCCATGCGCAACCTGTTCGCCAGCACCAAGGACGGCACCTACGAAGCCAGCGCCGTGCTGGAAGACGCCGGCCACGGCCTGGGCGAGCTGACCATCAAGGCCACGGTGACGATCGCCGGCGACAGCTGCCATGTGCGCATCGACAGCCCGCCCCAGGTGCCCTACTTCATCAACTCCTACGAAGGCAACTCGTATTCGGGCGTGTACCTTGGCCTGATGATGTTCGCCAAGGTGCCGCCACCGTACAACGAAGGGTTGTACCGCTGCGTGACGGTGGACATGGGCCCCAAGGGCACGCTGTGCAACGCGGCCGAGCCGGCGCCGCACGTCAACTGCACCACCACGCCCATGGAGACGCTGACCGACGCCGTGCGCCTGGCGCTGGAGCAGGCCGCGCCCGAGCGCGCCGTGGGCTCCTGGTGCCATGCCAGCGGCATCAACATCGCAGGCCAGGACCAGCGCACCGGAGAACCCTATGTGACCATGATCCTGGCCTCGCTGATCGGCGGCGCGGGCGCCACGGCGCACCTCGATGGCTGGAACTCCGTCGGCCCGCAATGCTGCTTCGGCGCGCTGAGCTCGGGCGACATCGAGATCATGGAGTACTCCTACCCCATCCAGATCCACCGCTACGGGCTGGTGCCCGACAGCGGCGGCGCGGGCTACCACCGCGGCGGCTGCGCCACGGTGTGGGAGGTGGAGCCACTGGACCACGAGATGACCGCCATCAGCTTCGGCGAAGGGCGCCTCTACCCGGCCCTGGGCGCCAACGGCGCGCAAAGCGCCTGCCCGGACCTCAAGCTCGGGCGCGTCGAGCGCAAGCAGGGCGAGGACATCACCGAGGTGATGCGCAGCAACGCCATCCTGACCGTGCAGCCCGGCGAGCGCGTGGCCACCATCAACCCCGGCGGCGGCGGCTGGGGCAATGCGCTGGAGCGCGAGATCTCGCGCGTGGTCCACGACGTGCGCAACGGCTATGTCTCGGTAGAAGCCGCCGCCAACGAATACGGCGTTGCCGTGGACACCGCCAACTGGACCGGCACCGCCTGCGGCGCGCGCCTGGCCAAGGCCTGAGCCCGCCCCTAAACCCACACGTACAACTGAGAGACACACATGACCACCTACCGACTTGGCGTGGACGCTGGCGGCACCTTCACCGACTTCGTCCTGGCCGATGACCAGGGCAACACCCACCTCTTCAAGGCGACCTCGACCCCCGAGGACGGCACCCGCGCCATCGCCGACGGCTTCGCGCAGATCTCGGAAAAGCTCGGCAAGCCGATGCACGCGATCCTCGCGAACACCGACCTGTGCGTGAACGGCACCACCGTGGCGCTGAACGCGCTGATCCAGCACAAGGGCGTGAAAACCGGGCTGGTCTGCACGGCCGGCCACGAGGACTCGCTGGAAATCCGCCTTGGCCACAAGGAAGAAGGTTACCGCTACGACGCCGAGTACCCGCCGGCGCGGCAACTGGTAGAGCGCCACCTGCGCGTGCCGGTGCGCGAGCGCGTGCTGGCCGACGGCAGCGTGCGCACCCCCCTGCACGAGGAAGACGTGCGCGCCGCCTGCGAACTGTTCCGCCGGGAAGGCGTGCAGGCCGTGGCCATCTCCTTCCTGTGGTCGGTGTCCAACGATACCCATGAGCGGCGCGCCGCGCAGATCGTGCGCGAGATGCTGCCCGATGTGTACGTCTCGGTCGGCATCGAGGTGTTCCCGCAGATGCGCGAATACACGCGCACCTCCACCGCCGTGGTCAACGCCTACCTGGGGCCGGTGCTGAAGAACTACGTCGAGCGCATCGACACCTTCTACCGCGAACAAGGCACCCAGGTGCCCGTGCGCTACTACCAGTCCAATGGCGGCATGGCTGCGCGCGACGTGATGGTCTCGCGCGCCGTCAACGCCATCAACTCCGGCCCGGCATCGGCCCCCATGGCCGGCCGCTTCATCACACGGCCACTGGGCATCCGCAACTTCATCACCGTGGACATGGGCGGGACGTCGTTCGACATCACGCTCACGCACGAGGACAAGACCAACATCGACAAGGACATCGACTTCCTGCGCTATCGCATCGGCACCCCGATGATCCAGGTGGAAACGCTGGGCGCGGGCGGCGGTTCCATCGCCTGGATCGACCAGATGGGCGTGCTCAACGTCGGCCCGCAGTCCGCCGGCGCCATGCCCGGGCCCGCCTGCTACCAGCGAGGTGGCACCCAACCCACGGTGACCGACGCCAACGTTGCCCTGGGCTACCTGAACCCGGAATCGCTGCTGGGCGGGCGCCTGCCCATCGACGCAGCCGCGTCGCGCCAGGCCATCTCGCACCACCTGGCCGAGCCGCTGTACATCAGCGTGGAAAAGGCCGCCTACGGCATGTTCAGCATCGTCAACAACAACATGGTCAACGGCATCCGCCGCGTGTCCATCGAGCGCGGCTACGACCCGCGCGACTTCGCCCTCATCGGCGCGGGCGGCGCCACCGGCCTGCACCTGACGGCACTGGCCCAGGAGATCGGCTGCCGCACGGTGCTGGTGCCCAAGCTCGCTTCGGGCCTGTGCGCCTTCGGCCAGCTGCTCTCGGACATCAAATACAACTACATGGCGGCCACCCCCATGCGGCTGGACGACCGCGCCCCGCTGGCGGACCTGGAAAACCGCTTCCGCTCGCTGGAGCATGACGGCATCACTGTCATGCAGGCCGAGGGCATTCCTCTCAGCCGCATCGCCTTCAAGCGCAGCATCGACATGCGCTACGTCGGCCAGGTGCACGAGTGCACCGTGGACATCGGCAGCACGACGGTGAATGCGGCCAACCTTCCGCACATCAAGCAACTGTTCCACGACCTGCACAAACAGCTGTTCACCTACAACGAGCCCGACAGCCTGGTCGAGGTGGTGAACATCGAATCCACCGTCTTCGGCAAGAGCGAACTGCTACCCCCACCCCAACTGCGCCCCGGCGAAAAGGTGCAGGATGCCCTCCGAACGCGCCGGCAGATGATTTTCAGCGCCGAGGGCAGCGCCGTGCTGACACCGGTGTACGACGGAGAGAAGCTGGGCGCGGGCAACGTCGTCGAAGGCCCCGCCGTCATCGAGGAGCCCACCACCACTGTGGTCATCTCGCCCGGCTGGACGGCACGGCTCGACGAGAGCGGCACCTACGTCATCACCCGAAACGCCGTCTGATGCCACACCTCCACGCTCCATCCCCCCTGCCCCGGCAACTGCGCGCCGAAGCGGTCAGCCTCACCTTCTCGGGGGTGCGCGCGCTCAAATCTGTGAGCCTCTCGCTGGAACGCGGCAAGGTACTGGGCCTGATCGGCCCGAACGGGGCCGGCAAGACCACGATGGTCAATGTGCTCAGCGGCTTCAACACACCGGGCGAAGGCCAAGTGCTGCTGGACGACCTCCCGCTGCAGGGTCTGGGCGCCGACCGGTTCCGGCGCATCGGCGTGGCCCGCACCTTCCAGGGCGGCCGGCTGTTCCGCAACCTGTCGGTGCAGGACAACCTGGAGGCGGCCGGCGTCGGACTGGGCATGTCGCGCCGCGACGCTGGCGCCGAGGCGCGCCGCATCCTGCACTGGCTGGGGCTGACGCACCTGGCGAACATGCCCGCCAGCGCCCTGCCCTACACCGACGAACGCCGCGTTGGCATCGCCCGCGCCGTGGTCGGCGGCCCGGCCTTCCTGCTGCTGGACGAACCGGCCGCCGGCATGAACGACCACGAGGCCAGCGACCTGCGCGCCACCATCGCCCAGCTCGTCGAGCACATCGGCTGCGGGGTGCTGCTGATCGAGCACAACGTGCGCCTGGTGCTGAGCATCTGCAGCCACATCGTGGTGATGGACGCGGGCGAGGTGATCGTCCAGGGCGACCCGGACGCCATCCGTGGCAGCGAGCGCGTGCGCCACGCCTACATGGGCACGGCCGATGGCGGCGGCGCGGCGCTGGCCGCCCCCACCACCGAGGAGGCCTGCGCATGACCACACCCCTTCTGAGTATCCAGGACCTGCACGTGCGCTACGGCGGCATCGCCGCGCTGCGCGGGCTCGACCTCACCATCCACGCTGGCGAGACCGTCATGGTCACCGGCCCCAACGGCGCGGGCAAGTCCACGCTGATGAAGGCCATCGCCGGCCTGGTCAAGCCACGCCAGGGCCGCATCGTCTTCGACGGCCAGCTGACCACCGGCCGCGCGCCGGAAACCGTGGCTGCGAGCGGCTTCTCGCTGGTGCCTGAGGGTCGGCAGGTCTTCGGCTCGATGACCGTGCTGGAGAACCTGCGCATCGGCACCGGCCTGCGCCGCAACGCCCTGGCCGTGGCCGCCGACCTGGAATACCTGCTCGACGTGTTCCCGCTGCTGCGTGATCGCGCCCACGGGCAGGCGGGCCTGCTCTCGGGTGGACAGCAGCAGATGCTGGTGATCGCCCGCGCCCTCATGGCCGCGCCGCGCCTGCTGGCCATCGACGAGCCTTCGCTCGGCCTGGCGCCGCGTGTGACCGACCAGGTCTACGAGGCCTTGCTGCGCCTGCGCGCCGAGCGCGACCTCACGCTGCTGATCGTCGAGCAGAGCGCCAGCCGCGCCCTGATGACTGGCGGCCGCATGGTGATGCTGCGCGAGGGCGGCATCGTCCTCGAAGGCGACCCGCGCCAGATCACGGCGCAGCAGATGCAACAGGCCTACTTTGGCTACGACGCCGCGCCAGCGGACATGCACGCCTGACCTTCCCCACCCTACGCCGCACCCCACCATGACCGCCGCACTCCAATACCTGTTCGACGCCCTGAGCCTGGGCAGCCTCTACGCGCTGGGTGCCCTGGGCATCGCGCTGATTTTCGGCGTGATGCGCCTGGTCAACTTCGCCCATGGCGACGTGATGACCTTCGCCATCTTCGTCCTGATCGCGCCCACCACCGAGGCCGTGGCGCCCCTGTGGGTGGGCGCCTGGGCCACGCCGCTGATTGTGCTCACCGTGCTGGGCGTGGGCGCTGCTTTGGCGGTGCTGGCCGAACTGGCCGTCTTCCGCCACCTGCGCCACGCCACGCCCGCCACCACCATGATGGCCGCGTTTGCCCTGGGCTTCGTCATCCAGAACACCTTGCTCGTGCTGCACAGCAGCCGGGCCAAGGCCGTAAACCTGTGGCCGCAGCTCAATCTGCCGGTGGACCTCCTGGGCGCGCGCGTGCCGGCACTGCAGATGCTGATGATCGGCATCACCATGGCCCTGCTGCTGGGCCTGGCGTGGATGCTGCGGCACACCCGCGCCGGGCTGGAGATGCGCGCCGCCGCCGAGGACTTCGACATGGCACGCATGCTGGGCGTGAAGGCCAACCGCGTCATCCTCGTGGCCTTTGGCATGAGCGGCGCGCTGGCCGCGCTCATCGGCCTGTTCATGGTGAACCAGACCGGGCTGGTGGACATCCGCATGGGCGCGCCCATGATGCTCGTGGCCTTTGTATCCACCGTCATCGGCGGCCTGGGCAGCCTGATGGGGGCCGTGCTCGGCGGCTTCCTCATCGGCTTCGTCAGCACGGCCCTGCAGGCCTGGCTGCCGCTCGATGCCCGCGCCTTCCGAGACGCCTTCGTCTACCTCGGCGTCATCGCCCTGCTGCTGTGGCGGCCCAACGGTCTCTTCATCACCGGCGCCTCACGCCAGCGTGTCTGACCCTTCCTCCCGATTTTTCACCGACCCGCCATGAAAAACTTCCTGCTGCGCCATCGCCTTGAAACCCCCGTGCTGCTGTGCCTGGCCCTGGCGCTGCTAGCCGTGCTGTCCCTGGCCGGATCGAACAGCTTGCAACGCACCGCTACCGAGGTGCTGATCCGCGTCGTGATGGTGGTGGGCATGTTCATCTTCATCGGTCACTCCGGGCTGATCAGTTTCGGCCACATGGCCTTCGTCGGCATCGGCGCCTATGGCGTGGCCTGGACCACGATGGAGCCCTCCATCAAGCAGTACGTGCTGACGGGTCTGCCCGACATGCTGCAGCAGGCCTCCCTGCCCTGGGTGCCAGCCTCGCTGCTGGCCGGCCTGCTGGCGGCGGCCGTGGCGCTGCTGGCGGGCGCTGTGGTGTTGCGGCTCAATGGCATCGCCGCCTCCATCGCCACGTTCTCCCTGCTGGCCATCTTCAACGTGGTGTATTCGAGCTGGGACAGCGTCACCGCCGGTTCCAGCTCCATTGTTGGCATTCCCACGCCCGTGAGCGTCTGGCAGGCTTTCATTTTTGCGGCCGGTGCCATCGCGCTGGCGCACTGGCACGGCATGTCGCGCTTCGGCCTGGCCCTGCGCGCGGTGCGCGAGGAGCCCGTGGCCGCGCGCAGCTGCGGCATCAACGCCTGGCGCCAACTGCTGGTGGCCTTCGTGCTCAGCGCATTCGTCTGCGGCCTGGGGGGCGCGCTGGACGCGCAGTTCCTCGGCGTGGTCAACCCCGATGCGTATTACCTCGGCCGCACCTTCACCTGCCTGACCATGCTGGTCATCGGCGGCAGCGCCAGCCTGAGCGGTGCCGTCACGGGCGTGCTGGTGCTGTCGGCGCTGATGGAGCTGCTGATCCGCCTGGAAACCGGCGTCTCGCTCGGTGGCATGGCCCTCCAGCTACCCGGCGGCAGCCAGGAAATCGTGACCGGCCTGGCCATGGTGCTGGTCTTGATCCGGCGCCCCACGGGCCTCATGCAAGGGCGCGACTGGCAATGGCCGCGCCTGGGCCGCTTGGCCGCACCCGCACAAACCACCCCGCTGGAGATGCAGCCCCGCTGAGCCCTCCGCCCCGCTTTCTTTCACAACAACCCTCAGGAGACCCACCATGCCCCAAAAGCCCCTTTCATCCACACTGCGCCGCGCGTTGCCCGCCCTGTGCGCCGGTCTGCTGGCCAGTGGCCTGGCCAGCGCCCAGGCCAGCAAAGACATCGTCGTCGGCTTCGCCAATGCCAAATCAGGCTGGGTGGAGGCCTACGACACACCGGCACGCCGCGCCGCGCTCATCCGCATCGACGAAATCAATGCCGCCGGCGGCCTGCTCGGTCGCAAGCTCAAGGTGGTCGAGACCGACACCAAGTCCGACCGCGCGCAAAGCGCCAAGGCGGGCCTCGAAGCCCTGGACCAGGGCGCCGAGCTGCTGGTGGTGAGCTGCGACTACGACTTCGGCGCACCCGCCGCGCTGGAAGCGCAGAAGAAAGGCAAGGTATCCTTTTTCCTCTGCGCGGAAGACATCAAGGCGGGGGTGCAAGGCGTGGGCAAATACGCCTTCAGCTCTTCCGTCCTGGCCGCCGTACAAGGCGCCACCATGGCCGAATGGGCTTATCACAAGCGCAACATGCGCCAGGCCTATGTGCTGCTGGACACCACCATTGAATACAACAAGGGCATCTGCACCGGCTTCGACTGGATGGCGCCGCAGCTCAAGGGCGTGAGCATCATCGGACGTGACAATTTCAAGAACGGCGACGCATCCATCGCCGCGCAGATCTCGCGCATCAAGGCACTGCCCAGGGAGCCCGACGCGATCATGCTGTGCTCCTACATTCCGGGCGCCGCCAGCGCCGTGCGCCAGTTGCGCGCGGCGGGCATCCAGTCGCTGATCCTCAACGGCGCCGCTGTCGACGGCAGCTACTGGCTCGACTCGGTTCCGGGGCTGTCCAACTTTGCCGTTCCCGTGCAGGGCTCGGTCTACGGCGACGACCCCAATCCCCAGGTCGAGGCCTTCAACAAGACCTTCGCCACGCGCTATGGCGCCCGCCCGTCCAACACCTACGCCTACCCCGGCTATGTGCTGATCGACGTCTGGGCCAAGGCCGTGCAGCGCGCCCAGAGCCTGGAGGCCGACAAAGTCACCTCCGAGCTGGAAAAGATGCGCGGCGAACCCACGCTGTTCGGACCCCGCACCTTCAGCAAGGACATACACCACCAGAACCAGGCGCGCCTGCTGATTTCGGAAGTCAAGGCGGGCAAACCCGGTATCGTGGACGAATGGACGATCTCCACCCCGGTGCCCCTGCCCGTACTGCTCAAACGCTGACCCCCAGACATACCCGCATGCCGGTGCCAGCCCTCTCCACTGGCATCGGCACTCCTCTGCTGGGCAGGACCTGATGATGAAAGTCAAAAACAACTGAAAAGGTCTACCTGAAGGCGCTCTTAGCTATGAAACATGGAGCAACCGTGGTTTCCAGAGACCTGCGGTATCTTGTTGCGGCACCAAGGGTTTCTATGTAGAGGTGTGCCGTACTGCACAGTGCGCGCTCCACAACGGGCTTCTGTATATGTCGGCAGGCGTGTGAACGTCCTACATTTCACGCCATCGCATCCACAACCCGACACCAGCCCATGACCGCAAGCGACGCACTCGTAACGTTCCGAGGGGTGCAAAAAACCTACGACGGCACCAGCCTGGTGGTGCGTGACCTGAACCTGGACATCCAGCGCGGCGAGTTCCTCTCGCTGCTGGGTCCCTCGGGTTCGGGCAAGACCACCACGCTGATGATGCTGGCCGGGTTCGAGTCCCCCACGGCCGGTGAAATCAGTCTCAACGGCGTGCCCATCACCCGCACCCCACCCCACAAGCGCAATTTCGGCATGGTGTTCCAGAACTACGCCCTGTTCCCGCACATGACGGTGGCCGAGAACATCGCCTACCCCCTGCGCGTGCGCAAGCTCCCCAACGCCGAGCGCGAGGCCAAGGTGGCACGCGCGCTGGAAATGGTGCAGATGGATACCATGGGCATGCGCTACCCCGCGCAGATGTCGGGCGGCCAGCAGCAGCGCGTGGCCCTTGCGCGCGCCCTGGTGTTCGACCCGCAGCTGGTGCTGATGGATGAGCCCCTGGGCGCGCTGGACAAACAGCTGCGCGAGCACATGCAGCTGGAACTGAAGGCGCTGCACCGCCGCCTGGGCGTGACGTTCGTGTACGTCACGCACGACCAGTCCGAGGCGCTGACCATGTCCGACCGCGTGGCGGTGTTCAACGACGGGCGCATCCAGCAGATCGACCCGGTGGATCGGCTCTATGAAACCCCAAGCAACCGCTTCGTTGCCAACTTCGTCGGCGACAACGCCGTGCTCGAAGCCAAGGTGCACGCCATCGACGGCGACGCATGCGACGTGGTGCTGAAGGACGGTGTACGTCTGCGCGGCCTCAACGTCAACCGTGCCAAGGTAGGCGATGCAGTGCAATGCAGCGTGCGCCCCGAGCGCATCCAACTCGCCGATGGTGCCAGCCCCAACACCCTGAGCGGCACCGTAATGGACGTCATCTATTTTGGTGACCACCTGCGCCTGCGCTGCAAAACGGCCAGCGAAGCCGAGCTCATGGTCAAGCTGGCGCTGAACCACGCTGCAGTCCCGACGCCGGGCCACACCGTTCACCTGCATGCACCCGCGCAGCACATGCGCGTGTACCTCTGATTTCTGCCTTTTTTTCACACCCCACCCCGAGGAGACAACCATGACCCACAAGAAGCTTTTCCAGCCCCTGCTGCTGGCCGCCGCCGCTGCGCTCGCCCTGCCCGCCCTGGCGCAGAACATTACCGTGGTGAATTTCGGTGGTGCCAACGGCGCCGCGCAGAAGAAGGCCTATTTCGAGGCCTACGAAAAAGCCACGGGCGGCAAGATCACCCAGGTGGAATACAACGGCGAGCAGGCCCGCATCAAGGCCATGGTCGAAGCCAAGAAAGTGACCTGGGACGTGGTCGAGGTCGAAGGCCCGGACATCAGCCGCGGCTGCGACGAAGGCCTGTTCGAGCGCATGGACTGGAGCAAGCTCGGCAGCAAATCCGACTACCTGCCCGCCGCCGTGCATGAATGCGGCGTGGGCGCCTTTGTCTGGTCCACCGTGCTGGCCTACAACGGCGACAAGCTCAAGACCGCCCCCACCGGCTGGGCCGATTTCTGGGACGTGAAGAAATTCCCCGGCAAACGCGGCCTGCGCAAGGGCGCGCGCTACAACCTCGAATTCGCGCTCATGGCCGACGGCGTGAAGGCTGCTGACGTGTACAAGGTCCTGGGCACCAAGGACGGCGCCGACCGCGCCTTCAAGAAGCTGGCCGAACTCAAGCCCCACATCCAGTGGTGGGAAGCCGGGGCCCTGCCCCCGCAGTTCCTGGTGGCCGGCGACGTGGCCATGACCAGCGCCTTCAGCGGCCGTATCGACGCCGCGCAGCGCGAAGGCCAGAACCTCAAGATCACCTGGACCGGCGGCATCTACGACCTGGACTTCTGGGTCATGCCCAAGGGCGGCGCCAACAAGGAAGCGGCCATGAAGTTCATCGCCCTGGCCAGCAGCGCCGACGCCCAGGCCGAGTACGCACGCCATATCTCCTACGGCCCGACCAACAACAAGGCCATGGCCAAGATCGATGCCAAGACGCAGGCCCTGCTGCCCACCTCGCCCGCCAACAGCAAGGATGCGCTGCGCTTCGACGTGGCCTTCTGGGCCGACCAGGGCGAGGCACTCGAAAAGCGCTTCGCCGCCTGGGCCGCGCAATAAACCCCAGCCAGCACCCACCCGCATGAAGGCCACCGCATGAGCACCGCCACCATGGCTGTCCCCCAGGACCAGGACGCGCCCCCCGATCTGGGGCGCCAGTTGCGCACCGCCGAGCGCAGGCGCCGCCTGCGTTCCATGGCACTGACCCTGCCCCTGCTGGCCTTTTTGCTGGTGGTGTTCATGGTGCCTTTGGCGGGCCTGCTAATCCGCGCCGTGGAAAACCCCGAGGTGGCCGACACCCTGGTGCATACCGGCCCGGCGCTGAAAGGCTGGGACCGCCAGAGCGCCCCGCCCGATGCGGCCTACGCCGCACTGGTGCGGGACCTGTCGGCCCTGCAGGAAACCGCGCAGGCCGGCGCCTTGGCGCGGCGCCTCAACAGCGAGGTCAGT
>JANJVG010000021.1 GCA_024710165.1 Burkholderiaceae bacterium
CTTCTCGCTGCTCCTGGCGACCTATCAAGGCAGCCGACCTCCCAAAGAGCTTTGCCTGACAGCCCGTGTATTTTCGGAAACAGGAGAGCTCCCATGATCGACATCCAAACCAACCAAGACAGCTTCATACTCTCCCATAACGAAGTGCCTGTGCTTTTACATTCAAAGAAAAGTCCATGCATCGGCATCGGACAGGGCAGCTGCACCATTACCATGCCCCATGGGATGTACCACATCAAAGACGAAAGTCTTTCTATGTGGAAGGAACCCTCTCGGTTCAGCGTTGACGAGAGTAAAACGAAAGAAGGCACGATACACATAACCTTTGGCGATCTGGTGAAATTGACAATCCATGAAGAGCCCTTCGGACTGAGAATCATACCCACGGTCCTTACATCCGAGGCTCCCAACCGCTTTCACATACGGCTTCCTCTCCTCCCTGAAGACCCTATTTTCGGCTGTGGAGAGCAGTTTTCCCATCTGGACCTCCGGGGAAAAATCCTCCCGCTTTGGGTGTCGGAGCCGGGCATCGGAAGAGGACCCAATTATGTAAAAGTGTTTGCAAACCTCCACTCGGGACGCGGAGGGTCGCAAGAGCACACCTACTTTCCCCAACCAAGCTTTGTTACAGCTGCAGGGCGGTGGGCGCTCATGCAAACCACGGCATTCTGCCGATTCGACTTTTCACAAAAAGACAGCTGCACACTTCTCTGCCATGACATCCCATCATCAATCTACGTTGGACAGGCTGGTTCAATTCCTACGGCTGTCGGAGCCTTGAGTTCACTTCTGGGCAGGCAGGAAATCCTGCCGGACTGGGCCTTCGACGGCATAATCCTTGGTCTGCAGGGCGGTCGATCCGTCGTGGAAGCGAAGCTCAAGCGGGCCCTCGATGCAGGCATACCTGTGACCGCAATCTGGTGCCAGGATTGGCAGGGCATCCGCATTACACCTTATGGCAAACAGCTCTTCTGGAATTGGCAGTACGACCAGCAGCTCTATCCCGACCTTCCTCGTTTCATCGAAGAACTGCACGAACGGGGCGTCAAGTTTCTTGGATACAACAACCCCTTCCTCAGTACAGATGCACCTTTGTATGCAGAGGGAGAACGCAAGGGCTATTTCATTCGCCAAAAACACTCTTCATTACCCTACATCACCAGTACGACGACTTTTCCCGTAGCCTTGGTGGATCTGTGCAACCCTGCGGCATGCTTGTGGTACAAGCAGATCATCAAGGAGAACATGCTGGCCATCGGACTTGATGGCTGGATGGCCGATTTCGGCGAGTATCTTCCTCCTGATGGAGAACTCTTCGACAACATGGACCCCTATCTGGAGCACAATAGATACCCTGTACGTTGGGCACAGCTTAACGCACAGGCAGTACAGGAGGCAGGGAAAGGCAATGAAATCGTCTACTTCTGCCGTTCAGGCTTTACCGGCAGCAGCAACAATGTCCCTCTGTTCTGGGCGGGAGATCAGACCGTTGACTTTCTTGCCGACAGCGGGCTTCCTTCTGTTGTTCGGGCAGCCATATCCTCCTCACTATCGGGCGTCGGCTGTTGGCACTTTGACATTGGAGGTTTCTTCTCATTTGCCTGGATCAAGCGAAGTCGGGAGCTGCTGATGCGCAGCTGTGAAACAGCAGCCTTCACCGCTGTGATGAGAACACACGAAGGCATCAACCCAAGGGTAAATGCCCAGTTCGACGATGACCAAGAGATGTTGTCGCATTTTGCGAGGATGGCACGTATTCATCAAGCGTTGCTGTTCTATCATCAGCATGTCAGCGAGCAGTATCAAAAAGAGGGAATCCCCCCGATTATGCCGGTCCTGGTCCAAAAGCATCGCGTAGCACAAGGCCAGTACTTCTATGGACAGGATCTGTTGGTTGCTCCTGTTCTGAAAAAGGGAGCAAGAAAGAGGCGTGTATGGCTGCCTGAAGGGAAATGGATACATTTCTTTACCGGGCAAGTGTACAATGAAGGCCGCTATGCCATCAGAGCTGACATCGGCTCTATTCCCGTTTTCATACGTTCAACAAGTCCCTTCCTGAATCTATTCAGGGAGATTGCACAGAAGGAGAGCATGTGATGGAGAAGAAAGAGAGGATGGTTACGTTCAAAACCCTTGTTTCCTATGGATTGGGAGACATCTACGGCGGCGGGGCCTTCATGATCGTAGGCATGTTGTTCCTCTTCTACCTCACCGAAGTGGTAGGGCTCTCACCTGCATTGGCCGGCCTCGTCTTCGGCATAGGGAAAGTATGGGACGCCGTATCAGATCCCCTGATGGGCTACCTTTCCGATAAGACGAAGTCGCGGTTTGGAAGGCGTCGGGTCTACTTTCTGGCCGGTATCGTCCCTATCACGCTCTCCTTCGTCCTTCTCTGGCTGCCGATGAATTTTGAAACCCAAGCTGCCCTGTTTCTCTACTACAGCTTTGCATACATGGTTTTCGCCACTGTCTTCACCATGGTCATGATTCCTTATTCAGCACTCGCAGCCGAACTTTCAGGCGACTA
>JANJVG010000041.1 GCA_024710165.1 Burkholderiaceae bacterium
CACGCGGAACCCGTAGGCCGAGCCTTCCACATCAAATGTCACGCCCGGGGTGCCCTGCTTTTCCATCAGGCCCACCACCAGCGGCTGCTGGAACTGGTGGTCGGCAGCGCGCATGCGGCCACTGCGCCCGGCCAGTTGTACATGGGCCTTTTCCATCTGGCGTGCGATGGCCGTGGCCTCCACGCTGCCCGCGGCTTCAATCGATTGGGCCAGCGCTTCGACCATGAGCTGCATGCGCAGGTGCACGTAGTCGTCCTGTGGCTTGGGAAAGCGCACGCGGAAGGACTGGTAGAACGCTTCGCTCTGGGCGCCCGGCACATTGGGCATCCACTCGGCCACGGCCACCACCTTGCCGATCCCGGCGTCGCCGATGGCGGCGGGGGCCCCCAGCGCATTGCCGTAGAAGGTGTAGAAGCTGCCGGTGAAACCCACTTCGCGTGCGGCCTTGACCAGCAGCGTCAGGTCGTTGCCCCAGTTGCCGGTGATAACGGCCTGTGCGCCACTGGTCTTGATCTTGACGGCGTAAGGCGCAAAGTCCTTCACACGGCCCACGGGATGGAGCTCATCGCCCACGATGGCCACGTCCGGGCGCTGGGCGCCCAGCTGCTTTTTGGCATCGCGCAGCACGGCCTGACCAAAGCTGTAATCCTGGCCGATGAGGTAGACGCTCTTGAGCGCCGGGTCGGCACGCAGCACGTCCATCAGCGCTGCCATGCGCATGTCGGCGTGCGCGTCAAAGCGGAAGTGCCAGAAACTGCACTTCTCGTTGGTCAGGATCGGATCCACCGCCGAATAGTTGAGGAAGAGCACGCGCTTGCCCGGGTCACGCTCGTTGTGCTTGTTGATGGCATCGATCAGCACCGCCGCCGTGGCCGACGAATTGCCCTGCATGACGACACGGGCACCATCGTCGATGGCCGCACGCAGGGCCGACAGGGCTTCTTCATTCTGTCCCTTGCTGTCGTAGCGCGACAGCGCCAGCGTGCGGGCACCGCCGGCCGCGGCTGGCAACAGCACACCTCCGCGCGCATTCACCCGGTCAACGGCCCAGACGATGTTGCGAAAAACCGCTTCGCCCGTATTGGCAAAGGCCCCCGAAAGGCTTTCGATCAGCGCGATCTTGACGGGGGCTGCAGCCGCCGCTGGCGGGGTGCTGCCGCCCGATGTGACGGTCTGGGCCTGGGCCAGCGGCAGGGCGCCGGCCATGCCGAACACCATTCCGAGCACCAGACGCCCTGATGCCCGTGCAACAGATTTCAACGGGGCCGGACAAAATTTCAGCATCACTACAGATCCTTTGAAAACAACAGAAGCACACCCCGGCACGGCGAACACGCTTTGGCAAAGCGGCTTCGGCCAGGCGCTGCGTCGCACACACGGCCGGGAGCTACGGCACAACCCGGCAGCAGTTGAATGGGCTGCCATGGGAGCCCTGCAGGGGGCAACACAAAGCAAGCCGCGCAGTGTATCGGAGTGCGCCCTTTGGCTGCCTGCCCCCGCGGCAACGCGCAGATCGCGGCCAATGCGTTCGGCGCGGCCCTGTCAGCCATACCGGGCCATCCGGTACCATGGCGACATAACACCGCTCGCCATGCCAACCCTGGAAAACTTCACGGCGATTCAAGCCATTTTGCTGGTCAGCATCCTGATGGAATGCTTTGTGGCCCTGGCGTGGCTTTTTTTGGCGGCCCTCCTGCCACCGGCCCGCAGCGCAGCGGTGCACTGGGCGGGCTTTGCGCTGTGTCAGGGCGGGGCCTTCTCGCTCTACCTGCTCAGTGGCTACTGGTCGCAGTTTCCGGTACACGCCACCGCCAACCTGCTGCTGCTCACCTCATTGATGCTGCAGGTGCGCGGGCTCCAACAGGTGGCGGCGCAGCCCCCGGCTGACCGCACCTTCCTTGCCCTGTTGCTCGTGGCCGCCATGGCGCAGGTGATCTGGCTCGCCCCCGAAGACACCCGCTGGCGCATCACCACCGTCTCATTGCTGGCCAGCGGCATCTGCGCCTGGAGCGCCTTCCAGCTGCTGCGATTGCTTCGCCCGCACGGCAACCGGGCGCAGCGGCTGCTGAGCACGCTGCCGAGTGCGCCGTTCTTCATCGGCAGCGCCATCTTTGGCCTGCGCGCGCTCCTGGCACTGCTGCAACCCGAGCAGCTGATTCAGGACAACCGGATCGACCAGACCATCGGCATCTCGGCCGGTCTGGCGTGGCTGTTCCTGTCGTTCGGAATGGCGCTGGCGCTGGCCGGCGTGGTGCTCTACCGAATGGCCATCAAGCTGCAGCAGGCGGCCACCCACGATGCCCTCACCGGCCTGCCCAACCGCCGCGCGGCAGACGACTTCATGGCGCAGGAGGCCTTGCGCGCCCAGCGGCGGGGGTCGCCCCTATCGGCCTTGATGATCGACATCGATTTTTTCAAAAAGGTCAACGACCAGCACGGCCATGCCGGTGGCGACCATGTGCTGCAGGCCCTGGCGCGGCTGCTCCAGCAGCGCGCCCGCGCCTCGGACATGGTGGCACGCTGGGGTGGCGAGGAGTTTTTGATGCTGCTGCCCGACACCCCCGCCGAAGGCGCCAAAGAAATGGCCGAGCAACTGCGCAGGGCAGTGCAAAACGCACCTTTGCGCTGGCAGCAGCAAAGCATCCCCATCACCGTCAGCATCGGCACGGCCACCTGGACCAGTGGCCCCTTCCATGCCAACGCGCTGATCGATTGCGCCGACAGCGCCCTCTACCAGGCCAAGAACAGCGGGCGCAACCGGGTCTGCGTGGGTGCGGGTGGTCTGTAGGCATCGGCCGCCCGGTCGATTCGCATTTTTGTATCCAAATAGGCACTCAGCCTTTATCCAGCAAGCGTAATAAGCTATATTTTTAGTAGCGCATTGCTCGGTCAGACCGAAACACCGCTCCGTGCGGCAAGCACCGGCAGGATCAGGTCAGGATCGGGGTGAACTGGGCCGGTAGCAGCCCGGCCTGTCACTCATGCCGCAGTGCGTCAATCGGGTCCATGCGTGCCGCGCGGCGGGCCGGGAAGTAGCCAAACAGCACGCCAATGCCGGCCGAGAACACAAACGACATCAGGTTCACGCCCAGGTTGAACACGTAGGGAACCTTCATCACATTGGCCAGCAGCATGGACGCGCCCGTGGCCAGCACGATGCCGATGAGACCACCCAAAGCAGCCAGCACCACGGCCTCGATGAGGAACTGCATGAGCACCTCGCGTTCGAGCGCGCCTATGGCCAGGCGCAGGCCGATCTCGCGCGTGCGCTCCGTCACGCTCACCAGCATGATGTTCATGATGCCTATGCCGCCCACCAGCAGGCTCACGGCGGCCACGGCGCCCAGCAGCGTGGTCATGACGCGCGTGGTGCCCGATAAGGTGTCGGCCAGCTGCTTGGTGTCGAGCACGTTGAAGTTGTCGTCGTCGGTCTCCGAGAGCTTGCGCCGCTCGCGCAGCAGCTCGGTCAGGCTGGCCTTGACGCGCTCGGGGTCGCTGCCGTCCTGCATCGACACCAGCAGGGTCTGCACCCGCGTGCTGCCGGTCACGCGGCGCTGCAGGGTCTTGAGGGGCACCAGCACCACGTCGTCCTGGTCGTTGCCAAAGGCGCCCTGCCCTTTCGAGCCGAGCACGCCCTTGACCTCGCACGAAAATGCCTTGACGCGCAGTTGCTGGCCCACGGCGTCGGCGCTGCCAAACAGCTCGCGCTGCACGGTGGCGCCAATCATGCACACCGCCGCGCCGGCGCGCAGTTCGTCGTCCGTAAACTCGCGCCCGCTGCGCACCGTCCAGTTGCCGGTCTGCAGCCAGGCATTGGTGCTGCCGATGACGCTGGTGGTCCAGTTGCGCCCGCCGGCCACCACGGTGGCGCCGGTGCGACCCTCGGGCGCCACGGCCAGGATGCCGCCGATCTGCTGCGCAATGGCGTCGGCATCGGTGTCCTTGAAGGCCGGGGCGCCGCCGCTGCCCGGACCCATGCGCTGACCGGGCCGCACCTGCAGCAGGTTGGTGCCCAGGCCGGAGATCTGGTTCTGCACCGCCATGGTGGCGCCGTTGCCCAGCGTGACCATGGTGATGACGGCGCTGACACCGATCACGATGCCCAGGATGGTGAGGAACGAGCGCATGAGGTTGCGCCGGATGGAGCGCAGCGCCAGCAGCAGGGTGTTGAGCAGCATCAGTGGGGCTCCGTGGCCGCTGCGGCTGCGGCGTGCAGACCCGCCGGGTGCGGGTTGGGGATGTCGCTGTCCACCACGCCATCGACAAAGCGCACGATGCGCCGGGCGTAGGCGGCCATGTCGGCCTCGTGCGTGACCATGATGACCGTGATGCCGTGCTCCTGGTTCAGGCGCCAGATCAGTTCCATGATCTCCAGGCTGCGGTGCGTGTCGAGGTTGCCCGTGGGCTCGTCGGCCAGCAGCACGGCAGGCTCGGTGACGATGGCGCGCGCGATGGCCACGCGCTGCTGCTGCCCGCCCGACAGCTCGGCCGGGGTGTGGTGCTCCCAGCCCTTGAGGCCCACGGCGTCGAGCGCGCGCGCCGCCGCCGCGTGGCGCGCGCGGGCCGCCTCGCCCCGGTAGAGCAGGGGCAACTCAACGTTCTCTTGCGCCGAGGTGCGCGCCAGCAGGTTGAAGCCCTGGAACACAAAGCCAAAGTAGCGCCGCCGCAGGCGCGCCCGCTCGTCGCGCGAGAGCGACTCCACATGCACGCCCTGGAACAGGTATTCGCCGGTAGTGGGACGGTCCAGGCAGCCCAGCGTGTTCATGGCCGTGGACTTGCCCGAGCCGCTGGGGCCCATGATGGCGACAAAGTCGCCCTGGGCAATGTCCAGATCCACGCCCTTGAGCGCCTGAAAGGCCAGCGCGCCTTCGCCGTACACCTTGGTCACGCCGCGCAGGCGGATCAGGGGCTGGGCCACAGTGCTCATGGTGCAGCCCCGCTGCTGCGCTGGTCGGTGATGACGGCCATGCCGGGCTGCAGCTGGTCGCTGCTGACCTCGGTCATGCGGCCGTCGCTGATGCCCACGGTGACGTTGACCGCCTTGGGGGCGCCGTCCTGCAGCACCCAGATCGGGCGGGTCTTGCCCGCCGCATCGCTCTTGCCGTTGCCCCCGGCGCCCCGGCGCCCGCCCGAGCGCGGCATGCGCGGCATCAGTTGCGACATGATGCCGCCGCCCGATGACGCGGCGGGGCCTACGCCCCCCGGTGGTTCGGCAGCGGTCACGGGCGTAAAGCGCAGCGCGGTATTGGGCACCAGCAGCACGTCGTTGCGCTCGGTGGAGGTGATGGTGGCCGCCGCCGTCATGCCGGGGCGCAGGCTCAGGTCGGAATTGTCCACCTGCAGCCAGGAGATGTAGGTCACCACGTTGTCGGTCTTGGTGGACCCGTAGGCCACGCGGGTGATTTTGGCCGGGTACTGGCGCGAAGGGTAGGCGCTGACGGTGAAGCTGGCTTTCTGCCCCACCTGCACGGAGCCCACATCGGCCTCGTCCACGTTCACCTGCAGCTGCAGATGCGCCAGATCTTCGGCCACGGTAAACAGCGTCACGGCCTGCAGCGACGCCGCCACGGCGTTGCCGGGGTCCACGCTTCGCGTGAGCACCACGCCGTCGATGGGCGAGCGGATGGACGCCTTCGACAGATTGGTCTCGTCGGTGGAGAGCGCCGCCTTGGCGTCTTCGACGCTGGCGCGGGCGCTGGCTTCGTCGGCCCGGGCGCGCTCCACGTTGGCACGGCCCGCATCGAGTTCGGCTGCCGAGGGCACCTTGCCGCCCGACAGGCGCGCCACTTCTTCGAGACGCGCCAGGCCAGCCAGCACCTCCTTGGTGGTGGCCGCCGCCTGCGCCAGCCGCGCATGGGCCGAGGCCAGCGAGGCACGCGAGCGCAGCACCTGCGACGACAGCTTGGCGGTGTCCAGCTCCACCAGCACCTGGCCCTTTTTCACCCGGTCGTTCACGTCCACCAGCACGCTGCGCACCGTGCCGGACAGCTCGCTGCCCACATTGACCGAGCGTGTGGGCTGCAGCGTGCCGTTGGCCGAGACGCTGAGCGTGAGGTTGCCACGGCGCACTTCTTCGGTGACGTAGGTGGGCGCGGCACCGGTGCGCTGCTGCGCCTGCCAGTACCAAAACCCGCCCGCCACCAGCACGGCGACGGCCAGACCGCCCCACAGCACGGGGCGTTGCCACCAGCGCCGGGGCAGATCGCCGCCCAGCAGGGCCTGCAGATCGGCGGGAGGGGTCTTGGCGGTGGCAGGGGTGTTTTTTTCGGTGCTTGTCATGGCAGGGGGCTACACAGCCTGTGGAACTTCATTTCATTTTTTCATGGTGCGTCGCATCACCCGCGGCGATGCATACCGGAGCGACACAGGGGGCTCCAGGGTCTCATTGCCAGCCCCCGCCCAGGGCCTTGTACAGGCGCACATGGCCCAGGCCGACATTGGCCGCGCTGGTGGCCAGGCCGTCCTGCGTGGACAGCAGGGTGCGCTGGGTTTCCAGCACCGCCTGGAAGTCAATCAGGCCGCTCTGGTAGCGGTTTTGGGCCAGCAGCGCGGCGTTGTCCGCAGCCTGCGCTGCGGCCTGCAGGCGCAGCAGGCGCGCGCGCTCGCCCTGCAGGGCCACCAGGGCGTCTTCCACATCGCGCAGGGCGGCAAGCACGGTGGCTTCGTAGCCCACACGCGCCTGCTCCAGCGCGGCCTCCTGCACGCGCACCTGGGCGCGGGCTGCGCCGCCGTCGAACAACGGCACCGAAATGCCGCCCAGCAGCGCGTGCGCCACCGAAGCCCCGTTGCCCAAGGCCCCCAGCGTGAGCGCCCGCAGGCCGAGTGAGCCACTGATGCGAAAGCTCGGATAGCGGGCCGCATCAGCCTGCGAGACCCGGGCCAGCGCGGCGCTGATGCGCTCCTCGGCCTGGCGCACATCGGGGCGCTGGCGCAGTGTTTCGGCCGGAAAGGCCAGCGCCAGATCGTCCGGCGGGGCGGGCGTGGCCTGCGGTGCGTCGAGCTGCGCATCGAGCGCGCCGGGCGCCTGGCCCGTCAGCACGGCCAGTGCGTGGCGGGTTTGCGCCAGACTGGTCTGCAGTGGCGGAATCTGCGCTGCCGTCTGCTCGGCGGCGGCACGCGCCTGCTCGGACACCAGCGAGGTGCTCAATCCGGCCTGCACGCGCCAGTCGGTGATCTGCAGGGTCTCGCGCTGGCTGGCCAGGTTGCGGCGCGCGATGGCCAGGCGCTCCTGCACGCTGCGCAGCGTGAGGTAGTTCACCGCCACTTCGGCGGCCAGCACCACCTGCGCCTGCGCCAGGCCGGCCTGCGCAGCGCGCACATCGGCCGCGCTGGCACTGACGCCGGCGCCCAGACGGCCAAACACATCGGGCTCCCAGCTCGCGTCCAACCCCAGCTGGAAACTGTTGCCCGTGCTGCCGCCGGAACGGCTGCGCTGCGCCGAGCCCGACGCATCCACACCGGGCAGCAGGGCCGCGCCCTGCACATCGGCCTGGGCACGCGCCTGCTGCAGCGCCGCCTGGGCACTGCGCACGCTGGTATGGGCCTGCAGCGCCTGGGTGACCAGCGCGGTCAGTTGCGCATCACCCCAACGCTGCCACCAGGCAGTCAGGGGCGTGGCGGCGGCCCCAGGGGTGTGGGACGGAGGTGCTGACGACCAGGCCGCCGGAACGGCCAGGGAAGGCACCGCAGCACCCGGCACAGCCGTGGTGGAACAGCCCGCAAGCAGCACCAGCGCGGCCAGCAACCCGGCTGCCAGCGGGGGGCGCGTGCGGGAACGAGGAGAAGGCAGGGTCATGGATTCGCAATCGGGTCACCCCAAGGGAAGGGGCACGAAGCACCATTGTGCCGACCCGACCTGTCAGGACCGCGGCCGGCGTGTGAAGTGCAGGTAAAGCCAGCCGTCAGTGCTTGCGCGCCTGCGCCCGCAGCGCCTGGTGCGCCGGCCGGTCCAGGCAGCGCGCGAGCCACGAGGACGTCTGCGGAAATTCCTCCATCAGCGCACGCGCCGGCCGCGCCCAGCCCAGCACGCTGGCCAGGCACAGGTCGGCCACGGTGAAGCGCTCGGCCGCCACATGTGCCTGACCGCGCGCCTGCTGCTGCGCCAGGTGCTGCTCCAGCACCCGCAGGGGCACGCGCAGGCGCCTTTCGGCGGCTTCGGCCAGTTCGGGCTTGCGCTCGTCGGCGGGCATGGCCACCCGGTGCATCAGTACGGTGAGGGCATCTTTTTCGACCTCGGAGACGGCCCAGAAGCTCCAGCGCAGGGCCTCGGCGTCTTCGCGCGGCGTGGCCGGCGCGATGTCGGAGCCATCGCCCTTTCCGCAGTGGCGCGCCACATACAGGGCGCAGGCCATACTCTCCCACACCACCACATCGCCCTCGGGCCGGCGATCCACCAGCACGGGAATATGGCCATTGGGGTTGAGTGCCAGAAACTCGGGCGTGCGCGTGGCACCGCCCTGGTAGGGGGTGGGCACATGCTCGAAGGCCAGGCCCAATTCGGTGGCGGCCCAGAGCGGGCGCACAGCGCGGGAGGCAGCAATACCGTAAATCGTCAGACCCATGGGGGAATCTCCTTGCAGAAAAAATCAGCGCTCCAGCCACCACTGGATCAGGTACTTGGCCAGAAAACCCAGAAAGCCCACGCCCAGCCCGAGAAAGAGCACAAAGGTACCGAACCGGCCGGCCTTGGACTCCCAGGCCAGGTGCCCGATGATGAAGACCATGAAAAGAATGAAGGCCCCCACCCCGTAGGTGAGGAAAAAGGCCGACAGCTGCGCTTCGGTGTATCCAAAAATCACGATGCCGTTCCCGTGCGTTGCGTGGCGTGGTGCGCATCGGCCGGGCCAGCAGGCTCGCGCGGCGGGAGGCTGGAGGCGTCAACCAGGTCGCGGTAGGCATGCCAGCTGGCGTGCCCCAGCAGCGGCATGACCACGGCCAGGCCGATCAGCAGGGTTGCCATGCCCAGCATCGTCAGCGCCAGAATGATCGCGGTCCACATCGCCATGGTGGCGGGGTTGGCCAGCACCGTTTGCCAGCTGGTGAGCACGGCCTGCCACAGCGAAGTCTGCCGGTCCAGCAGCAGCGGGATGGACACCACGCTGGAGGCAAAGATGGGCGCCGCCAGCAGGCTGCCCAGCGCCAGCCAAAGGGCGAACAGGCTGCTGTCCTGCGCCAGCACCACATGCGCAATGAAATCGGCCGGGGCGCGAATGGGCACGGGCGCCAGCAGCGTGATGAGCGCCGACGACACCAGCACCCAACCCGTGCCGGCCAGGGCCAGCAGCGCACCGAACTGGACGAGGCACCAGTAATCATTGCCCCAGCGGGTGTCGCGGTGGCTGCTCTGCCAGAACAGCCAGGTGCGCACAACCGCTGCAGCATTGGCCGGCTCGCCACGCTCCAGGGCACGGCTCAGCACATAAAAGCTGGTGGCCAGCACCGGCGCCACCACCAGAAAACCCGACAAGGCCCCCACCAGCAGCCAGAACCGGTCGTGGGCCAGTGCGGTGATCACCATGCCCACAGCCGCCAGAAGCACCCCGTGGACCACGCTGACGCTGCCCGAGCGCAGCATGTCACGCCAGCCCAGGGCCAGCCAGGTCAGCGGTTGCGTGAAGGCGATGGAGCGCACCCGGGGAAGAATGAAGGCTTGGAGGGGCATGGTGCTGGTGCAGAAAAAGTGGAGGGGAGTCGACTGGCGCCGCGTTCGGACCGGTCTGGGACATCAGGTCAGCAAACGCGGCAACTCATGCAGGCTGGCCACGGTGGCATGGGGGGCAGGGCCAGCGTGCGGCCAGGCGCCGCCCTCGCGGTTGAGCCACACCGTCTGCATGCCCGCCCGCAGACCGCCCACCCCATCGAGGTGGGCATCGTCACCGATGTGCAGCACCTGGGCCGCGTCCACCCCGGCGGCCTGCGCGGCGCTGTGAAAAATCCGCGGGTCGGGCTTGGCCGCGCCCACGTCACGCGCGCTCACGGCTGCATGGAAGTAGCGCCCCAGGCCGACGCGCTGCACGTCGGCGTTGCCGTTCGAGAGCGCCACCACCGGCCAGCGGCTGCTGAGGTAGTCGAGGGCGGGCAGCGCATCATCGAACAGGTCCACGCGCTGGCGCTCGGAGAAAAAGACCTCGAACGCAGGCTCGGCCAGCGCCGGGTTGTCATCGGCCTGCGTCAGGGCCAGCCGGATGGACTCGCGGCGCAGGGCACTCAGATCGTGGGCCAGGTCGGGACGCAGCTGGTTCATGCGTTCACGGATCGCCCGTAACGCGCCCGGCTGCGCATACAAGGCGTGCGTGGCGGGCGCATGCTCTGCCAGCCAGGACTGCAAGGCGGCCTCTGCACGGGCAATGGTGGGCCAGACGGGCCACAGCGTATCGTCCAGGTCCAGCGTGATGGCGCGGATGCGGGAGAGGTCAAGGGAGGCAGAAGACACGGCAGGCAGGGCAGAAGGGGACAAAGGGCAAAAGTCCGTATCAGACGCCTTGGAGAATACCCCACGCGGTCACCGGCTGCCGGCCTGCGGCCGCAAAACCGCACAACCCATCGACGCAGCCGCAGCACAGCCATCCCTTGATGCACAGCAAGGACAGCCGAGACGCGCCTCTCCACAATCCGCCGCGTGACTTTGCTGCCTCCCCGCTCCACCCACCGCTCGCTGGCCCTGTTCGTGGCCCTGCTGGCGCTGTGTGCACAAATGTGGGCGGGGCAGGTCAGTACGGCGCACCTGGGACAGATGCTCCTGCAGGCGCAGTGGGGCGATGTCTGCACCGCGCAGACGGCATCCCTGCACACCGGCGGTGCGCCCGAAGACCCCCAGGGCCACACCATGGGCAACGCCTTCAGTTGCCCGGTCTGCACTGTGGCGGGGGTTGGCATCGCTCCGGGCAACGCGCCCCTGGTGGTTGCCTGCCAGCACGCGGGGGCACCGAGCCCTGACCGCTGCGCTCGCATTCCCGCACCAGCGCAGCAGCACGCCTACGCCCGCCCGCCTGCCCAGGCTCCGCCAGCCGCCTGAGCTGACTGCCTCTCTTGCCTGGTGGTGCCCGTAGCCTTGCTGGCCGCGGGGGCTTGCCGTGCGGGCCAATGCCCGTGTCCTTATTTTGCGCCTTATTGCCATGACCTTCCCCTCCCGTTCGCGTGCCTGCACCGGCCGCTCGTTCGCCCCCGCCCTGCGCCCGCTGTGCGCACTGCTGGCCGCCCTGCCCTTTTCCGCATTCGCCCAGGACGCCTCGCTGCAAACCATCACCATCAAGGCCCCCAAGGCGGCTGTGGAGCCCGTGGGTGCCAGCCGCGCAGACGCCGACACCCTACAGCAGGGCCGCACCGCCACCAGCGACACCGCCAGCCTGCTGCGCAACCTGCCAGGCGTGAGCCTGCAGGGTGCCGGCGGCGTTTCCAGCCTGCCCAGCATCCATGGCATGACCGATGACCGGCTGCGCATCCAGGTCGATGGCATGGACCTCGTCTCGGCCTGCGGCAACCACATGAACCCGCCACTGTCGTACATCGACCCTACGCGCGTGGACAGCGTGCGCCTGTTTGCCGGCGTCACGCCGGTGAGCGTGGGTGGCGACAGCATTGGCGCCACCATCCAGGTCGAATCCGCCCCGCCCGAATTCGCCGCACCCGGCCAGGGCCGCCTGGTCAAGGGCCAGGCCGGCACCTTCTACCGCAGCAACGGCGACGGCATGGGAGCCCACCTTTCGGGCACCTATGCCACCGAACAGATGAGCCTGCGCTATGACGGCTCCACCGCACAATCCGACAATTACCAGGCCGCACGCGACTTCAAGGCCGCCGGCCCCGCAGCCACCGACAAGCCCACCCAGTGGCTGCGCGGTGACGAGGTGGGATCGTCCAGCTACAAAACCCGCAACCACTCCCTGGCCTATGCCGTGCGCAGCGACGCGCATCTGGTGGAGCTGCGCCTGGGCCTACAGGACATCCCGTACCAGAACTTCCCCAACCAGCGCATGGACATGACGGGCAACGACAGCCACCAGTTCAACCTGCGCTACCAGGGCCAGTACACCTGGGGCCAGCTCCAGGCCCGGGCCTACCACGAGAAAACCCGCCACGCCATGAACTTTGGCCAGGACAAGCAGTACTGGTACGGCCCCGCCAACAACGTGCCCGGCATGCCCATGGACACCGAAGGAAAAACCACCGGCCTGCAGGTCAAGGGCGAGATGCCCTTGTCGGCCCGCGACACCCTGCGCGTGGGCGCCGAGCTGCAAAATTACCGCCTGGACGACTGGTGGCTGCCCTCCGGCGGCGGCATGGCGCCCGACACCTTCTGGAACATCCGCGATGGCGAACGCGACCGTTTCGACGTGTACGGCGAATGGGAAGCCCGCTGGAACCCGCAGTGGCTGTCGCAGATCGGCCTGCGCAGCAGCCATGTGCGCAGCAACAGCGGCCCCGTGCAGGGCTACAACGGCAACTACGCCATGGAGGCCAACGCCTTCAACGCCAGCGACCGCAAGCGCAGCGACAACCACCTCGACCTGACCGCCCTGGCCCGCTACGCCCCCAACGCCAACGCCAGCTACGAGTTCGGCTTTGCGCACAAGACGCGCTCGCCCAACCTGTACGAGCGCTACACCTGGTCCACCGGCGGCATGGCCATGCGCATGATCAACCTGGCGGGCGATGGCAACGGCTACGTGGGCAACCTCGACCTCAAGCCTGAAACCGCCAACACCCTGAGCGCCACCGCCGACTGGCACGACGCCACGGGCGAGCGCTGGGGCGTGAAGCTCACGCCCTACCTTACCTACGTGAACAACTACATCGACGCGCGCCGCTGCAGCGGCAGCGGCGGCATGACAGCCTGCACCAGTGCCAACCAGACCGCCAGCACGGGCTTTGTCTACCTGCAGTTTGCCAACCAGGATGCGCGCCTGCACGGCTTTGACCTCTCGGGCTTTACCGATCTGGGCAAGCACGGGCAGTGGGGCCAGTTCACCCTGAGCGGCGTGCTGAGCTACGTGAACGGCAAGAACCGCACCACCGGCGACCACCTCTACAACACCATGCCGCTGAACGCCCGCGTGGCCCTGACCCAGCGCCTGGGCGCCTGGACGGCCTCGGCGGAAGTGCAGGTGGTGGACGGCAAGACCCGCGTGAACGCGCTGCGCAACGAGCTGCCCACTGCCGGCTACGGCCTGGTCAACCTGCGCGCCAGCTACGACTGGAAGCAGGTGCGGCTGGATGTCGGCATCGACAACCTGTTCGACCGCTTCTACAACCACCCGCAGGGCGGCGCCTACGTAGGCCAGGGTCGCACCATGGCCGCCACCGCCGTGCCCTGGGGTGTGCGCGTGCCGGGCATGGGCCGCTCGCTCAACGTGGGCCTGACCGTGAAGTTCTGACGACACACGGGCCAGGGCGGCGGGGCCCGGACAACCGCCGCCAAGTTACTCTTTTTTTAATAGCATCTGGCGCTTTATCCATAAGCGCTAGATGCTTTTTTTATGCCCATGCGCTATAGTGGCCGACCATGGAATTCCGCCTGATCTACGAAGGCCCCCTGCACGGCCAGGGAGCCAAGTCGTCGCACAAATGGGAGATCCGCCGCGCCCTGCACCCCCAGCTGCAGCGCCTGTGGCGCGAGCGCCCGCTCAAGGACGCCGCGCACACGCTGCTGGCGTACCCGGCACAGCCCGGCAAGGTGTCCGTCATCGTGGAAAAAGGCGGACTGCGGTTTGCCCCGCTGGTCACCCAGCGGCTGGACCTCTACGCCGAGCTGTCGGTGCTGCTGTTCCGCCAGCAGCCGCGCGGCACCCTGATCACAGACGGCGGCGACATCGACAACCGGCTCAAGACCCTGCTCGACGGCCTGCGCGTGCCGCACGGGTCGATGGAAGGCCGCACCGAGCTACCGCCCCAGCCCGACCCCCTGCCGTTCTTCTGCCTGCTGGAAGACGACTCGCTGGTCACCAAGGTGTCGGTCGAGTCCGAGCAACTCCTGCGCCCGGCCAAGCCCGACGAGGTGGTGGCCATCATCTCGGTGCATGTGAAAAAGACCGTGCTCTCGCACGACAACATGACGCTCTGACCCCGCTGGCGCAGACCGCGCCGTCTGCCCGCCCGAGGCAGGAGTCTGAGGTACCATTCCAGAGACCTTCGGCAGCCCCCTGCACCCGCGCTGCCACCCCCTCATGCCCCCACGTTCAGGAGAATCAGAATGACGCAAGCGTTGACCACCGCCCAGCGCGAGGAAATCCAGGCGCTGCTGGCAGCGCGCCGGCGCGACCTGCAGGCACAAATGCAGCAGAACCGCGAAAACCTCGCCCCGCCCACCCCCGACCAGGACGGCATCGAGCAAGGCAACGTGGGCCGTGAGGTGGACCAGGCCCTCACCAACATCGACGCCGCCGACCTCACCCGCATCGACCATGCGCTCGAAGCCCTGAGCGACGGTAGTTACGGCCTGTGCGCCGAATGCGGTTGCGACATTCCGTTCGAGCGCCTCAAGATCGAGCCCCAGACGCAGCACTGCGTAGCCTGCAAATCCCGCTGGGAAGAGGCCACGGGCCAGGCCCGCCCCCACCGCTGACCCCCCGCCGGCCAGGCAAACCCGCCCGGTACCCTGCTGCGGGGTGCTCCATGGGCGAGAATGCAGCATGCCTTTCCAACCCGAACCCGCCTACACCCACGGCCAGGCCCAGCGCACCGCCGTTCTGCTGTGCAACCTGGGTACGCCCGACGCCGCCACCGCACCGGCGCTGCGCCGCTACCTGGGGCAATTTTTGTCCGACCCGCGCGTGGTCGAGATCCCCCGCGCCGTCTGGCTGCCCATCCTGCACGGCATCATCCTGCGCACCCGCCCGGCCAAATCGGCCGCCAAGTACGCCAGCGTCTGGACACCCGAGGGCTCTCCCCTGGCGGTGTGGACCGCCAAACAGGCCACGCTGCTGAGCAGCGGACTGGGCGAAGCCGGCTGCAACGTGCTGGTGCGCCCGGCCATGCGCTATGGCAACCCGTCCATTGCCAGCCAGCTCGACGCCCTGAAGGCCGAAGGCGCCACGCGCATCCTCATCCTGCCGCTGTACCCGCAGTACTCGGGCACCACCACAGCCAGCGTGTTTGACGCGGTGTACGCCTGGGCCGGGCGCCAGCGCCATGTGCCCGAGCTGCGCTTCGTCAACCGCTACCACGACGAGCCGCTCTACATCGAGGCCCTGGCCCGCCGCGTCGAGGCGCACTGGAAGGAACACGGCCAGCCCGACCAGCTGGTGATGAGCTTTCACGGCGTGCCCGAGCGCACCCTGCACCTGGGCGACCCCTACCACTGCGAAAGCCACAAGACGGCGCGCCTGCTGGCCGAGCGCCTGGGCCTGCCCAAAGACCGCTGGCGGCTCACCTTCCAGTCTCGCTTTGGCAAGGCCAAGTGGCTGGAGCCCTACACCGAGCCCACGCTCATCACACTGGCACAGGGCGGCACCGGCCGGGTCGACCTGGTCTGCCCCGGCTTCACCAGCGACTGCCTGGAAACGCTGGAAGAAATCAACCAGGAAGCACGCGAGGCCTTCCTGCACGCCGGTGGCAAGGAGTTCCACTACATCCCCTGCCTGAACGACAGCCCGGCATGGATCACGGCCCTGAGCCACATTGCCCGGCAGCACCTGACGGGCTGGCCCGTGCAACCCGAAAGCGAGAGCGCACTGGCCAAGGCCCGCGCACACGCGCTGGCCGGCGGCGCCCCTGGTTGAGCCTGCCAAAAATCTTATTTTGATAGCATCTTGCGCTTTTCAGCATTGGGCTGGGAGCGTAAAACATCCCATTTTTCTCCTGCTTTCACCCATGCCCGCCACCGCACTTGCGCCATCCCGGTTGCGCCTGACCCTGGACCCCGCCGACCTGGGCTTTGCCAGCACGGCCGAGCTGCAGGACCTTCCCTTGCCCTGGATCGGCCAGGAGCGGGCCGAGGCCGCCGCCCGGTTTGGACTGGCGATGGAGCAGCCCGATTACAACCTGTTCGTGCTGGGCGAAGTGGGCAGCGGGCGCGCCTCGCTCCTGCACCAGGCCATGCAGCAGGCCGCCGCTCTGCGCCCGGTGCCGCCCGACCTGTGCTACCTGCACGACTTCGACACCCCCGAGCGCCCACGCGCCCTGCGCCTGCCCGCCGGCCAGGGGCGCGTGCTGCGCCAGGGCATGGAGCAGCTCACGCGCACGCTGCAGGCCGACGTGCCCAAGCGGCTCGACGGCGCCGACTTCCGGGCGGAAAGCGAGCGCATCGAGAAGGCCTACCAGTCGCAGGAATCGCAGGCCTTCGCCACCCTTGATGCCCTGGCCGAAACGCTGCACTTTCGCCTCTCGCGCGAGGGCGGGCACATGGTGTTCACGCTCATAGGCCCCAAGGGCCACCCGCTGACCGAGGCCGATGCCCACGCCCTCACGCGCGAGCGGCGCGCCGAGATCGACACCGCTGAGCAACAGCTGCGCGCCGAAATTGCCCGCTTTCTGGACGCCATGCGCCCGCTGGAGCGCCAGCGCGACGACGCACTGGAGCAGCTGCGCCGCCAGCTCGTCAAGCCCCTGCTCGAGCATGCCCTGCAGGACGTGCGCAACAGCCTGCGCAAGCAGATCAAGGACACCGTCAAGCTCGGCCAGTGGCTGGAGCAGGTGCGCCAGCAGGTGCTGGACCACCTGGACCTGTTTGTACCGGGCGAGAGCGGCGAGGACGAGCGAAAGGACGCACTGGACGAGCTGCTGGCCCAGTGCCACGTCAACCTGGCCGTGGACAACGCCGGACTGACCAGTGCACCGGTGCTCATCGAGGACAACCCGCAGTTCCGCAGCCTGTTCGGCAGCATCGAATACCAGGCCGACGCCGACCTGGCGCTGGCCGATTTCTCCAGCATCCACGCGGGCAGCCTGCTCAAGGCGCACGGGGGGTTCCTCATGCTGCACCTGCGCGACCTGCTGGGCAACGAAGGCCTGTGGGAGCGCCTGCGCCGCTTTCTGCGCAGCAGCCGCCTGCAGATCGAGGAGGGGGGCAGCGCCCATGGCGCCATGGCGGCGGCCGTGGCGCTGCAGCCCGAGGCGGTGGACGTGCAGGTCAAGCTGGTGCTGATCGGCTCGGTGGAAGAGTATTACGCACTGCAGGAAGCCGACCCCGAAGTCGCGCGGCGCTTTCGCGTGAAAGTGGATTTTGTCGAGGCCTTCCGTGCCACACCGCAAACCCGGCAGACCACGGCCGTTTTCATTGCGCACACGGTCAAAAAGCGCGGCCTGCCCGATTTTTCGGCGGGCGCCGTGGCGCGCATGCTCGAGCAAACCCACCGCGAGGCCGATGACCAGGCCCGCCAGAGCGCACTGTTTGCACACACCGAGGCCCTGGCCATTGAAAGCGCCGCGCTGTGCCGCGCCCGCGCTGCCGAGCGGGTGGAAGCCGCCGACATCGACGCCGCCCTGCAGGCCCGCACCCTGCGCCACAACTACCCCGAGCAGCGCCTGCACGAAACCATCACCGACGGCGAACGCCTGCTGGCACTGCACGGCGGGCAGGTGGGGCAGATCAACGCACTCACCCAGATCGACCTGGGCGACTACCGCTTCGGCTTTCCGGTGCGCATCACGGCGCGAGCCTACGCCGGGCACGAGGGGCTGCTCAACATCGAGCGCGAGGTCGAGATGTCCGGCCCCATCCACGACAAGGGCGTGCTCATCCTGCACAGTTACCTGATGGCGCTATTCGGCCACATTGCGCCGCTGGCACTCAATGCCTCCATCGTGTTCGAGCAGGAATACAGCGGCGTCGAGGGCGACTCGGCCTCCTGCGCCGAGCTGTACGCGCTGCTGTCGAGCCTGTCGGGCCTGCCGCTGCGCCAGGGCATCGCCGTGACGGGCGCGCTCAACCAGCACGGCGAGGTGCTGCCCGTGGGCGGCATCAACGAAAAAATCGAAGGGTGGTTCCGCGCCTGCGAGGCGGCCGGACTGGACGGCACGCAAGGCGCCCTGATTCCGGCACGCAACGAGCGCCACCTGATGCTCGACCGCCGCGTGGTCGAGGCCGTGGAACAGGGCCGCTTTCACCTCTGGACGGCCGCCCATGTCAGCGACGGCATCGCCCTGCTCACCGGCCAGGCGCCGGGCATGCAGGCCGGGGTGGCCACCGGCGAGGAAGGCAGCGTGGTGGGCCGTGCCGAGCAGCAACTGCGGGCCTTTCGCCGCGCCTGCCAGGCAGCAGGCCGCACGCGCGTGCGCACCCCTGGCCGTGCCCGCAGCGCCTTGCGGGCCGAGCCCGGGAGCGACGACAACGACGCACCATGACGGCCGCCGCGCCCATCGGCGACGCACAGGCCTTTCTGCGCGCACTGTTCGATGCCGCCGTGGCGCGCGCGCAGCCCGCGCAATGCCTTGCGCCGTTTTTGCCTGAGCCACCGCGCGGGCGCACCGTGGTGGTGGGCGCAGGCAAGGCGGGCGGCGCCATGGCGGCAGCCGTGCAGGCCCTGTGGCCCGCCGATGCACCGCTGTCGGGCCTGGTGGTCACCCGCTACGGCCATGTGCCGCCCGGCTACCGCGCGCACCCGCACCGCATCGAGGTGGTGGAGGCCGCCCACCCGGTGCCCGATGCGGCCGGTCAGCAGGCCGCCGCACGCATCGCGCAACAAGTGCAGGGGCTGGGACCGGATGATCTGGTGCTGGCGCTCATCTCGGGCGGCGGCTCGGCCCTGCTGGCCCAGCCCGCCGCAGGGCTCACCCTGGCCGACAAGCAGGCCATCAACCAGGCGCTGCTGCGCAGCGGCGCCGCCATCGATGCAATGAACTGCGTGCGCAAGCACCTCTCGGCCGTCAAGGGCGGGCGGCTGGCGCAGCTTGCCGCACCGGCCCGCGTGGTCACCCTGCTCATCAGCGACGTGCCGGGCGACGACCCCGCCGTCATCGCCAGCGGCCCCACGGTGCCCGACGCCAGCACCTGCCAGGACGCACTGGCCATCTGCCAGCGCCATGGCATCGCCCTGCCCCCTGCCGCACTCGCGGGGCTGCAGAGCGGCGCCTTCGAGACACCCCAGCCCGGCGACCCGGCTTTCGCGGGGCATGCGGTGCATCTGGTGGCCACGCCGCAGCACAGCCTGGAGGCCGCCGCCGCACTGGCGCGAGCGCACGGGGTGGCAGCGCACATCCTGTCCGATGCCATCGAGGGCGAAAGCCGCACGGTGGGCCAGGTGCATGCGGCACTGGCGCGTCAGGTGGCGCGGCGCGGACAACCCTTCGCGCGGCCTTGCGTGATTCTTTCGGGGGGCGAAACCACCGTCACCCTGCCCCAGCCGGGCACGCCGGGCAGCGGCCGGGGCGGACGGGCCAGCGAATTCCTGCTGGCCTGCGCCATTGCCCTGCAGGGCGAGCCAGGCGTGCATGCCCTGGCGGCCGACACCGACGGCATCGACGGCACGGAGGACAACGCGGGGGCCTTCATCGGCCCCGACACACTGGCACGCGCGCATGCCCTGGGTCTGCACCCGGCCAGCTACCTCGAACGCCACGATGCCCATGGCTTTTTTGCTGCACTGGACGATCGGGTGGTGACCGGGCCAAGCTTCACCAACGTCAATGACTTCCGGGCCATTTTTATTGGTTAAATTGGCCTCTAGCCTATATCAATCAAGCGCTGACAGCTATCAAAAAAATAGTTTTTTGCAGGCCCCGTGCACCCGCTCCCCGCTGCCGATGCGTGTCACGCACGCGACGACTGCCGGCATTTCATGGGGGTTTTCCAGATCACCTGCGGGCCTGCACGGCCTCGATACTGCCGCCCATCCTTCGGGCCACGCCCCCGTCATCCCCCCCAGCCCCCATGCCTCCCATCACCACCCTCCATCCCACCCGCCGCCACCTCCTCCAGACAACGGCTGCGGCCAGCCTGGGCCTGCCGGCCTGGGCCCGGGCGCAGTCCGAGCCCTGGCGCATCGGGCAGACGGCGGCCCTGACCGGCCCGCTGGCATTTCCTTTCGTGGAAATGAACAAGGGCATTGCCGCCGCCTTCAAGGAGGTGAACGACCGCGGCGGCATCGACGGACGCCCCGTGGAGTTCGTCAGCATGGACGATGGCGGCGCCCCCGAGAAGGCCGCCGAGAACACCCTGACCCTGCTGCAGAAGGAGCAGGTCTTCACGCTGTTCGCCTGCGGCGGCACCACCAGCGTGATGGGTGCCCTGAAAGTGCTGGGCGAGGCCCGGGTGCCCCTGATTGCACCGGCCACCGGCTCCGATGCGCTGCGCCCGCACAACCCGCTGGTCTTCCACACCCGCGCCAGCTACGCCCAGGAGCTGAACAAAATCGTGCAGCAGCTTGGCTCCACGGGCTTTACCAAATGCGCCGTGGCCTATTTCGACAACCCCTTCGGGCCGGAGGGCAAGTTCGACATCGAGAAGCTGGTCGCCAAGGCCCGCGCCTGGAAGGGCCTCGTCGGCCTCGACCTCGCCAAGGACGTGACCTGCGCGCAAAGCTATCGCTGGGACGAGAAGCGTTGGGCCTGGCCCGAAGGCTATACCCGGCGTGAGGGTCCGGGCTTCCGGGTCGTCGCCGTGGACTACGGCGCCAAGCGCAACATCCTGCGCTGCCTCGCCTCGGTCGGTTGCGAGGTCACCGTGCTGCCCGCCACCGCCACGGCCGAGGATGTGCTGGCCCATGATCCCGAGGGCGTGTTCCTCTCGAACGGCCCCGGCGACCCGGCGGCGACCGGCGCATATGCCGTGCCGATGATCCAGGGAGTTCTGGCGGCGGACCTGCCGGTCTTCGGCATCTGCCTCGGCCATCAGATGCTGGCGCTGGCGCGTGGGGCCAGGACCCGCAAGATGAACCACGGCCACCACGGCGCGAACCACCCGGTCAAGGACCTGACCACCGGCAAGGTCGAGATCACCTCGATGAACCACGGCTTCACGGTGGACGCCGACACCCTGCCGAAGGGCGTCAGCGAGACGCATGTGAGCCTCTTCGACGGCACCAACTGCGGCCTCGCGGTGGATGGCAGGCCGGTCTACTCGGTGCAGTACCACCCCGAGGCCTCGCCCGGACCGCAGGACAGCTTCTATCTGTTCGAGAATTTCGCCAAGGCGATGCAGGCCCGCCGCGGCTGAAGCGGCTTAACCGGCTGTTAACCCGGCGAGCGCAAGATGCGGGGCATGACGCTTGCCCTGCGCCCCTCTCCGCATGTCGACCGGCCCGCCCCGCAGCGGCGGCTGGCGATGGGGGCCTCGCTGCTGCACGCGGGCGTCGTCGGGCCCGAGGATATGGTGATGGCCCTCGCCCACCGGGGACGTGAGGCCGGGTGCCTGCCCGATGTCCTGCGCGCCCGCGGCCTGGTGGTCGAGGGCGACCTCCTCGCGGCCGAGGCGCGGAATCGGGGCATGGGCCTTGTCGATCCTCTGGCCGATCCGCCCGATGCCCGCCTGATTGCGGCGCTGGGGCCGGCCGATTGCCTGCGGCTTGGCCTTGTTCCCTGGCGGCGGGCGGGGGATGTGACGGTCGTCGCCACCTCGCGCCCGGCCGAATTTCCGCGCCTGCGCAACTGGCTGACCGCGCGACTGGGCCCGGTCTGCCCCGCACTGGCCTCTCCGCGCGCGGTGGAGGGGGCGGTCCACGCCCTCGCCGGCGCCGCGCTCGCCCTGGCCGCCGAGAGCCGGGTCGCCGAAGCGGAAAGCTGCCGCGCCTGGCCACGCCTGCACCGCTCGCCCCGCAGCATGGCCGTGCTGGCGCTGCTCGCCACCCTGGCCCTTGCGCAGCCCACGGCCTTCGCTCTGGGACTGCTCGCCTTCTTCGCCGTCACCCTCGTCCTGCTCGTCGGCCTGAAACTCGCGGCCCTGCTCGCCGCCCTGGCCCGCGGCCCGGCTCCGGTGATCCCGCCCGGCGGCGGCATCGATCCGATCATCACGATCATCGTGGCGCTCTACCGCGAAAGCGACATCGCCCCCCGCCTTGTCACCCGGCTCGCCCGGCTCGACTACCCCACGGAATTGCTCGACGTCCTCCTCGTGGTCGAGGAGGACGACCGCATGACCCGCGACGCGCTGGCCGCTTCCGAACTGCCGGAATGGATGCGCGTGATCACCGTCCCGCGCGGCAGCGTGAAGACCAAGCCCCGCGCGCTGAACCATGCGCTGGTCTACGCAAGGGGCGCGATCGTGGGCGTCTATGATGCCGAGGACGCGCCGGACCCCGACCAGCTGACCCGGGTGGTGGCGCAGTTCCAGCGCTCCGGCCCCGAGGTGGCCTGCCTGCAGGGGATGCTCGACTATTACAACCCCCGCACCAACTGGCTGAGCCGCTGTTTCACCATCGAATATGCCGGCTGGTTCCGCCTGATCCTGCCCGGAATCGCCCGCCTTGGACTGGTGGTCCCGCTCGGCGGCACCACGCTCTTCTTCCGCCGCAACGTGCTGGAGGAGCTAGGCGCCTGGGATGCGCATAACGTGACCGAGGATGCGGATCTCGGCCTGCGCCTGGCGCGGCACGGCTATCGCACCGAAATCGTCGAGACCGTCACCGGCGAAGAGGCGAACTGCCGCGCCCTGCCCTGGATCAAGCAGCGTTCGCGCTGGCAGAAGGGCTACATGATGACCTGGGCCGTCCACATGCGCGCGCCCCTGCTGCTCCTGCGCCAGCTTGGCCCCTGGCGCTTCCTCGGCGTCCAGGTCCTGATCCTGGGCTCGATC